>NZ_JBFUPQ010000008.1:0-222842 GCF_041360655.1 Luteibacter sp. RCC_6_2 | reverse complement strand
CAGGCCGTCGTCGACTTCGCCGACTTCTACAACGCCTCCCTCGCCGCCGCCGCGCCCGTCCAGGCCCTCGGCTCCGCCCCCCTGGCACGCGCCATCCTCGGCGCTCGCGTCCGCTTCGCCGGCCGCCTCGTCGAGGCCCGCCCCGCCGTCCAGCCCGCCGTCGTCTTCGAACCCAGCTACCTCGCCAAGGGCGTGCGCAAGACCTCCCCGCCCAACGACCAGGGCATCTTCACCCTCCAGGGCCGCTCCTACATCGAGCACCACGGTCAGCTCTACGGCGTCCGCCACGACCCCCACATCGGCACCTGGCGCCTCAGCCGGCCCGGCGGCAATCCCGCCTTCCGCGGACCCGCCATCCACCGCGCCCGCGATGGCTCCTGGGCCTACAACCCCATCGGACTGCGTGGCGGCTCCGGCCGCGGCGCTCCCGCCGCCCAGGGGCGCCAGGCCGACATCTTCAATGAATACCTCGACGAGTTCGAACGCACCTTTCCCGACCCCTTCGAGCGCGACCTCATCCGCACGCAAATGCGCCGCGAACTGACTGAAAACGTTCCAGCCATCAATGTAACCGCGGCACAGCGCCTGCGCTGGAACGAAGCGACCGCCCGCGCGTACGCACGCAATCGCGCATTGGCGGAAACACAGCCGGCGCACCCAGGGCCAAACATCAGCCACGACATGATTGTCCCGCGTATACCCACCCCCACCTGGATACCTGCAGGCTATCGCCTCACGACGCTGGCGGAGGTTCCCGATGAGCTTTGGTATTACGGCAGCAAGCCCTTCAAGAACAGTTCGCTCGAACGCCCCAGGGCGGCGGGGAACCATGGATTCGATCCCTACTGGGCGAACATTCGCACTGAACGCGTCGATGGACGAATGAGCGGTCTTCGCCTCACTACCGTCCCACCCACCGCGCCGATCGAGGAGATCCGCGCGGCCAGTGGAGTCCAGGCGGCCCGAGGAGACATGTTCGCCGTGCGTATTCACCCCAGAACCATGCTCACGGTGAGCGAAAGGAGCAGGACCCCACAGGCCGACCTGTTGATTCGGCAAGATGGGCCGGCGGGGCACTATGTCATGCGTGCGCCGGAGGGAACCCGTGTCAGGTTCCATCGGCACCAGCATGAAGTGATTTCGAAACTACCCAACGAAGCGCCCTGACAGGCGCCTGCCGGAGCAGGGTGAACGGGAGTACCATGCGCGGCATGGAAAACGAGAAAACCACCCACTTCGGCTTCCGCGACGTACCCCTGGCCGACAAGCAAAAGCTCGTCGGCCAGGTGTTCACGTCGGTGGCACGCAACTACGACCTCATGAACGACCTCATGTCGTTCGGCATCCATCGCTTGTGGAAGCGGCACTTCGTCGCCGTGAGCGGCGTGCGCCGGGGCGACCGCGTGCTGGATCTCGCCGGCGGCACTGGCGACATCGCCGCCCTGCTCAAGCCCGTCGTGGGTGACGAGGGCGAAGTGGTGGTCGGCGATATCAACGCCGCCATGCTCGGCGTGGGCCGTGACCGGCTTACCGATCGCGGTCTCGTGGCCGGACTGCGTTGGGCGCAGATGAACGCCGAGATGTTGCCCTTCCCCGACAACAGCTTCGATGCCGTCACGATCGCCTTCGGCCTGCGCAACGTCACCGACAAGGACAAGGCACTCGCGGACATGCATCGCATCCTCAAGCCTGGCGGGCGTGCCCTCGTGCTGGAGTTTTCCAAGGTGCGAAGCCCGGTCCTGTCGAAGCTCTACGACGTCCATTCCTTCAAGATCCTGCCGCGCCTTGGCCGTCTGTTCGCCAACGATGCGGATAGCTACCAGTACCTCGCCGAATCGATCCGCAAGCATCCCGACCAGGAAACCCTGAAGGGCATGATGCTCAACGCCGGTTTCGGGCACGTGGAAGTGCGCAACCTCAGCAACGGCATCGTCGCCATCCATCGCGCCTACAAGCTGTAGCACGGCGCGACAATCGCCGCGAATGGGCCCGGGACCAGGGCCGGGAGTGGCATACTTCCGGCTTCCTTCCACCGGAATGCCCTATGCGCCTGCTTCCCGTCGTCGCCTTCGCCATGGTGTTTCCCGCCGCGGCCCTCGCCTCCGATCCGCATTCCTATGCGCAGCCGGACGCGGTGCTCGTCACCCATCTGGACCTCGACCTCAAGCTGGATTTCGACAAGCGTGTGCTTGCTGGCACCGCCACGCTGAAGCTCGATTGGAAGAATGCCAAGGCGAAGGACCTCGTACTCGATACGCGCGACCTGAAGATCGCCGGGGTCGAGGCCCTGGACGCCTCGGGCAAGGCCACGCCGCTGAAGTTCGCGCTGGCCCCACGCGACAAGGAACTGGGCTCGAAGCTCACCGTCGAAGCCCCCGCTCATCCCGTGAGCGTGCGTATCGCCTATGCGACGGTGCCGGAAGCGTCGGGCCTGCAATGGCTCGCGCCGGAACAGACGGCCAGCAAGAAGCTTCCCTTCATGTTCTCGCAGTCGGAATCGATCCATGCGCGCTCATGGGTACCGCTGCAGGATTCGCCCGCGATCCGCATCACCTACGACGCCCACATCAGTGCACCGAAGAATGTCCGCGTGGTCATGAGCGCGATCAACGACGCGAAACATCCGCTCGACGGCGACTTCGCCTTCGACCAGCCCCACCCCATTCCCTCGTACCTGCTCGCGATCGCCGCCGGCGACATCGCGGTGAAGGAGACAGGCCCGCGCAGCGCCGTCTATGCGGAGCCAGGCGTGGTCGACAAGGCGGCACATGAATTCGAGGACACCGAGAAGCTGATCGAGACCACCGAGAAGCTCTATGGGCCTTATGCATGGGGGCGCTACGACATCCTCGTGCTTCCGCCGTCGTTCCCGTTCGGTGGCATGGAAAACCCGAACATGACCTTCGCCACGCCCACCGTCCTGGTCGGCGACAAGAGCCTCGTCTCACTGGTATCGCACGAACTGGCGCATTCCTGGTCGGGCAACCTCGTCACCAACGCCGCCTGGCGCGATGGCTGGTTGAATGAAGGATTCACGACTTACGTGCAAGGGCGGATCACCGAAGCCGTCTACGGCAAGGCGCTTGCCGACGAGGAAGCACTGCTGTCCGCACGCGAACTGCAGAAAACCATCGGCCACATGCCCCTGAACGCGCAGAAGCTCACGCCCGACCCTCGCGGCACGGACGCGGACGATGCCCTGTCATCGGTTGCGTACGACAAGGGCTCGTGGTTCCTGCGTACGCTGGAACAGCGTTTCGGCCGCGACAACTTCGATGCCTACCTTAAAGGCTACTTCGCCCATTTCGCCTTCCAGAGCATCGACACCGATACGATGTTCGCCTATCTCAAGACCAACCTGCTGGACAAATACCCGGGCAAGATGAGCGAAGCCGAAGCCCGCGCCTGGGTCTGGCAACCGGGCATTCCGAAGGACGCGCCGCTGCCGTCATCGCCCCGCTTCGACAGCATCGACAAACAACGTGAAGCCTTCCTCGCGGGCACGCTCGACGCCGCCAAACTCGACGCGAAAAGCTGGAATACCCAGGAATGGATGTACTTCCTCGATCGCCTGCCCGACGTCACGCCGTTGGCGCGGATCAAGGACATCGACACCGCGTGGCACCTCACGGGCACGCCGAACGCCGAGATCGGCATGCGCTGGTATGCGCACGCCATCGCCGCCGGCGACAAGGACGTGTGGACGGCCGCCGCCGAACACATGACCCGGATCGGCCGGCTGTACCTCACCACGCCGGTCTATCGCGCCTTCGCCCGCACCCCGGAAGGCCTCGCCTTCGCCAAGCAGACCTACGCCAAGGCGAAGGGTGGCTACCATCCGATGACGCAGCAGGCCGTGGAACGCATTCTCGCCGGCACGTCGAAGAAGAAATAACGCACGAACTTGCGGTCCATTCCGGCCGCGAGACTTGCATCCTTCCGCGACGCCCCGCATCTTGCGGGGCGTCCTCCGTTCCAGGCTCCCCATTCCATGGCCAAGACCCCGATTTCCGCTTCCTCCGATAGCCGCCCGCTCTGGCAGCGCCTGCTGCTGCGCCGGCTCAAGTTCCTCGTCGTGGTGGCGCTGGTACTCGGCATCGGCGCGGGGCTCGTCTACCTGTTCGCCCCTTCGTTGCTGCTCAAGGCCGACGCGGCACGCCTGGCCATGGCGTCGCATGTCGAGAAGAAAACCATCGTCGCCGGCGATACCACCTGGTCGTACTACGAAGGCGGTGACGGCCCCACGATCGTCCTCCTGCACGGTTTCGCCGCGAACAAGGAGACCTGGCTGGAAATGGCCAAGGGCCTGACCGACCATTTCCACGTCGTCATTCCCGACCTGCCCGGCTGGGGCGAATCGTCGCGCAACGAAGGCGGCGATTACGGCATTCCCGCGCAGGCGGCACGCCTGGAAGCTTTTGCGGCGGCCGTCGGCGCGCAACGTTTTCTACTGGTCGGACAGTCGATGGGCGGCGCGATCGCCGGCATCTATGCGGAACAGCACCCGGAACGTGTCGCCAGCCTCGTCCTGATGAGTTCGCTGGGGTTGACCTTCAAGGACAACGATTTCACCCGCGAAGTGAAGGCGGGAGCGAATCCGTTCCTCTACAGCGACCGCGCCGGGCTGGAAGCGTTGCTGGCACGAATCTTCCTCACGCCGCCGCACATCCCCGGCCGCCTGGAAGATGCGCTGGTCGCGCGCAACCAGAAAGACCACGCGTTCATCGAACGTACCTTCAACCAGCTGAAGCAACCGGCGCAGGCGTTCGCGCTCGATCCCGTGATCGGCAAGCTGCCCATGCCCGTCCTGGGCCTCTGGTGTCGCGAGGACAAGATCATCGATGTCTCGGCGCTGGATACGCTGCGCGGCGGCCTGAAGAGTTCACCATCCATCGGCGCCACCATATTGAACGGCTGCAACCACATGCCGATGCTCGAGAAGCCGGAAGAAACCGCGCGCATCATCACGGGCTTCGCACTCGCCCACTGACGGCGCCGTGGTGGGAGCCGATCCTGTCGGCGATACGGACTCGCCGCAGCCTAATCGGCCACGTCCGCGATAAGCCTGTCCAACTGCATCTTCAGCCCGCTACCGTTCGCACGCAGCCAGGCGCGCTGTTCCCCGTAATCGGGGAACACGCTCTCCACCCAATGCCAGAACTTCGGCGAGTGGTTGCGCACCTTGAGATGGCAAAGCTCATGCACGAGCACGTAGCGCAGCGCGGCGGGTGGCGCCAACGCCAGGGCGAGATCGAGGTTGATCCTGTCCCGCGTGTCCAGGCTGCCCCACAGGCTCTTCAGCGGACGGATGCGCAAGGCCGTGGGTGCGGCGTTGATCTGCGGGATGTAGGCAGGCAGCCAGCGCGAGACATCGCGGCGGATCTGCGCTTCGAAGTAGGTGGCCAGCAGGCCGCGAGCGACGAGTAACGCGCGCGTGTGCGGCCGCGGAAGGGCCAGGGTCAACAGGCCTGGCTCGTGCTCCACCCGGGGATAGGACCCTTCCGACCAGTCGAGGGTGATCTCCTCGCCGCGGAAGGGAAAGGTGGTGGGCACGCCGACGCGTAGCGGCGGCAAGGGCTGGGCATCGAGGTTGAACTCGCCGAGCTTCTGCTCGAGCCAGTCGGCGTGATGGCGGAGGAAAGCCGTCATCTGCGCCGTATGCGTGCCGTTGGGATAGGTGAGACGTGCGCCCTTGGGGGTGACTGTCAGGCGCAAGCGGCGGGCACGCGGGTGCGCCGCCTTGAGCACACGGATGGTGCCACCCGTGGGGGTTGCCAGTTCCAGCCAGTCGCCTTCGTCCGATGCCATGTCGCGAGTCTCGTGTCGATCCCGACGAACATCCCACCAAGCCATATCATTACCTGCGACGCCGACGCCCGGTCAGTCCGGACGCGGCAACTTGAACCACTCTTCCAGCTTGCCCAGCAGGCGCTCGTATTCGAGTGCCATGAGGGAGAAATTCGCGTCCATTTCCGCCGCGGCCGATTCAGGGCTGTCCGCCTGCTCGTCCAGGACGACGTCGGTGAACTTGATTTTACGCAGGATCAGGTCTTCGCCAAGTACAAAGGAGATGCGGTCGTCGAACACCAGTCCCAACTGGAAGACCTGTTTTCCCGTCCGCAGGTGCTCACGAATCTCATCCGTGTCGAGATCCTGGCGGCGGCACCGGGCGATGGCGCCCGACGCCGTGGCCGGATCTCGCAGTTCGCACTCGTCGCCCAGGGCCAGCCCGGCCGGCAACTCCCCCGAGGCGACCCAGTGGGTCATGAGGATCCGGGGCGACTCCTCGGGCGCCAGCGGCACGGCCGGGAAGCTGCCCAGCGCCTCACGGACCTGGCTGAGCGTGTTTTCGGCCGACTTCCGGCTTGAGGTATCCAGGACCAGCCATCCGTTCTTCTTGTCCGCATAGGCTTTCATGCGCGAGCTGCGCACGAACGCGCGCGGAAGCAGCTCGTTCATGACGTCGTCCTTGATTTTCTTGCGTTCGCGGCCGCCGACCTTGCGCCCCTCTTCCTCGGCGATCTTCTGCACGCGGTTGGCCAGCTCGTCGTTCACGACCGAGGACGGCAGGAGCTTATCCTCGCTTCCCACCGTGACCATCGTGTTGCGGCCGACGCTATGGGTCAGGCCTTCCTCATTGCGGCCAAGCGGTGAGACGAAACCACGGGTAGCCATTTCCATGGGCCCGACCGGGCGCAGCCGGTGTTCGGGAAGCGCCTCGTCGAGGCGCTCCAGGTCGGCCGCGACGGATTCGGAAAAACGGAACAGGGTCAGGTTGCGAAAAAACATGTATCGACGGATCTCTTGCGAAGGGATGGCCACGGCGGGCGCTGTGCGCCCACCGGCGAAAGGGTTTTGTCAGGGGATCAGACGACGCGGGCGATAGCTTCGGCCACGCGATCGATATTGCCCTGGTTGAGCGCGGCGACACAGATGCGGCCCGTGCTCACGGCGTAGATGCCGAATTCCACGCGAAGGCGCTCCACCTGCGCCGCCGACAGCCCGGAGTACGAGAACATGCCACGCTGGCGCTCGATGAATGCGAAATCGCCGACCTTGGCCAGGCGCTCGGTCAGGCCGCTGCGCATGGTGCGGATGCGTTCACGCATGTGGCCTAGTTCGGCCTCCCACGTCGCGCGGAGGTCGTCGTGATTGAGGACGGCGGACACCACCGCGGCGCCGTGCGTCGGCGGATTGGAGTAGTTGGTACGGATCACGCGCTTCAACTGCGACTGCACGCGCACCGCTTCGTCATGCGACGCGGTGACGATCGAAAGCGCGCCGACACGTTCGCCATACAGGGAGAACGACTTGGAGAACGAACTGGCGACAAAGAACGCGATATCCGTCCCGGCGAACAGGCGTACCGCCTCGGCATCCGCCGCGATGCCGTCACCGAAGCCCTGGTAGGCGATATCGAGGAAGGGCACGAGGCCTCGATCCTCGACCGTCGCGATCACACGCTTCCAGTCGTCGGAACCGAGATCGACGCCCGTGGGATTGTGGCAACAGGCGTGCAGCACGACGATGGCGCCGGTGGGCAGCTTCGCCAGGCCGTCGAGCATGGCGTCGACGTCGACGCCATGCGTCGCGGCATCGTAATAGGGATATTCCACGACCTGGAAACCCGCGCCCTCGAACAAGGCTCGATGGTTTTCCCAGCTCGGATTGCTGATCGCCACCGGGACGGACGGGTTCAGCCGCTTCAGGAAGTCGGCGCCGACCTTCAACGCGCCCGTGCCACCGAGCGCCTGCGCGGTGACCACGCGTCGCTCGGCCAGCAAGGGCGAGGTCTCGCCGAACAACAGTTTCTGCACGGCGCTGTCGTACAACGCGATGCCGTCGATCGGCAGATAGCCGCGCGGCAGCTGGGCTTCCAGCCGTGCCTTCTCGGCCTCGCGCACGGCGCGCAGGAGCGGCACGTGTCCGTGTTCGTCGTAGTACACGCCCACGCCGAGGTTCACCTTGTCGGTACGGGTATCGGCACCGAAGGCCTCGTTGAGGCCGAGGATCGGATCGCGCGGCGCGAGTTCGACGGAAGAGAACAGGGTCATGATCGGCAGGCCTTGAAGCGTGTGAAGGGAGATGATCAGTCGTTGTCGTCGGCGGCGTCGCCACCCGTGAGCCATGCGCGCGTGTCGGCGCGCGGCGCGTCGGTGCGTGAGCCGAGGGCGGCGAAGTCGAACAGGTTTCGATCGGTCAATTGCGATGGAGCTATGTTGCCCATCGCGCGGAAGATGGTTTCGCTGCGGCCGGGATGGGCTTTCTCCCAATCGGCCAGCATGCGCTTGACCACCTTGCGCTGCATGTTTTCCTGCGAGCCACACAGGTTGCAGGGAATGATCGGGAAGGCCCGCGCCTCGGCATAGGCTGCGATATCGTCTTCGCGGCAATACGCGAGCGGACGGATCACCACGTGGCGCCCATCGTCCGACAGCAGCTTCGGCGGCATCGCCTTCAGGCTGCCCTGGTAGAACATGTTCAGGAAGAAGGTGCCGAGGATGTCGTCGCGGTGGTGGCCGAGCGCGATCCTCGTGATGCCGTTGTCGGTCGCCCACTGGTACAGCGCGCCACGGCGCATGCGTGAGCAGAGGCTGCACATCGTCTTGCCCTGGGGGATGACCCGGGTGACGACGCTGTAGGTGTCCTGCTCGATGATGTGGAAGGGAACGCCCCGCGCCTTGAGGTATTCCGGCAGCACGTGCTCGGGGAAATCGGGCTGCTTCTGATCGAGGTTGACCGCGATCAGTTCGAAGCGGACCGGCGCCTTCGCCTGCAAGGACAACAACATGTCCAGCAAGGTGTAGGAATCCTTGCCGCCGGAAAGGCACACCATCACCTTGTCGCCGTCCTCGATCATGCCGTAATCGGCGATCGCCTGGCCGACCTGGCGGCGCAGGCGCTTGGCCAGCTTGCCTGTCTCGTAGGTGTGCTTGCGCGTGGCTTCAGGGGAGGCGGACATGGTACGGCGAGTGCTTCGGGCGGGGCGGTTCCCTATTGTAGCCGCTGCGGGCCCGCCCGCCCGGGGTTACAATCGGTGCTTCCCTCGCCGTCCGGCCCAATGCCATGCAGGTTCAGGACCCAGCAGAACTCAACCAGCGCCTCGCCGAGCTCAAGGTGGAGCACCGCGACCTCGACGCCGCCATCGAGCACCTGGCGGCGGCGATCACCCGCGACGAGCTTCAGCTCACCCGCCTGAAAAAGCGCAAGTTGCTGCTGAAAGACGCCATCGCCCGGATCGAAAGCCGGCTGATCCCCGACCTCGACGCCTGAGCCATCCATGATCCCCGTCCGCCTGGAAAACGCCTACGTCACCCTGGAACCGCTGACCCTCGCCCACATCGGCCCGCTCGAACGCGCCGCCGCCGACGGCAACCTCTGGGACCTCTGGTTCACCTCGGTGCCCGCCCCGGGCCGCATGACCGACTACGTGGAGTCGGCACTGCGCGGCCAGGATGAAGGGCGGATGTCCCCTTGGGTCGTTCGGGAGAACGGCAGCGGGGAGATCGTCGGCTCCACGCGCTATTACGACATCACGCCCGACCCTTACCGCGTGGCCATCGGCTACACCTGGTATGCGCGGCGCTGGCAGCGCAGCCATGTCAACACGGCGTGCAAGCACCTGCTGCTGGCGAACGCCTTCCAGAACGAGGGCGTGGTCGCGGTGGAGTTCCATACCGACGCCTACAACCAGGATTCGCAGCGGGCGATCGAGAAGCTGGGGGCGAAGCGCGAAGGTATCCTGCGCGCCCACAAGAGGCGGCCGGATGGCTCCCTGCGCGACACCGTCTGCTACAGCATCCTCGCCACCGAGTGGCCCGACGTGGACAAGTGGCTGGAGCTGCGGCTGAAGCGTCTCGCTCCAGCCGTTTCCTGAAACGAGCGCCGTCCGGATTCAGCGAGACGCGACCGCCTCGCCACCGGAGGGGCGCACCACGAGCGTGGCCGTCATGCCGGCCGCCAGCACCGTGCCGGGCGGCAGGTGTGCGGTGTCGATCTTCACACGCACCGGCACGCGCTGGGCCAGGCGAACCCAGTTGAACGTGGGATTCACATCCGCCAGCAGGTCGCTGCCGGTCGGGTTGTCGGCATCGGTGATGCCCCGCGCGACACTCTCCACCGTACCCTTCAGGTCGACCCCACCGCTCATGAGGCGGATGTCGACGGGGTCGCCAATACGCAGGCCGGGCAGCTTCGTTTCCTCGAAGTACCCGTAGATCCAGTACGAATTGCTGTCGATCAGGGCGAGCCGTGCCGCACCGGCGCTGGCGTAGTCGCCGACGCGGACATCGAGGTTGGTCACGTAGCCATCCACCGGCGCGCGCACCTCGGTCCGGTCGAGGTTGAGTTGCGCGGAAGCGAGTTCCACCTGCGCCTGGGCCACGGCGGCCAGCGCCTGCTGTTGCGCGGCGCTGGCCTGCTTCGTGCTCGCCTGCGCCTGCTGCCAACCGGCGCGCGCGGCGTTGGCGGCGGCCATGGCATTGGCCTTGTCCTCGGCGGAGATGACGTTGTTGACCAGCTTTTGCCGGCGTTCCGACTGCGCTTCGTACATTTCGTAGTTCGACCGGCTCTGCTGTGCACCGGCCGTGGCGGCGTTGATGTTCGCGCCCGCGGCGCGCGCGGCGGCCTCGGCGGCGGCCAGATTGGCCTGCGCCTGCGCGACCGCGTTCTGGTACCGCGCCTTGTCGACCACGAACAGCAGGTCGCCCTTCTTCACCGTCTGGTTGTCGATGACACGCACGTCGGTGACGAGACCCGCGACGTCGGGCGCGATCCGCACGATCTCCGCGCGTACACGGCCATCGCGCGTCCACGGGGAATACATGTAGTGCTTCCACAGCGCATGACCGACGAAGGCCGCGAAGACGACGACCACGGCGGTCACGGCGAAACGGATGAGGCTGGCGAATTTCATGACGGGATCACTCAGTACAGGAACAGCGCCAGGGCGCCGAAGACACAGACGAAGACAGCGAGGCGGAACAACGGTGGATGCCAGACCAGGCGGTACAGGCCGAAGCGGCCGGCCAGCCCGTCGAGCAACCACAGCAGAAGCAACGCCAGGACGAAGAAGACGAGCAGCCCCGGGACCAGGGCGTCGCCAAGTGCGATCTCACGAGGCATGGACGATTTCCTTGCTGAGGGGAGCGTCGGGCATGTACGCGGCGAGGACGGATTCGCCGTCGAGCAACGCCATGCGAACGAGATGCAGGTGTTCGAGCAGGTGCGCGACGCCGTCGTGTTCACCGACACTGGCGATCGCCGTGGCGACCGCGTCGCGCGCCAGCAGATACCCGGGCGCATCGGGCTTCTCGTAGAACCGCGACAAGGTGCGCAGCGCCTCTTCGAGGTACGGGCGCAACGTGGGCGGCAACTCCCGGCGTGCCATGTCGTGGCGTAGTTCGATCAGGGCACGCCCTGTCTCGTGCACCGCCAGCGCCCACGCGATCAAGGCACGCGAATCGGCGCTGCCCGGCTCGGTCTGCGCGACCACCTGGCTCACGAGATCATGGTTGACGCTCTCGAAGCGATGACGAAGACCCGGCAAGGGCGCCTCCGCGGCGAGCGCCACCTGTCCACGAAGCCGGGCCAGCTGGCGACGGCGCAACCACGCGCTGCCGATCGCCGGAGGAATCACCACGAACGACACGGCCGCCGCGCCAAGCCCGATGACCTGGGCGATCGCATCGTTGATGAAATGCGCGGGGTCGTAGGTCTGCACGTTCTTCAGGGCGAGGATGTAAGCGAAGCCCATGGCCCAGCCAAGTCCATGCGATGCGAACCGCTGGGTCATCATCATGACCAGGCCCACGGCGAGGAAGGGTGCGACGCCGACTACGAGCAAGCCGTATCCATCCAGTTGAGTCAGCACGAAGAACTCACAGACGAAACCCGCGACCATGCCCGAGACATAACCGAGCATCACCATCCAGGTGACCCTCGTGGGGTTCGGCGTCGTGGCGAAGAGTCCGGCGAAGATCGTCGCGAGCAGCATCGCGCTGGAACCCATGGGCCATGCGCTCTCGACCCAGAATGCGCCCAATACCAGCATGGTCAGCGTCGTGCGAACGGTGGCGATGCCGGCGCCGAGAAAATCGTTGCCACGGTCGAATCGAACGCGCTCGGCCGAACCGGCGATGACGCGCGGCGTCTGCAAGGTCGCCGCCGCGTCCACATAGTCATGCAGTTCATCGACGAAGCGAAGCAGCAGCGCGGCACCGGTATCGAAGTCGCGCAGATCCTGTGCGTCGTCGAGGGTGGCGCGCAACGCACCGGCATTGCCGCGCATCGTATCGCGCGCGGCTGCCAATCGGGGCAATAGCACGCGCGCCGCCGCCCCCGCCTCGATGGGTGCGTCCAGCGCATCGCCCAGGGGAGCATAGAGACGGATCAGCAGGTTCGCCGCCGTATCGCGGCGCGCCCGCTTCAGGCGGTTGATGAGGTGATGCAACGACTGGAAGCTGGTCGACGCGGCCATGAAACGCTGGTTGAAGAGACGCAGGTGGTTGCTGCGCGCGCGTGCCTCGGCGTCCTCGAAGATCACCGAACTGCGCAGATCCTCCAACGAAACGGCCGTGCGCACGAAGCGCAGGTGCGCTTTCTCCATGGACTCGCGCGGAATCGCACCACCGGTGCTGTCGCGGACGAAGGCGACGAAATTCGCGAACTGTTCGCGCGCCGTACGACGCAGCACATCGCGCATGCGGCTCGGAAAGACGACATCGCTGACGACGCCGCTGACCAGCAGGCCGAGCAACACTTCGCTGATGCGTGCCGTGGCCGAATCGAACACTCCCGGCGGGTTCTCGATGACCGGAATGGCCACGATGGCGGCGGTGTACCCCCCGAGGACGAAGGCGTACGACTTGAAGTTGCGATACAACGTGGCACCGCCGGCACAGAGGCCGATCCACAGGGAAAGGGCCAGGAGGAAGAGGTCGCGCTGCTGCGGAAAGGCGGCCACGATGCCGACCGCCGCCGTGGCGCCGGCCAGCGTGCCCAGCGCGCGATAGAAACTTTTCGCCAGCACCATGCCGGCTTGCCGGTTGGCGACGATGATCGTGGTCAACATCGCCGTGGATGGCGCGGGCAGGTCCAGGCGCATCGCGATCCAGCCGGTAAGGAAGAACGCGATCAGGGTCTTGACCACGAACAACCATACCGATGCTTCTTCGCGAAGCGTCTCGGCGACGACCTGTCGTGTCACGGGAGCGCTGGTTGAAAGATTGGCAGCGGACATGACGTGCTCGTCTATTCCCCGAACCCGGCCAGCATCTTCTTGAGCAGGCTTTCGAGCTGCCCTTGTTCGTTCGCGGTGAGATTACGCGTCTGCCGGTGAAGCAACGTGACGATATCGGGGAGGAAGCTTTCGATGAGGGTGAGGCCTTCCGGGGTGAGTGTCAGCGTTACCTTGCGGCGATCCTCGTCGTTACCCGAACGCGCGATGTAACCCTTTTCACAAAGCTGGGTGGTGAGCCGCGTGACGTTCGCGGATTTCTCGCCCGCGGCATCGGCCAGTTGCGAGGGATGCAGGCTGTTGTCCGACGAGCCGTACAACATCATCAGGATGTTGTACTCGGGGTGGTTGAGTCCGTAAGGACGCATCACCGCGTTCGCCTCGTCACTGATCTCCTTGAAGAGATGCTTGACCAGGCGCACGAGCACGGCCGGCCCACGCGGGAACTCCGGATATTTTGTCCGGGTGATATCGAGGCGAGCTTCGGTGGGGGCGAAACGCTGCATGGGAGGTACCCCGCGATGGTTACCTCATAAGTATATAGTTCATTTGTGTATATTCAATAGCGGTAGTTGTTGTTCCGGAGGGATCAACTGAACGGCGAGCGCAAAAAAAGAACCCGCAGCGAGTCGCTGCGGGTTCACATCCGAAACTTATTTTCGGCAGGATCAAAACGCCTGGGGAAAACTAGCTTTCGTCTCCCGTAGGCGCGTCTGGAGCGATCGTCTTGACCGCGGTGATCCCGTGTTCCATGGCCTGCGATGATGAGTAGCTTTCACTCGTGCCAATAATCTCTCCATTCGCAGCTTTCAGCACGAAGTAAGGATGTCCACTCCTGTCCATCTTGCGGTCGTACCTATGGTCGAGTGGTGCATTGACCTTCACCGACTCAATACCCTTAAGTGCACCAGCCTTGGCGACATACGTCTCTCCCGTGAGAATGGTCTCGTAGTTCCCCGCCTGTAGCACGAAGTGGTACTGACTTCCCTTTCGTATAACGAATCGACCGGCCATTCCTAAGCCCTCCGTAATGTTGTCCCGCCTGTCGCGCAAGAGTACCGGCTCTGCGCGCGCCTACGACCTCTTGGTCGCCTCGCGAGATTAGACGAAGTAGTTCCCACGGGTATTCTCTGGCGGCCGCAACCACCCGACAGCGCCAGGTGTGAATGACTTCCAAGCCAAAGACTGACCGGAAAAAGTTCCATAATTTCATTAGCCTGCTTGAAGTTGCGAAGCGCAATGATGGTTGCCCCCGGAAAAAACGCCCGGTAGGCGATCAATACACCCCTCCCCTCTCAGATGCTTGGTAGCCCTTGAGGGGAAACGCTCGACAACGATCACATTGCCGAAAACGTACCTCACGTCGGGCGCATCGTCGACATACCCGGCCGCACAACGATCCACGTGACTTCCCGCACTGACCAGACCGACGACCTGGGCATTAGCGTGAGGCGTCATCTATAGGGGAATCGTATGCGCAAGGCCCTCGTCATGACGGCCAGTGGGGTTTTGTCGCTGGCCGTGCTGCTCCTTGTCGCAGGTGCGACCTACAACCGGCTCGCGCTGAGCAAGCAACGGGCCGCCGCGCACACTCCTGGCGAGATATACAAAGTCGGCGGCTACGACGTGCACGTCTATTGTCTCGGGACAGGGTCTCCCGCGATCGTCTTGAGCACCGGCCTGGGCGACGATTTCACGACATGGCTGAAGGTTCAGCCGGCGCTGGCGAAAGTCACGCGGGTCTGTTCATTCGACCGCAGCGGCTTTGGGCTGAGCCATATGACGCCGGGGCCGCATGACGCGGACACGCTCGCGGCGCAACTGCACGATCTGGTCGGTGCCATCGGTGTCGATAAGCCGTTCGTGCTCATCGGCCACTCGATATCGGGCCTGTACCTGCGTAGTTATGCAAGGCAATACATGAGTGACCTGGCCGCCCTGGTTTTCATCGACGGCGCCACGCCCCTTCAGGATGACCGCGTACCGAAGTCCCTGGTCGCCATCCAGGACGACCAACGGGCCCGGATGCCCTGGCAGAAATTCCTGATGACCGTCGGGTGGTATCGCTTGCACGGTGATTGCTCCAGCGTGCCCGTCGGCTTCGAGGCTTACAGCGCGATCATCCAGGCGAACAACTGCGATCCGGCACAGTTCGACGCGCTCGAAGCGGAACTCGACGCCGTACGACGGTCCGGCGAAGAGACACATCATGTGGGTCCCTTCCCTAGCCTGCCCATCTTGATTCTTTCGAGGGACCCGGCATCCATGCCGTCGAACTGGCCGGCGGATGTCGCGAAGGCAAACTCGCTGGTATGGGACCAGATGCAGGAGGAGAGCAAACAGCTGTCACCGCTATCCCGTCGGATCATCGCGAAAGGCAGCGACCATTACATCCACGTGGACCGGCCGGAGCTGGTCGTGCGGGAAGTCACGTCGCTCGTTGAAGCACTCCGCCAGGGAAAGGTGGCGTATTCGCAGGACGAGCCGACTGTCGAGGAATGAGGAACGGCGCACGTGGCGCCGCCGGATCAGTTCTTCAGCGGAACGGTTTCGAAGCCGCCCTGCGGGGCCGTGTTCTGCGGCGGGGGCGACTGGGTGTTGTTGCCGCGCGCAGGCTCCACGGCGCGGCTGCCGCAGCTATAGGCACCCCACGGCTGGGACCCTTCGGTGGGTTCCGCGAGCGGCTTGATCGTGTCGGCACCCATCTTTGCCGCCTCGTTGCGAGCCAGCACTTCGAGTTCATCGCGGACCTTCAGATCGCTGCGGTCGACGGGGCCGACCCGATTCATGACCGACACCGTGACCTTGCCCTGCTCCTTGCAGCTGCCGACATCGCCGTTCCAGGCGGTGCGCACGTTGCGCGCGCCATCGTCGAGCTTGATGCCCCAGGTACAGGCCGAGAGGGCGAGAGGAACGAGAAGGACGAAGGCTTTGCGCATGGGGGAACTCCGGGGAAACGACGAGGCATATGCTAACGGATGCCGGCGAGGGCGCGATTCGTTCACGCCCTCGCCGACGCTTTACTTACTTTCCGACGATGCGGCCGGGGCGCCGTGGGCCTTGCCCGTCGAAGCGCTGGCGTGGCTGGCCTTCACCGGATTGCCATCGGCATCGACCACGTGCACCTCGCCAAGGTTCAACGCACGCACGGGTGCCTCGATCTTGCGCAGGTCGCCGACGATGACCCAGGTCAGCGCATCGGGCCGTATGACGGCCGCGAGCGCGTCCTCCGCCGCCTTGCGATCGACGCCTTCGATACGTGATTTGAGCGTCTGCACGTAATCGTCGGGCCGGTCGTAGACGACGATGCCGGTCATGGCGCCGAGCACCGCGCCGGTGGTCTCGAAGCTACCCGGGAGGGCACGGACACGCTGGGCGCGGATCTTCGCGATCTCGTCGTCGGTCAATGGTTTCGGCCCGATCACCGCCTTGGCTTCCTTGAGGATTTCCGCGGCCGATTCCGCCGTCTTGTCGGTCTGGACCGGTGCGTAGAACAGCATCGGGCGCTGGCCCTGGGCATCGGAAAGCATGCTTCCGGCGCCATAGGCCCAGCGCTTCTCCTCACGCAGGTTCATGTTGAGCCGCGAGGTGAAGGTGCCGCCGAACGCGCCGTTGGCGATGCCGAGGTCGATGGCGTTCTTCGCCTTCGTGGAGGGAGCGAGCAAACCGGCGAGGATGAGCGACTGCGGTGCGTCGGTGCGGTTGATCAGGAACACGCGTGGCTTCGCCTGCGCGGCGACCTGGCCGATGTTTTTCTTCGGTACCGCGGATGCGGGTGACGTCCAGTCGCCGAAGACGGCATCGAGCTGGGGCAGGATCTGCGCCAGCGTCGTGTCGCCCGCGACCAGGATGCGCACGTTGTCCGGGCGCAGGTAGTCACGCTGGAAGGTGGCGAGGTCATCCGCCGTCAACGAAGCGATGGCCTTCTCGGTACCGCTGCCGGTGAACGGAATGCCATAGGCATGGTCCTTGCCGTAGAGCAGCGGCGGAAGCGTGCGCAGCGCCAGCCCCGTCGGTTCGGTCTTTTCCTGCGCGATGCCGGCCAACCACTGGCCACGGACGCGCTCGATATCGTCCGACTTGAACGCCGGGTGGCGGACGATGTCGGCGAACAGGTCGAGCGACGGCTTCAATTCCGAGTTGAGCGCGTTGAGACCCACCCCACAGGTATCCAGCGAGCAACTGGAACTGACGAAGGCACCGAGACGCTCCTTGCGACGGGCGACCTCGACCGAATCCAGCGTCTTGGTGCTTTCCTCGATCAGGGAGGACGTGAAGCTGGCCGTGCCGAGCTTGCGGCCCTGGTCGGCCGCATAGCCGGCATCGAACAGCAACTGCACCTGCGTGACCGGCACCGTGTGGCGCTCGGCCAGCACCACTTCGATCCCGTTCTTGAGCTTGCCGCGCTGCAGCTGCGGAAAGACGAGATCGGGGAAGCTCGTGACCGGCGGGACGCCCTTGGAGCGATCCACCGCGGATTTCGCCACGGCATACGATTTGGCGGGCGGCGTGACCGCGGCGGGGCGTCCCTGTGCGGGACCCAGCGCCGTGACCGCCTTGTCTTCCGCGGCAGGATCGAAACCCGGCGCGGCGGGGAGGACGGTGAGCGTGTAATCGCCCTTGGTCAGCCATGTCTTCGTGGCGGAAAGCACGGAGGCCACGGTGGCCGCCTGCGCCCGCGCGAGATCCTTCTTGTAGGCCTCCGGATCGTCACGGTACACCTGGCCCTCGGCCAGGATCACCGCCTTGCCGCTCGACCCGCCGACCTTTTCCAGGCCACGGACGAAGCTGGCCCGGTTGGCGACCTTGGCGCGGACGAGTTCGTCGTCGGTGGGGCCGTGGGCGAGGAATTCCTTCCACACGTCGGCCACCGCGGCCTCGACCTTCGCCGGATCGACGCCGTTCTTCACATCGACGGTCAGTTGCACCTGGCTGGCGAGCGCGAACGGCGCGATGCCCAGGCTGACGTCATCGGCGAGCTTGTCCTGGTAGACGAGGCGCTGGTAGAGACGGGAGGTCTTGCCGCCGCCGAGCGCGGTCGTCGCGAGGTCGAGCTGGATGGCATCGTCGCTGCCCAGCTGCGGCACGATCCACGTGCGCACGATGCGCGTCTGCGCGACCTGGTCGTGCTGGACGCCACGCGTGGACGTCGTCAGCGGCGTGATCCACGGCTGTTGGCGCGGCACCGGCGGCCCAGCCGGAATGTCGCCGAAGTATTCCTCGGCCTTCGCCTTCGCCTGGGCGACGGTGATGTCGCCGGCGAGCACGAGCGTGGTGTTCGCCGCGCCGTAGTAATCGTGGAACCACTTCTTCACGTCGGCCAGTGAGGCGGCGTCGAGATCCGCCATGGAACCGATCGTGTCGTGATGATATGGGTGGTTCGCGGGGTACGTATTGACCAGGACGTTTTCATCCACGCGGCCATACGGCCGGTTTTCGTCCTGCCGCTTCTCGTTCTGCACGACGCCGCGCTGGGTATCCAGTTCCTTCTGCCCGATCGCGCCGAGCAGGTGACCCATGCGGTCCGATTCCATCCACAGCGCCATGTCGAGCGCCGTGGTGGGCACGGTTTCGAAGTAGTTCGTGCGATCGAACCACGTGGTGCCGTTCATGTCGGTGGCGCCGGCCCGTTCGAAAGGCTGGAAGTAGGTGCCCTTGCGGTTTTCCGATCCGGAGAACATCAGGTGCTCGAACAAGTGGGCGAACCCGGTCTTGCCCGAGGGCTCGTCCGCGGAGCCCACGTGGTACCAGATGCTGACCGCGACGACGGGCGCCTTGTGGTCCTCGTGGACGACCACGGTGAGGCCGTTGGGCAGCTGGAAACGCGTGTAGGGGATGTCGGGAATCGCGTCGGACGACGCGGGGGCCGCAGTGGCGGCACCGACCAGGGAAATCAGCCCTGCGGCAAGCAGGGCGAAGGGACGCTTCATGTACGGCTCCTCAGGGGCCTTCGTGGCCTCGATCCCGGTGAGGCTAGCCCGCGCCGTCCTCCTGGCGCAATCGGCCCTCGGACAGGGTGCGGACGGTGTCCGCTTACGGGTGGTCAGTGTCCGCGGACAGGAAAGGATCAGAGGCCCACCTGACAAACCTCATGCGAATCAGCTGATTGCGCGCTCTTAAAGACTGGCACGGCGTTTGCGTTACTAGTCCTGCCAAGCCGGGTGGCTTTCGACCCGACGCCAGATGAGGAGAACGCCATGAAGTACGAAATGCTGATGCTCCGCAGCCTGCTCGTCACCTCGATGCTGATCTGCGGCCTCACCCTCGCACAGATGTTCTGAACCCTTCGAATAACCATGAATCAAGGCATATACACCATGAAACACGAACTCCTGATGCTGCGCAGCCTGCTGGTCGCCTCCCTGGTCGTCTGCGGCCTGATCCTCGGCAACATGCTGACCTACACCGGCAACCCCATCCAGCTCGCCAGCGTCGGCACGGCCGTCAGCGCGACGGCGACCGCTTGCGCGCTGCCGCCCGATGGCATCGTCTGCCCTCGCGCGGCCTCATAATGGGGACATGCCCCACGTCATCCTGTTCCGACCCGAGATACCGCCCAATACGGGCAACGTGATTCGCCTGTGCGCCAATACCGGCGCGGCTTTGCACCTGGTGCGACCGCTTGGCTTCGAGCTGGACGACACCCGATTGCGCCGCGCCGGGCTGGATTACCACGAGTTCGCCCGAGTGGCCGTGCACGACGACCTCGACGCCTGCCTCGCCGCCATCGGCCATCCCCGCGTCTTCGCTTTCTCGACACGCGGCCGCCACCTGCATACCGATGTGGCCTTCGCCCAGGACGATGCCTTCCTTTTCGGATGTGAGACGGCGGGCCTGCCCGACGACGTGATCGATGGCATCCCGGAAGCCCAGCGCATTCGCCTGCCGATGCGACCGGGGAACCGCAGCCTCAACCTTTCCAACGCGGTCGCCGTGGCGGTATTCGAAGCCTGGCGCCAGGCCGGTTTCGAAGGCGCGACACCGCAGGCCTGACGAACGGCGGGTACGGGCAAGCTACAATCCGGCGCATGACCTCCGATCGCCCTGCGGCCGACGCCGGCCCCAACCGCTTCCTGCCCCGCCCGCTGCGCGTCCTCGCCGGACGAGCCATGGAGTCCGCGCTCAACCGCGCCGTGGACCTCGACCCGGACACCCGGGCACGCCTCGACGTGCTCGATGGCCGCAGCGTCCAGGTGTACCTCACGGGACCGGGGCTGGCCCTGCGCATCTCCGTCGAGAAGGGCGGCCTCCGGGTCGGCCCGCCGGAGGACGGTGGCAGTCTCCGGGTCACCGCGTCGCCCGGCAGCTTGCTGGCCATGGCCTTGCGCCGCGACGACGACGGCGTGGCACCCGGCAAGGTGGACATCGCGGGTGACGCCGAGCTGGCCCGCCGGCTCGAACGCCTGGCGCGGCAGTACGCGCCCGATGTCGAGGAGGCATTCGCGAAAACCTTCGGCGACGTGATCGGCGTGCCATTGGCGAAGGCCATGCGCGAGGCACTCGGCCATGCCCGCGAGTCCGCCGCCCATCTCACGGAAGACGCCGCGGACTGGCTGCGCGACGAAGGCCGCGTGGCGGTGGCGCCCGCCGAGATGGACGTCTTCCTCGATGGGGTGGATACCATCCGTGAACGTGCCGAGCGCGCGGAAGCACGCCTTGCGCGCCTGGAGCGCGCCTTGAAGGGACGCGGCGCATGACGTCGCTGCGGCTCGTTCCCCGCCTGCTGCGCGTCGCCGCGGTCCTGCTGAAGTATCAGCTCGACGAACTCGTCGACGGAGCCCATCTCTTCCGCCCCCTGAAGCTGGTCCGGCCGCTTTTCCCGAAACCCTCCGCCGACGTGCGCAGCCTGCCGCGTGGCGCGCGCCTGCGACTCGCGCTCACCGAGCTCGGCCCGATCTTCGTGAAGGCTGGTCAGGTACTGTCGACGCGCCGCGATCTCGTGCCGGCCGATGTCGCCGATGAACTCGCGCTGTTGCAGGACCAGGTGCCGCCCTTTCCCGGCACCGAAGCGCGCGCCATCGTCGAGCGCGAACTCAAGGCGCCGGTCACCGTGCTGTATGCCTCGTTCGACGAGGTCGCGCTGGCGTCCGCTTCGATCGCCCAGGTGCACGCGGCCACCTTGCACGACGGCCGCGAGGTCGTGGTGAAGGTGCTGCGTCCCGGTATCGACAAGCGCATCGCCCGCGATGTCGACCTGCTGCACGCACTCGGCGGGCTGGCCCAGCGCTGGCATCCGAACGCGGACAAGATCCGTCCGCTCGAAGTCGTCGCCGAAGTGGAGAAGATGCTCTCGAACGAGCTCGACCTCCAGCGTGAAGGCGCGAGCGCCAGCCTGCTGCGGCGCAACTTCGCCAGTGGTGTCGATCTCTACGTGCCGGAAGTGCATTGGGACTTCAGCACGGAACGCGTACTCACGCTGGAGCGCGTGCACGGCGTGAGCGCGGACGACGTCGTCGCGATCGACGAGGCCGGTCTCGACCGCAAGCGCCTCGCCGCCAAGGGCGTCCGCTTGTTCTACGAGCAAGTCTTCCGCGACAACTTCTTCCACGCCGACGCGCATCCCGGCAACATCTGGGTCGACACGTCGCGCGTGGACGAGCCACGCTTCATCGCGCTCGACTTCGGCATCATGGGCTCCCTGCCGGAAGCGGACCAGTACTGGCTCGCTGAGAACTTCATCGCGCTGTTCGAGCGGGATTACGCGCGCATCGCGCAACTGCACGTGGCGGCGGGATGGATGCCGGCCACCGTCCGCATCGATGAACTCGAAGCAGCCGTGCGCACGGTGTGCGAACCGTATTTCACCCGGCCGCTCGCGCAGATCTCCATCGCGGAACTCGTCGTGAAGCTGTTCCAGACCGCCCGACGTTTCGAACTCACGCTGCAGCCGCAACTGATCCTGTTGCAGAAGACCCTGCTCAACATCGAGGGCGTGGGACGCATGCTCGACCCGGAAATCGACATCTGGGCCGTGGCGCACCCGGTCTTGCGGCGCATCCTGCGCGAGCGTTACAGCATGCGCGCCACGCTGCGCGACGTGCGGCGCCGCCTGCCGGAATGGGTCCACAGCGCGCCACGCATGCCGGAACTGGTGCGCGACGCCCTGCGCCAGGTGGCCAGTGGCGAGCATCGACAGGTGGCCGATCCCCTGGCGCTGGCCGTGGCTCGCGAAGACGCGCGGCGGATGCGCCGGCTCGTGGCCTGTAGCTTGCTGGGCGCCACGCTCCTGGTTTCCGCCGCCCTGGTCGGGACGCTCGCGCCGCGCGGCATGTGGCCAGCCGTGGTCGCCGGAGTGGCGGGGCTCACCTCCTTCGCTGCCGGCTGGCCGCGTCGCACTCCCTGACCGCCGTGCTCGAGATCCTCTACCAGGACGACGACATCGTCGCCGTCAACAAACCCGCGAACCTGGCCGTGCACCGCTCGAAGTTCGTGGGTCCGGACGATGCCTTCCTGATCGATCTTCTGCGCGAGCAGGTGGAGGGACGCCTGCACCTGGCGCATCGCCTCGACCGTGCCACCTCCGGCGTGCTCCTGGTCGCGCGCTCTCCCGAAGTGGCGGGCCAACTCGGCGAACAATTCATGGGCCGCAGCGTGCGCAAGCGCTACCTCGCCGTGGTGCGTGGGTGGCCGGAGCCGGAGGAAGGGACGGTGGACTACCCCCTGCCCGGTTCGCGCGATACCGGCCCACGGCGTGATGCCAGCACCGACTATCGACGCCTTGCCACGGTCGAGGTCGACATTCCGCTGGGGCGCTACGAAAAGCAACGCTATGCACTCGCGGCGGCGGAGCCGCGTACGGGCCGGTTCCGGCAGATCCGCAAGCACTTCGCCCACATCCATCATCCGATCGTCGGCGACAGCCAGCATGGACGCGGCGATCACAACCGGCTTTTCAAGCAACACTTCGCCTCGCGCCGGCTGCTGTTGCACGCCACCGCCCTGTCGTTCACGCATCCGGTGGATGGCAGGCCGGTGACGCTGCAAGCCGGCCTGGACGAGACATGGCTCAAGCTGCTTCAGCGCTTCGCATGGACCGACGCCTTCGCGAACTGGCGCGACGCCCTGTAAAATCGCGCCGCAGCATGCCAGGCGCCGTACCGCTGCTAGACTTCGTCCCGCCATGCTCATCGTCACTCCCTCCATCGCCATTCCCGACGCCGAGTTGATCGAGCGCTTCACGCGTGCCGACGGCCCTGGCGGGCAGCATGTCAACCGCACCGAAAGCGCGGTGGAGTTGCGCTTCGACGTGGCCGGCTCCCCCTCGCTCCCCGATGAGGTCCGCGCCCGCCTGCTGGCACGCCGCGACCGCCGCATGACCGACGCCGGCGTCCTGGTCATCCAGGCACGGCGGTTCCGCGACCAGGCACGCAACCGTGACGACGCCCGCGACCGTCTCGCGGATATCGTGCGCGAGGCCACGGTCGTGGCGAAGAAGCGCGTGGCGACGAAACCGACGCGCGCATCCAAGGAACGACGGCTCACCGGCAAGACCCAGCGCGGCCAGGTGAAGCGCACGCGGTCGCGCGACTGGAGCCACGAGTGATCGGGGTTCCCGAGCGACTTCCGCCCCAGGTGCCGTCACTGCCCGACTCGCTGTGGAAACGCTCCTGCCGCTGGGCGATCGGCCTGAGTGGATGGCGCCTCGTCGGCGAGTTGCCCAACCTGCCCAAGGTCGTGCTTATCGGCGCACCGCATTCGTCTTATTGGGACGGCGTGTGGGGCCTGCTGATGAAATCGGCGATCGGCCTCGACCTGGGCGTGATGATCAAGCGCGAGGTTCTCAACGGCCCGTTCGGCCCCATCGTGCGCCGCCTCGGCATGATCCCCATCGACCGCTCCGCGGCGACGAACGTCGTGGACCAGATGGTCGAGCGTTTCGCCACGCACGACAAGATGTGGCTGGGCATCGCACCCGAGGGAACACGCAAGGCAGTGAAGCAGTGGAAGTCCGGCTTCCTTCGCATCGCCCGTGCTGCCGACGTGCCTATCCAGACCGTCTTCATCGATTATCCGACGAAGACGTTCACGGTGGGACCGCTGGTGAATGCCAGTGCGGACATCGAGGTCGATCTCGCCTCCATTCGTGCGCTGTTCGCCGGGTATCGCGGGAAGCACCGCGGCGTTTGATGTTCTGACGCACCAACCCCACGGGGAAGAAAGGCGAGATAGCTTTTAGTACTTCAACTACTCGACACGCTGCACATTCCTGACAGCACCTGACTGTTCTATACGGGACGCTCGCTATCCACTTTTAGCGAGTGCGTTTCATGATCATTCCGTCATGGCTCGGTCGATTTGATACTCCGCCAGCGAAAGTCGACGTACTTGGCAAGGTCGGCCAGCATCGCTGTGACCCGGTGCGTCTTTCGTGGAGTCTTCCTGGTCCGGTGAAGCAGTCGCTCAAGCAAATGGATCTGACGCGCGTGCGTCCTTCGGAATTGGTTGTAATCGCTTCGGCACTTCGTAAAGAGGGCCTGATGTCCAGGACCGCGTTAGACAAAATCAAGGAATTCACACTCGATGTTCATGGTAAGCCCGGGCCAGATCTTCCGTTCAATTTTTTGGACGAGGTACGCCAAGGTCTTACCGTTGCGAAAGCCATGTCGCGTGAACAAGCGGACTTCAGTCCTGAACGGTTGTACGCGGAGTTTGCAATGAGTGCCCGTGGCCTGAATTATCTGGCGGCGGCCATCAAGGGAATACGCCCGATTGATATCTATGCATAAGAGTCAGCGTTCCGAATGCCCCGACTCGTCGTAATCGCGATGCGTCAGCAAACCGGGACGAATCAGGTCGATGAACGCACGCGCCTCGGGGCTGAGGAACTTGCCCTTGCGCATGACGACACCATAGCTGCGCTGGGGAAAGAACTGGCGCAGGTTGCGTACGGCCAGGCGCTCACGGTCGGCTTCCGTGATGCAGATGCCTGTGACGATGGATATGCCCAGTCCCATCGCCACGTACTGTTTGATCACGTCCCAGCCACCTACCTCGATCGCCACGGTGTAGGGCACGTGCCGTTGCTGGAACACCATGTCGACCAGTCGAAACGTGGTCAGCCGCTGGGGCGGAAGGATCAACCCGTACGGTGAGAGGTCCTCCAGGCGGATGTTGTCGAGCGCGGCGAGCGGATGATCCGGTGGCATGATCAGCATCGGGTCGTAGTGATACACCGGTGCCCATGCGATGTCGTTCGGCACATCGAGCATCGAGCCGATGGCGATGTCCGCTTCGTCCGCGCGCAACAAGGCAAGGCCGTCCTTGCCCGTGACGTTGGCCAGTTGCAGGTGCACCGACGGGTGACGCTCGCGGTAGGCCTTCACCAGTTCGGGCAGCAGGTATTGGATGGTGGACGAGCCCGCCGCCACGGTGAGCTTCCCGCCTTGGGAACCGCGAGTCTTCGTGTGGAACTCGCGATCCAGGTTCTCGAGACCTTCGACAAGCGGACGGGCCATTTCGTAGAGCGCCTCTCCGGCGTCGGTAAGGGTGACGCGACGGCGGGTTCGTTCCAGGAGCGGAGCTCCCAATTCCCGCTCTAGCGCCTTCAGCTGCAAGCTCACGGATGGCTGAGACAGGAACAGCGCCTCCGCGGCACGGCTGAGGGTGCCCAACCGCGTGATGTAGACGAAAGCCCGCAACTGCTTCAGGCGGTTGCCCTTGTAGTAGAAGCGGGCGGCGGTATCGCTTCCAGAGTCGGTAGCCCGCGTCTTGTCGCCGCGCGAGCGCTTCGTGGCCTTTTCACTGGTGGTATTCAGCTTCTTTGCCACCGATAACTCCAACTTGTTCAAGTATTTACCATATTCATTAACATTGTTAATGCTTCTCTTTGAAACATATGCTTTGTCAAAAGCATAGCCCCGGGCCTAGCGTGGATACCAGACCCACGTCCGGAGGCTCATTCCCATGGCAGTTCCCAAGATCGCGATCGACCCGCAGGCCGGCATCCGCTTCGGCGACGAGAGCGGCGCCTACAGCGACATCCTGACCCCCGCCGCCATCACTTTCGTGGCCGGACTCCATCGCCGCTTCGACGGCCGCCGCCTCGCCCTTCTGGCGGAACGGGTGGCCCGGCAGCAGCGGTACGACGCTGGCGAGTTGCCGGACTTCCGCGCGGATACCGTGGCCATTCGAGAAGGCGACTGGTCAGTCGCTCCCATCCCTCCTGCACTCCGCGATCGCCGCGTGGAAATCACGGGACCGGTCGAACGCAAGATGATCATCAACGCGCTGAACTCCGGCGCCAGGGTGTTCATGGCGGACTTCGAGGATTCGAGCGCCCCTACCTGGGCCAACCAGATGGACGGTCAGCGCAACCTTCGCGACGCAGTGGACGGCAGCATCGAGTTCACCAACACCGAAGGAAAGGTGTATCGCGTAGGCAAGGACCCCGCCGTGCTGGTGGTGCGTCCGCGGGGTTGGCACCTGCCGGAGCGCCACGCGGAAGTCGACGGCGACGTGGTCGCCGGTGCCCTGGTGGATTTCGGCCTGTACGCGTTCCATAACGCGACTACGCTCCACGAGCGTGACCGCGGCCCCTACTTCTACCTGCCGAAGCTGCAGAGCATGGAGGAAGCCACGCTGTGGAATGACGTGATGTCCCACGCGGAGGCGGAGCTGGGCCTTCCCTACGGAACGATGAAGGCCACGGTGCTCATCGAAACATTGCCTGCCGTATTCCAGATGGACGAGATCCTGCACGCGTTGCGCGATCGCGTCGTCGGCCTCAACTGCGGGCGTTGGGACTACATCTTTTCCTACCTCAAGACGTTCCGTAACCATCCCGACCGCCTGCTCCCCGAACGTGGGCAAGTCGTGATGACCGTGCCCTTCCTCAAGGCGTACTCGGAGTTGCTGATCCGCACCTGTCACCGCCGCGGTGCGTTCGCGATGGGCGGCATGGCCGCACAGATACCGATCCGCGGCGACGAGGCGGCGAACGAGGCGGCGATGGCGAAGGTTCGCGCGGACAAGCTGCGCGAAGTCACCGCCGGCCACGACGGCACATGGGTGGCACACCCGGCCCTGGTTCCCATCGCGCAGGCGATCTTCGACGAGCACATGCCGACACCGAACCAGTTGCATGTGCTGCGCGAGGATGTCGAGGTGACCCGCGACGCCTTGATCGCACCCGCCATCGGCACGATCACGCGGCAAGGTTTCGATAACAACGTCGAGGTGTGCCTGCGCTACACCGCCGCCTGGCTGGAAGGCCTCGGCTGCGTGCCGATCCACCACCTGATGGAAGACGCCGCCACCGCCGAGATCGCCCGCGCGCAGTTGTGGCAATGGCTGCATCACGGCCCGCTGGAGTTCAGTGATCACGCGCACATCGACATGGCCTTGTTCGACCACGCCCTGGCGACGCATTGCCATCGCCTGCGCGAAAGCAGCCAACCTGGTGCCGGTCGCGCGGAGGAAGCCGCAGCGCTGATCTCCGCGCTCACCCATGCCGACGAACTACGCGACTTCCTCACCCTGCCCGCCTACGAACACCTGGCTTGAAGCCTTCTTTCCACGGAGCCCTACGATGAAGACGCATACCGCCGAACAGATCACGCTCGATTGGAAGAACAACGAACGCTGGAGCAATGTCGAGCGCCCCTACACCGCCGAGGACGTGATCCGCCTGCGCGGCACGGTCCAGGTCGAGTACACGCTTGCCCGGCGCGGGGCCGAGCGACTGTGGCGTTCCATCCACGACAAACCCTACGTCAACGCACTCGGTGCGCTGACGGGCAACCAGGCGATGCAGCAGGTGAAGGCTGGATTGCAGGCCATCTACCTGTCCGGCTGGCAGGTGGCCGCCGACGCGAACACGGCGGGTACGATGTATCCCGACCAGTCGCTGTATCCGGTCGACTCGGTGCCCAACGTCGTCCGCAAGATCAATAAGACCCTCTTGCGCGCCGACCAGATCCACCATGCCGAAGGCAAGGACAACATCGATTGGCTCGTGCCGATCGTCGCGGACGCGGAAGCGGGCTTCGGCGGCGTGTTGAACGCGTACGAGTTGATGACCCACATGATCGAGGCCGGTGCCGCCGGCGTGCATTTCGAGGACCAGCTCGCCAGCGCGAAGAAGTGCGGTCACATGGGTGGCAAGGTGCTGGTGCCGACGCAGGAAGCGGTGCAGAAACTGGTCGCCGCCCGTCTGGCCGCCGACGTGGCGGGCGTGCCCACGCTGATCGTGGCGCGTACCGACGCGATGGGTGCAGGTTTGGTTACCTCGGATGTCGACGATTACGACAAACCCTTCCTCACCGGCAAGCGCACGGTCGAAGGCTTCTATGAGAGCCAGCAGGGCATCGAGCAGGCAATCAGTCGTGGGCTGGCCTATGCACCGTACGCGGACCTGATCTGGTGCGAGACCGCGACGCCGGACATGGAACAGGCGCGCCGCTTCGCCGATGCCATCCATGCGAAGTTCCCCGGCAAGAAGCTTGCCTACAACTGTTCACCGAGCTTCAACTGGAAGAAGAACCTGGACGAAAAAACCATCGCCACTTTCCAGAAGCAGTTGGGCGAGATGGGCTACGCCTTCCAGTTCATCACCCTTGCCGGCTTCCACGCGCTCAACTATTCGATGTTCCAGCTGGCACGCGGCTACCGTGATCGCCAGATGGCAGCCTACGTCGAGTTGCAGGAAGCGGAATTCGCGGCGGAGAAGGACGGATACACGGCCGCCAAGCACCAGCGCGAGGTCGGTACCGGGTATTTCGACACGGTGAACCAGGTGATCTCGGGCTCCCTGAGTTCGCTTTCGGCACTCAGCGGGTCGACCGAGGAAGAGCAGTTCCATCCCGCCTCGGCAGCCTGAGAGCAGGCCAGAAAGTAAAAATCGGCCAGCGCCAAGGAGGCGGGCCGATCCGGGCAACGGGTGGAATGCCGAAAGAAGAAAGGCCGGGTCCCGGTGTTGGAGCGGGGGGAGGGAGGGGTATCCAACACCGGGACGGGGCGGGCAGCCCATTAGAGAACCGCCTGGTACAGAATTCTCCGCTCGACCCCACTATTTGTCAACCCGTCAGTACATGAAATAAGTATTAACTCTTACGGGGGAGTCTTGGCCTCGAGCTTGCAATGCATCGCCACGCACTTCTTATTTGGCGACGATTCGATCTGGCGGACCGCGCTCTTCCGGAAAGTGGTCAAATATGTCTCCTCCCTCGAACCACACATCCACTCGATAGATGGGCGTGCGCTTTAAGGACCGGGCATTCAAACGTAAGCCGTCCCCGTGAGGCACACGCGTTACCGACCGTATCAGAACCGCCGGTAATGCAACGCTTCCGCCAGATGCGCCTGCTCAACGCAGCCACTGCCACCCTCGATATCCGCGATCGTCCGCGCCACGCGCAAGATGCGGTGATAAGCACGCGCGGACGCGCCGAGTTTGTCCAGCGCACTTTCCAACCACTCGCGCTCCGCCGAAGGCAGTGCGCAATCGCGTTCGAGGTTGACCACGCTCAATTCGGAATTCGGCTGGCCGGCGCGCAGCAAGGCTTTCTCGCGCGCCTTGATCACACGCTGCCGCACCGTGGCGCTGTCGTCGTCATGAGGGCCGGGGGCGGACGAAAGTTCCACGATGGCGACGCGCGGCACTTCCACGCAAAGATCGATGCGATCGAGCAGCGGACCGGAGATGCGGCCACGGTAACGCTGCACCTGGTCCGGCGTGCAACGGCATTCATGCAGGGGATCGCCCGCGTAGCCGCAGGGACAGGGATTCATCGCTGCGACGAGTTGGAACTCCGCCGGGAAAGTCGATTGCCGCGCGGCGCGTGAAATGACGATTTGCCCCGACTCCAATGGCTCCCGCAACACCTCGAGGACATGCCGGCTGAATTCGGGAAGCTCATCGAGGAACAGCACGCCGTTGTGCGCAAGTGATATCTCGCCGGGGCGCGGCGACGAGCCGCCGCCCACGAGCGCCACGCCCGATGCCGTGTGGTGCGGCGACCGGAACGGACGCCGGCGCCAGCAACCGGGATCGATCTCGTCGCCCGACAATGAGCGGACGGCGCAACTTTCCAGCGCCTCGGATTCCGTCATCGGCGGAAGGATGCCGGGCAGGCGTTCCGCGAGCATGGTCTTGCCCGTGCCCGGTGGCCCGATCAGCAACAGATGATGGCGGCCCGCGGCGGCGATCTCCAGGGCGCGTCGCGCCTGGTACTGGCCACGCACATCGCGCATGTCCGGGCCACAGGTCGGCATGTCGTAGAAGTCGGCGGCCGCGGGCGCGGTGAGGTCCGTGTGGCCGCTCAGCCAGGCGCACACCTCGGCAAGGCTGTCGGCAAGGAGGACGTCGCCCTCCCCGATGAGCGCGGCCTCGGCGGCATTCGCACGCGGCACCACGATGCGGCGGCCGCAGCGGCGAGCGCGGATCAGGGCCGGGAGGATGCCCGGGACGGCACGAAGCTCGCCGGAAAGGGCGAGCTCGCCCAGGAATTCACAATCGTCGAGACGCTCGCGCGGCACCTGGGACCCGGCCGCAAGGATGCCGAGGGCGATGGCGAGATCGAAGCGGCCACCGTCTTTCGGCAACTCCGCCGGAGCGAGGTTCACCGTGATGCGGCGGTTGGGGTATTCGAAGGCGGTGTTCTGGATCGCCACGCGCACGCGATCGCGCGCTTCACGGACCGCCGCTTCAGGCAGGCCGACGATGGAGGTGGATGGCAAACCGCCGGAGAGGTGGACTTCGACGACCACCTGGGGCGCCGTGACACCTTCCTGCGCGCGCGAAAGGGTGACGGCGAGGCTCATGACGACGAATATCGTAACCGGTAACGAATCGCGCGAGAACGCGACCGTTCATGATCCTGAGGGGATCCGGTTCGCATACGCACTCCCTTGCGTTCGCTGGGAAAATAACCGCCCCCGACCGCTCTCGGGGTGAGGGTGACGGATCGGGGGCGGTCCCGGGACCTGTGGCCTTCCTATTGGCCGTGCTGCGTGCTTGCTTCGAGCTCTGCAAGCCGTTGTTCCAAGGCTTCCAGCCTTTCGCGCGTACGAGCCAGAACCTGGTTCTGAACATCGAATTCTTCGCGGGTTACGAGATCGAGGCGGCGAAGTCCCTGCGCCAGAATGTCTTTGAAGTTGGCCTGCATGTCCTCACGCGCTTGCGCCAACCCTGGCGGAACCAACGATGCCAACCGCTGTGCGAGTTGATCGATACCCTGCACATCCATCTTGCGCACCTCGATGTCGTGGATGAATTCTAAGTGATGGAATTGTAGGCGCTATAGGCGTTCGCCCACACGTCGTGTAGGGTTTTTCCTACAAGCCACCGTATGGAGACGATCCGGGACCCGGATGGCACAATGGTCTTTCGCGCGCCGGCGGCCGGCCGCGCCCCGAGGAGTCATACATGAAGCTGGTGGTCGCCATCATCAAGCCGTTCAAGCTGGACGACGTCCGCGAGGCCCTCGCCGACGTGGGCGTCCAGGGGGTGACGGTGACGGAAGTGAAGGGTTTCGGCCGGCAGAAAGGCCATACCGAGCTCTATCGGGGCGCCGAGTACGTGGTCGACTTCCTGCCCAAGATCAAGCTGGAGGTCGCCGTGGCCGACGAGCAGATCGAGCGGGTGGTCGAAGCGATCCAGCAGGCGGCGCGGACGGGCAAGATCGGCGACGGCAAGATCTTCGTCAGCCCGCTGGACCAGGTGGTGCGGATCCGCACCGGCGAACTGGACAACGACGCCCTCTGACCGAGGGCGCCCCGGGCGGCATCAGGCCGCCTGCCACTGCCGCTTGTGGCGGCGGTGATGGATCAAGACGCCAGCGTAGTAGGCCAGGTAATAACCCACGGTCAGGCCCACCACCAGCATCGTCAGCGGGCTGTTTCCCGGGGCCGGTCCCGGCGCGGCCGCGGCGGTACCGCTGGCGAACGCGGGGGCGAGCACCAGGAACCGCCAGGCCAGCCGCCCGAGCAGCAGGGCCGACAACACGCCTCCGACCCAGGGATTGGGTATGTAGAAGTCGGTACCGTCGCTGCCCTGCTCGAACCGGGTCAGGCGCAGGCCGACCAGGAGGGCCAGGGAAGCACCGATCGCCGCCCCGCCCAAGGCACCCTCGGCGAGCCGGATGTCCTGCAGGCCGGAGAGCATCATCAGGCCCACGATGACGGCGAACATGACGACCCGGACGGTCATCCGCTTCGTGCGGATCGGCTGCCTGCCGAAGCTTCCACGGACACGGCGATAGATGGCGAAGGCCATCAGCGGGGCGACGATCAGGGGAATGGCGGATGGAGCCAGCATGGCGTGGGCCTCGGTTGGTCGGTGTGAGGCTAGCTTAGCGAGCCGCCATCAGGGTTCGAGGGGCGGTTGTGACCCATCGAGGGTGACGGATGTCACCCTCCTCCCTCACGGGCCCCGGCCGGCGTCTTACTTGGCCTTGCCCTGGTTCGCCACGGCGGCCATCTTGGCCTCGATCTCCGCCTGGTCGCCCAGGTAGTAGTGATTCACGGGCTTGAGGTCGGCGTCGAATTCGTAGACCAGGGGGATGCCGTTGGGAATGTTCAGTTCGGCGATATCGTCGTCGGATATCCCGTCGAAGTACTTCACCAACGCGCGCATGGAATTGCCGTGCGCGGCCATCAGCACGTTGTTGCCCGCGCGGATGGCCGGCGCCAGCACCTCGTCCCAATAAGGCAGCACACGGGCCACGGTGTCCTTCAGGCATTCCGTCAGCGGGACATCGATGCCCTCGTAGCGGCCGTCGTCGGCGAAGGATTTCGCGCCCGGCTCCAGCGGCGGCGGTGGGGTGTCGTAGCTGCGGCGCCAGACATGCACCTGCTCGTTGCCGTACTTGGCGGCGGTCTCGGCCTTGTTGAGGCCGGTCAGGGCGCCGTAATGACGTTCGTTGAGCCGCCAGTCGGTGACCACCGGGATCCACATCAGGTCCATCTCGTCCTGCACGTGCCAGAGCGTACGCACCGCGCGCTTGAGGTAGGAGGTATGGGCCAGGTCGAAGGTGAAGCCGGCTTCCTTGAGCAGGCGCCCGGCTTCGCGGGCCTCGGCGACGCCCTGTTCGCTGAGGTCGACATCGGCCCAACCGCTGAAGCGGTTCTCGAGGTTCCAGGCCGACTGGCCGTGACGGATCATGACGAGCTTGTACATGGCATCCAACGTGGGAAAGGAAAAATCCGATGGTGGAACCTGCACCGGGACCCGTCAACTTCGCCGGGTGCCCTCCACGCCCCCCGTGCCGTCAGTCACGCTAAACCTTCGCCTGTTCAGGTGCATCCTAGGGGTCCAGTCCACCCGTGGAGTACCACACATGCGCCGTACCCTGATTTCCCTGCTCATCGCCCTTTCCGTTTCCGGCGCGGCCCTGGCCGACGACGACATCAGCAAGGTCAACGGCAGCGCCACGGTCGAGGCCGGCCAGCACGCCGGCGACGTCCATTCGGTCAACGGCTCGGTCCGCATCGGCGACCGCGCGGTCGTGCAGAAGGCCAGCACCGTCAACGGCGCGGTCGAGCTCGGCGAGTCCGCCACGGCCGCGGTCCTGAAGACGGTTAACGGCTCCGTCACGCTGCATGAGCAGGCCAGGGTCACCGACGAGGTGGAGACGGTGAACGGCAAGGTGCGACTCGATCGCGGCGCCGACATCAAGGGCCACCTGTCGAACGTCAATGGCGAGATCTCGCTGGAGCAGGCGCACGTGGGTGGTGGCATCGAGACGGTCAACGCCGATGTCACCATCGGCGAAGGCTCCAAGGTCGAGGGCGGCCTGCTCGTGAAGAAGCCTTCGATGAGCTGGTTCAACAACAACGACCGCAAGCCGAAGATCGTGATCGGCCCGCATGCCGTCGTGCAGGGCTCGCTCACCTTCGAGCGCGACGTCGACCTCTACATCAGCGATTCCGCGACGGTCGGCAAGATCGAAGGTGCCACCGCGAAGAAGTTCTCGGGCAGCGCGCCGTAAGCGCCATCAGATCCAATCGCGCGGCTTCAGGTATTCCTGCAGCCGCGCTTCGGGACTGTCGGCTTCCGGCGCATAGGCGTATTCGAAACGCACGCGCGGCGGCAGGCTCATCAGGATCGATTCGGTACGCCCCCCGGATTGCAGACCGAACAGCGTGCCGCGATCGTAGACGAGATTGAATTCCACGTAGCGGCCGCGGCGGTACAACTGGAATTCGCGCTCACGTTCGCCCCAGGGCATCTCGCGGCGGCGCTCCACGATGGGCAGGTAGGCATCGAGGAAGCCCTCGCCGACGTCGCGGGTGAAGTCCATGCAGCGGTCGAAACCACCCTCGTTGAGGTCGTCGTAGAACAGCCCGCCGACACCGCGTGTCTCCCCCCGGTGCTTCAGATAAAAGTACTCGTCGCACCAGCGCTTGTAGCGCGCGTACACGTCGTCGCCGTACGGCTCGCAGAGATCTTTCGCCACGCCGTGCCAATGGCGCACGTCCTCGTCGAACGGATAAAAGGGCGTGAGGTCGAATCCGCCGCCGAACCACCAGACGGGCTCGGCGCCTTCCTTGGAGGCCTCGAAGTACCGCACGTTCGCATGGGTGGTGGGGATATACGGGTTGCGCGGATGCAAGACGAGCGACACGCCGGTCGCGATGAAACTGCCGCCGACCAGGTCCGGCCGGTGCGCCGTGGCGCTGGGTGGCAGGGGCGATCCGGACACCCGTGAAAAATTGACGCCCGCCTGTTCGAAGATCCCGCCGTCGCGAAGGACGCGCGTGCGCCCGCCACCGCCAGCGAGGCGCGTCCACGCGTCCTCTTCGAAACGAGCCGTCCCGTCGACCGCTTCGATGGCGGCACAGATGCGGTCCTGCAGGCCGCGCAGGAACGATTCGGCAAGGTCGGCTTGTCCGGACATGGAAGGCGTGGCCTCTTACGGGTAGGGAATGTAGCGGAGCTTAGCAAGACGCGGCGACGAGCCTGCTGCGGCACGCCGCCGCGTGGAACCGACGCATCAGGAGATGCGGTCGGCCATACGCCGGTTGCCGGTCAAGGCGGCCCAGCGCATGCCCGTATCGATCCACATGAGGTACCCGGCCTCCATCAGTATCCTCGCGAGATAACGCCGGGTCAGCGGCAAGCGTTCTTCCGCCGCGAGGGGACCGGCATCGAAGCCCAGGCGGTGGGCGAGATAGAGGCAACGGGCGAGGTGATAGCGGCTCGTGACCAACCAGACCCGCGGCAAGGGAACATCGTCGCGCTCACGCAACAACACCCGCGCGTGGCGCAGGTTCTCCAGGGAATCGATGGAGACCTGCTCCAGCAACATCGGCACGTCCGGCGGCCATCCCTCGGCCAACAACCAGCGCTCGCCGGCGTCCGCCTCGCTCATCGTTCCCCCGCTGAAACCGCCGAGCAGGAGCACGCGCTCGGCCTTCCCGACCAACGCATGTTCCCGCACGCGGGCAAGGCGCCCGATGAAATCGGTTTCCGGGTTGTCGTCGACGAGGCGCCGGCCGAAGACGAGCATGGTCCTGCGCTCGGCCACCCGTGCCGGGCTGCGGCCCGCCAGCCAGCAGACACGCGCCAGGTGCGCGGCGTACAGCAGGCCGAGGCTGCCCACGAAAGCGATCGCGGTCACCAGCGCCGCGAGGAGGATGTCGCGGTCACTCAGGTACCGCCAGACACCGCGGCGCAGGATTTTGGGTGCTTGGATACCGGACATGGGGACGATCCCGGGGAGACGCGCAGTCTGCGTATTCCGGGCGCACCGTGCAATCGCCTGAACGCCCGTCCACGTTCACGCGACGCTATCGATCAAAAAGGATAGGCTCGCCGCATGCCCCATCCCATGCCTCCGCTCGCCATCCGCGCGTACACCGCCACCTCCGCCCTCGGCCGCGGCCTCCAGGCCCACGCCGATGCCCTCGCCGCCTCACGCGGCGGCCTGTCGCCCAACGATTTCAGTGTCGCCCCGCTCGACTGCTGGATAGGCCGCGTGGCCGGCGTGGAGGAAGAGCCGCTTCCCGCCGGACTGTCCGACTGGGATTGCCGCAATAACCGGCTGGCCTGGCTGGCCCTCCGCCAGGACGGCTTCGCCGACGCCGTGCGCGCCACGCGCGAGCGCTACGGCAGCGGCCGGGTCGCCATCTTGCTTGGCACCTCGACCGCGAGCATCGGCGCCACCGAGGAAGGCTACCGGCGTCTCGACCACGGACGCATGCCCGCCGACCTGCACCGCCCGGTGCTGCATACGCCCCATTCGCTCGCCGGCTTCGTCGCCGCCGCGTTCGAACTGGAAGGACCGTGCCTCACCGTCGCCACCGCGTGCTCGTCGAGCGCGAAAGTATTCGCCAACGCGGAACGGATGATCCGGTTGGGCCTCGTCGACGCCGCCATCGTCGGCGGTACCGACAGCCTGTGCGATAGCGTGCTGTTTGGCTTCAACTCGCTCGAGCTGGTATCGCCCGACCCCTGCCGGCCGTTCGATGCGCGACGCAACGGCATCTCGATCGGCGAAGCCGCCGGTTTCGCCATCCTGGAACGGGTGACGGAACCGAACGATGCACCGCTCCTGATCGGCTATGGCGAAGCCAGCGACGCACACCACATGTCCACGCCGCATCCGGACGGCCTCGGCGCCGAACTGGCATTGCGCGATGCATTGGCGCGCGCAGGCATCGCCCCGGGCGATGTCGACTACATCAACCTGCACGGCACGGCGAGCCAGAAGAACGACGAAGTCGAGGCCGCGCTCGTGGCACGCACCTTTCCGGCCGATACGCGGGCCAGTTCCACCAAGGGTTTCACCGGCCACACGCTGGGCGCCGCCGGCATCCTCGAAACGGTGCTTACCTTGCTCGCCATGCGCGACGGACGTGTCCCGGGCAACCTCGGTGCGAACGAGCCGGACCCGCTATGCGGACCGCAGATGGCGTGGCGAACCGAAACGCGGGACATCCGCATCGCGCTGAGCAACTCCTTCGGCTTCGGCGGCAACAACGCTTGCCTCGCCTTCGCCCATGCAGGACACGCCGCATGAGCGCCGCGCTGTCGGTCTGGGTGAAGGGCATCGGCTTGTGGGCGCCGGGCGCGTCGGACTGGCATGCGTTCCGGGACATCGTCACCGGCGGCGCCTCCCCTGCCGCCACCGAGCGGCCGATGGCTGACGCCCTGCCACCGAACGAGCGCCGCCGCGCACCCGAAAGCGTATTGCTGGCCGTGGCCGTGGCCGGGCAGGCGATACGCATGAGCGGCCTCGATGCGGCCACCCTGCCCTGCGTGTTCGCCTCCGCCCACGGCGACCAGGTCATCACCGATTACATGTGCGACACACTGGCCCGTGCGCCCGCGGAACTGTCGCCCACGCGTTTCCATAATTCCGTGCACAACGCGCCGGCCGGCTACTGGACCATCGCCACGCACTGCCACGCCAGTTCCAGCGCGATATCCGGTGGTGAAGACGTCTTCGGCGCCGGCTTGCTCGAAGCCGCCACGCTTGCCGTGGCCGACGACCAGGACGTGTTGCTGGCCAGCTACGATATCGCGGGCACCGGTCCCCTCGGCGGCATGACCAGCACCACGGGACCGTTCGCGGTGGCGCTCGTGCTGTCGCCACGGGCCGACGGTGCCGCGGTACGGCTCGCCATCACGCCCGAGCCCGGTAACAGCGGCAGCGAGGCCCTGGGCGACCCCTGGCTGGACGGTATCGCCGCGAGCAATCCATCGGCGCGCTCCATCATCCTCATGCGCGCCCTCGCGCTGACCCGGTCCACCGCCTTGCGTTTGCCGGCCGCGAACGGACTCGATCTCCATATCGACGTGGAGGTTGCCGCGTGAGTGCCTCCGAGCCGCGCTACTGCATCCTGATCCCGTGCCTCAACGAAGAGCGCGCCATCGGCAGGGTCGTCACGGATGCGCTCGCGCTAGGCCTTCCCGTAATCGTCGTCGACGACGGCTCCGACGATCGTACCCCCGACATCGTCGGTGCGATGCCGGTGACCCTGCTCCGCCATGAAACACGTCGCGGCAAGGGCGAAGCCTTGCGTAGCGGTTTTCGCGAGGCTCTCCGCCGCGGCTACGATGCCGTGGTCACCATGGACGGCGATGGTCAGCATCTCGCCTCCGATATCCCCGCCATGCTCGCGGCGAGCCGCCGCTACCCCGGCAGCATCGTCATCGGTGCGCGCCTGCTGCAACGCGAACAACAGCCGCCAGGGCGGCGCCGTGCCAATGCCGTGGCGGACTGGGGCATTTCCTGGGCCTGTGGACGAGCGATCGCGGATACACAGAGTGGGCAGCGGCTGTATCCGAGGGAGACGCTGGACCTGGTCGACCTGCCGGCGGAACATTTCGTCTTCGAGGCCGCCGTCCTCATCACCGCCTGCCGTGAACGCGGCATCGACGTGGTCTCGGTGCCTATCGCTTCGCGTTACCAGGGGGAATTCCGGCTGAGCCATTTCAGCCCGGTACGCGACGTGAGCCGGATCACGCTCTATACGATCGGCCGGATCATCCACTACGGAAACGCCATCGCCAGCTATCGCCGTTCACGTGCGAAGCCTACGATCATCCAGGAACGGGAAGCAGGGCACACGGCATACTGATTCGGGCAACCACGCACGAGGTCGAAACGATGGATCGCACGCCACACGACGCCGTCATCCTTGGAGGGGGCCTTGCCGGGCTCACCCTGGCCCTGCAACTGAAGGGCGCCTATCCCGACATGGACATCGTCGTGCTCGAGCGGCAGGCTCGTCCGCTGCCCGTGGCGGCACACAAGGTGGGCGAGTCCACCGTCGAGATCGCCGCGCACTACTTCGCGGACACGCTGGGACTGCGCGCGCATCTCGAGGACGCGCATATCCGCAAGTTCGGCTTCCGCTTCTTCTTTTCCGAAGGGCGGGACGACCTTGCCGACGTGACCGAACTGGGCGTGAGCGCCGTCCTGCCGACGCCGAGTTACCAGATCGACCGCGGCATCCTGGAAAACTTCCTTGGCGACGAGGCCTGCCGCCGCGGCATCGACTTTCGCGAAGGCGTCACGGTAAGAGGCTTCGACATCGGTGCCGGCACCCAGCCACATACCGTTCGTTTCGAGACGGCCACCGGCACCGGCGACTTGCAGGCGCGCTGGCTGCTCGATGCCTCGGGCCGTGCCGGGCTGATGCGCCGCAAGCTCGATCTCACCCGCGACAATGGCCATCACGCCAACGCCGTATGGTTCCGCATCGACGACAGGCTCGAGATCGATGGCTGGTGCGACGACGCCGCGTGGAAAGGCCGCTGCGAGCCGCCGGAGCGCTGGCGCTCGACGAACCATCTGTGTGGCCCCGGTTATTGGGTCTGGCTGATTCCCTTGTCCTCAGGCGCCCATTCGGTCGGCATCGTGGCGGACGCGTCGATGCATCCGCTGGAAACGATGAAGACCTTCGACCTCGCCCTGGAGTGGCTCCAGGAGCACCAGCCCGTCGTCGCACGCCACGTGGCCAGCCGGCGCGACAAACTGCTCGACTTCGCCTTCTTCCGGCATTTTTCCTACGGCTGCGCGAGGATGTTCTCGCCCGATCGCTGGGGCCTCACGGGTGAGGCCGGTGCGTTCCTCGATCCGTTCTACTCGCCCGGCAGCGATTTCATCGCGATCGCCAATACGTACATCACGCTGCTGGTCGGCCTGGATCGCCAAGGTGAGCAGTTGAACGCGCACGCGCGTCACTATGAACGGCTGTTCTTCTCGTTCTACGAAGGTACGCTGCGGATGTATCGCGGGCAGTACAACCTGTTCGGCGATCCGGAAGTGCTGCCGATCAAGGTCATCTGGGACTATGCCTACTACTGGGGCGTGCTTTGCCAGATCGTCTTCCAGGAACGCCTGGGCGACGCGGCGTTCATCACCCGCATGGGGCCCGAGCTGATGGCATCGGCCGAGCTCAACACCGGGATGCAGGCGTTCTTCCAACGCTGGCACGCCGTATCGGAAGGCCGCAATCGCAAGGTCATGATGGACCAGCGCGACCTGACCTGGTTCGCCACGATGAACGCGACGTTGCACGATACCCTCGACGACGAGACCCTCGCCTACCGCTTGCGCGAGAACGTTCGCATGATGCGTTCGCTGGCGGGGAGCATCGTCGAACGCGCCGCGGTGGATCACCCATCACTCAGGGAAGGCGCCGAGCACCTGCTCGGGGCGCAAGACACGCCCATGGAACTCTTCGACCGCGTCGCCTGAGACGCAGTCGCGATCCGTGAGACGCCCGCCACGCAGACTCTCCTGGTCGGCCCGGAGGGTAGCGGTCAGGCTCCTCATCAGTCCCCTTTCAAGCAGCCCCTCCGGGCCGACCGTCATCCTGCCGGATGAATGACCGCGGCGCGGCCAGAGGCGATCTCGCGCCCTTCGTGCTCGATGCGAAAGCTGTACTGCGCACCGCCCTCGTCCGCGATCAGGCACTCGGCATGCACGTCGAGCACGCCCGCCAGCGTGTCGATACGCTGCACCGCCAGCTTCACCCCACGCAAACTCACCAGCATGCCCGGCTTGGCTTCCGTCGCGCCTCCTTCGCGTGCCAGCAACGCGCCATGAACGGCCATCGCCTGCGCTCCGTATTCGGCAAGGTGGACGGCATGCAGTCCTTCCTCACCCCGTAACGGATGCGACATCGACACATGGCTCGTGCTGATCGCGTGGATCGACGAGGCATCCCACGCCGGCACGCCATCGAGCAGGCACATGTCGCCCGCGTGGGGCACCAGGTCAATGAAGTCGGTCTTGGCGAGCATGCGGTGCCATCAGGATGGAGAGACAGAAATGGAAGGCGACGCCGAGCGATACCGTGAGGCCGATGGCGCGCAAGACGGGGATCGACGACCACGCGAGCATGCCGAACACGAGCAAGGCGGAGATCACGCATACCACGGTCGCATGCAGGGTACGCCGTTGTTCGGCGGGATCGCCCGTATCGCGCTCGAAGAACAGGGCGTAGTGCAGGCCAAGGCCGGCGGCGAGGATCAGGGCGACGAGGTGGAACAGCGATATGGGGATGCCCACCACGCGTTCCACGGCCAGCACGAGGAAGGTGGCCAGCGTCATGGGCGCCAGCACGTGCCATGCACGCCGTACGCTGCGCAGGGCCAGGGTGATGGTGACGAGCAATAGCAACGTCGCCGCGAGCAGCGCGTGCAGTATCCGCGTACGGTATTCCGCCACCAGCGATTCGGACGCGTCCTTGAGATCGAGCAGGCGCGCGTTCGCACCAGCCGATGCGACGGCTGCGGCGATGGCCGACGCGTCGTGTACGCCGCTCAGTGCCGACAGACCCACCCAGTGGTCTCCGCGTGGCACCAGCATCGCCGCGAGCCGCTGTCCGAGGGGCGAGCGGGCGAACACGTCCGGCGTAAGCAAGGGCGCGCCACGCGCCGTTTCCACGTCGTCCACGAACGGTGCGAAGAGGTCCTTGCGGAACGGCATGCCATCGAGCGCGCCATCCAGCGCCGCGTCGAGCGTCGCCCGGTCCGGCAACTTCGCCTGACGCGCACGCTGCGTCGCCAGGTCGGGCAGGTAGATCGAAGGCAACTCGAACCCATCGAGCGTCTTCGCCGCCACCTGTTCGCGCAGGCGCGGCTCGAGCTTCGCCGACGCCGCGAGCACGCCATCGGCCGTCGGTGCCTGCACGACCAGCAGGTAACGCACATCCGGCGCGCCCAGTTCGCCGCGCAGGCGCGCGTCGGTCATCAGCAGGTCACGCGGCAGAGGCGTCAGCGCCGACAGGTCGTTCTGCCAGAACGGGCCGGGGGCGAACGCAAGCATCGCCACCGCGGCCGCCGCCACGGGAATCGGCAGCCATCGCGGACGCGGCAAGGCATCGAGCCAGCCACGGAAGCGGGCCAGTCCCGGCGTATCGGCCACATCGCGCGCGCGCGCGGGCAAGAGGTAGGGCAGCGCATAACGGGTGGTGAATCCCGCGGCCAGCAAGCCCATGATGGTGAATACGGCGAGTTGTTTCAGGCCACCCACGCCGGAAGCGTAGAACGCGAGGTAGGCGATGCACGCCGACGCGATCGCGGTCAGCAGGAGCGGCCACAGGCCTTTCACGCTCGCCACGGCCGACTCGCCCGCGCGGCGGTGGCTGAGCAGGCGGATGGGGTATTCCTGCGCCACGCCGAGCAAGGTGAAACCGAAGGCCAATGTGATGCCATGCACCTCGCTGAAGCACAGCGTCATCACCGCGATGCCGGCGAGTGCGCCCGTCGCCACGGGCAAGGCGCCGAAAAGAAGGCTGCTCACGCTGCGGTAGGCGGCAAGCATCAACACGATGAAGCCGATGGTGGAAATGCGGCCGATCCAGTCGGCCTGGTCGCGCGTCTGCGCATTGACCACCACCGTGAAGTACCCCGGACCGCTGATCGTCAGGTGCGAGCCGGCACTGTCCGGCAGTGCCGCGAAGGCGGCGCGCAGGCGACCGATCGCCTCGTCCTGGGCACCGGGATCGAAGCCGGCGCCGCGCGTCTGCGCCAGCAACAGCGCCTCGCCACGGGAGGAGAACCAGACGCCTTCGCGCACCTCCGGCGAGCGTGCCGGGGTCCAGCGTTCGGCGAGCTTCAAGGTTTCCAGCGTGGGATCGCGCGGCAACAGGCCCTTGAGCAAGGTCGCCGCCGGCGAACCCAGGTCGTCCAGGCGCTGTTGCAGCTGGTCGGCGAGATAGTCCTCGTCCAGCGCCTGCGTATCGAGTGTCGGCGACAGCAGGAACCGGTAAGGCATCAGGCGGGTATCGAGCATGCCGAGGTCGAAGTCACCATTGACCACCTGCGTGAAGGCGGCCTCCTTGCGCAAGGCGGCGGCGAGTCCCCGGCTCAACGCGGCCTTGGCGGCATCGTCGCCGCCGTCGATCGCGACGAGAAGCAGGCGCGAGCCGGGACCTTCGCCGACCTGGTCCATGAGCAACTTCTGGTCCGGCGTCGTCGGTGCCGGCATGAAGCTGCGCAGGTCCGTGCCCACCTTCAGTTGCGTGGCGACGATCGCGCCCAGGGCCGCGAGCGCGGCGAGCCAGGCGACGAGGATGCCGAGGCGCGCGCCCTTCACATCGCGCCGCCGCACTGCGCGATGAGTCCTTCGCGGGTCGGTTCGGCAGGCATCTTCGTGGCGAGCTCGCCGAGCAGGTCGATCGAGGTGTCGCCATCGCTCTCGTCCATGCGCATGCAACGCGGCACCTTGCCGCTACCGTACACATGGATGGCGGCGATCTGCTTCGCGATCCGTGGATCGCGCGGGGTGAGGGTCAATTGCCAGCGGTCGGCGTCGCGGCCCAGGGCGATCTCGAAGGACTCGCCCAGCCGTGAGGGATCGCCGGCGAGCAACGCGACGAAGCTGTCGAGCAACACCTTCAACTGCGGCGCGCGCTTCAGCGAGAAGCTTCGCGGCTTCTTGCCCTCGCGTTCCTGGGTGACCTCGCCGTCGGCGATCGTGGAGGTTTCCTTCATCGGCGTGTCGACGCGGCGCTCCAGGCGATCGCCACCGAGCCAGGCCAGTTCGCCCGAGACCACCAGGGGCTTGTCGAGCACGCGCATGAAACGCGCCTCGGCGAACGAGGTGCGTGCGGCCGCGGGCCGGTTGAGGCTCGCTACCAGCGCCTTCGCGGCGTCCGTGTCAGGCGTCGGAGTGGCGAGGCACGTGAGCGGTAGCAGCAGGCTCGTCAGCAGGGCCAGTTTCTTGCCAGAAGTCATAGAAATTGAACCAGTTGAAGGGATACAGGCGTGCATAGTGCTCCACGCGCGCGGCATAGCGGGCGACGACGGCTTCGAGAGCGACCGCGCGCTGCGCGCGGGGAATGTCGATGCCATCCGAGAACGCTTCGAAGATCAGACGGTAACGGTTGCCGCCCAGATAGATGCCCATGCACAACACCACGGGAATCTTCAGCGCGGACGCGAGCAGCCACGGCCCCACGGGAAACGGCGCAGGCGTGCCCAGGAAGGGCACGCGGCAGATCGACTCGCCCTGGTGTCCGCGGTCGGCGAGCAGCGCGACCATGCCGCCCTGGGCGGCCCCTTCGGCCATCGCCAGAGCGACCGAGGCACCGCCGCGAGAGGCGTCGATCACCGCCGCGCCGACCTCCGGCGCGAGCGCTTCGAGGACGGTGGTGAGCGCAGGAGTCTTCTGTTTGTCGAGCACGACGCGCAACGGCACGTCCGGCCGCCGTGCGCCGAGCGCGCGCAGGGCTTCGAAACTGCCCTGGTGCGAACCGATCAACAGCACGCCGTGGCCACCATCGATGCAACGGTCGAGATCGGCCAGGCCTTCCACGTCGACGACGAAATCGCGTTCGCCATGGGCGAGGAAGAACATGCGATCCAGCAGGGTCGCGGCGAACATGTGGATATGGCGGAAGACGTCGTAGCCGGTGATGGGGCGTCCCAGCACGCGCGACAGGTACGCACGCGAGGCGGCGCGTTCGTCGGCACGACGCAGGAAGAAGTACAAGGCGATCGGATAGAGCAGCGCGCGGGCCACGCCCCGTCCGAGCCTCAGTGCGATCGTGCGAATCAGCCAGATGGCGAACAGGCTGCCGCCTTCGCGTTGCTTCCAGTGACTCATGCCATGCCCTCGAGCGTGCCTCGCGCGAGGACCTCCGCCGCCCGGCGGATCGTGAAGCGGAAACGGACGGCGTCCACCGCGACGAGTTCGATATGGGCATCCTCATCAGGCAGGAGCGGCGCGAGGAACTTGGCGTCGATCACCTGGCTCACGACGAGTCCGCGCCATTCACGCAGCGCGGTGGCCGCGGCCTCGAGCAGCAGCACGCCGGCGACGATCGGCCGGCCCGGGAAATGACCGGCGAAGCTGGGGTGTGCCGCGTCGAAACGCAGCGGGCGCACGCAGGGTGCGATATCGGTCGGATCGGTCATCGGTATCTCCGGAGCACGATCGGGGCCACACCGGCGATAGCGGTTCTCGCCCGGCCGTCCAGGGCGAAGCAAAGCACGCCCCGGGCAAGTGCGACCTGAACGGCGGTCAGGCCGCGGCGCGGTGCTGCTCGATATGCTCGGACAGCGTGCGCAGGCTCGTGAAGATCGTCCGGTTATCCGGATTGTCGGATTTCAGCTGGAAGCCGTAGCGTTTGGAAACGGCCAGGGCGATTTCCAGCGCATCGATGGAGTCCAGGCCCAGCTCGCCGCCGAACAAGGGCGCCTCGGGATCGATGTCGGCGGGCTGCACCGATTCGAGATTGAGACTTGTGACGATGAGTTCGGCGAGTTCGTGCTGTGCTGCGGTCTGCGTTGCCATTGGTGTTTCCAGGTCCTGGATGTTCCTGCCTCCCCCCGGATGGCAGCGACCGCGAAGTTTAACACAGGGGTCTTTGGGGCCGCTTAGGACGGTGTTCAGGCTGATGAATCCAACCCGCGTTCACGTTCCCCGCCGACGCTGGGGCGATATCATGCTCCGAACGCGCAGGATGGAAGACCCGATGCTCCCAGGAAGTGAAATGCGAGAGCGGAATCCGCTCTCGGCCCCTACATCGCCACGGGTGGATTACCGGCCCGCGGCGGCGGCCCTGTCGCCCTCCACGTTGGCCGCCTTCGGCTTCGGTGCCGCGGCCCCGGTCCACGACGACCCACGCTGGCTGCGCGTGGCACTGGAGCCCCTGGGCGATGCGCCGGCCGAGGTCTGGGAAGTGGACGGCGACGTGGACCGCGGCCGCCAGGGCGACCTGCGCTGGTCGCGCGGAGGTGGCTGGCTGTTCGCCGCGGTGGAGTGCCACGAGGACGAGCACGGCGGTCCCGAAGGGGCGGCACGGTATGCCTATGGCTTGCTGTCGCGTTTCGTGGCCACGGCCGAGGAACGGCATGTCCAGCGGATATGGAATTACCTCGGGGCGATCAACGCGGGCAGCGGCGACGACGAACGCTACAAGCATTTTTGCACCGGGAGGATCGGCGGCATGGGCGAGATCTTCGCCCAGGGCTACCCTGCCGCCACGGCGATCGGGCACCACGCCGACACGGCGTTGTTGCAGGTCTATCTCCTCGCGACGGACCGCCCGGGCACCCGTGTGGAAAATCCCCGCCAGGTGAGCGCATGGCGTTACCCACGCCAGTACGGCCGTACTCCGCCGAGCTTCGCGCGGGCCACGCTACTGCCGGCGAACGACGTGCTCGCCATCTCGGGTACGGCGGCGGTGGTCGGCCATGCCTCGGCGCATGCCGGCGACATCGAGGCGCAACTGGCCGAGACGCTGCGCAACCTGGAGACGCTGCTGGACACCAGTGGCATGCCGCATGGATTCGGGCCGTCGGCGCCGCTGAAGGTCTATGTGCGACGCCCCGAGGACGAGGAGACCGTGCGCGGCTTCGCGGCGAAACACCTGCCGGGCGCTCCGCTGTTACTCGTGCATGGCGATGTCTGCCGCGCGGAGTTGCTGGTGGAAATCGACGGCTGGCGCTATCGCGCCTGATATCGCTCTAGCCCTTCTTCGTCGGCCGGTGCCAGCCCTCGATCGTGCTCTGGCGTGCACGCGACAGCGTCAGCGCGTCCGGCGGGGTGTCCTTGGTGATGACCGACCCCGCGCCTATGGTCGATCCCGCGTGCAACGTCACGGGCGCCACCAGGGCGCTGTTCGAGCCGACGAAGACGTTGTCCTCGATCGTGGTGCGGCTCTTGTTCACGCCATCGTAGTTGCAGGTGATGGTGCCGGCGCCGATGTTCACCTTGCTGCCTATGACGGTATCGCCGAGGTAACTCAGGTGGTTCGCCTTGGAGCCCTCGGCGATCCGCGCGTTCTTCGTCTCGACGAAATTGCCGATGTGTACTCCGGCGGCGAGATCCGTCCCGGGGCGCAGGCGCGCGAAGGGGCCGATCGTGCACGGCCCGTGCGTCACCACGCCATCGAGGTCGCAATGGGCGAGGACGACGGTACCTGCGGCGAGCTTCGCGTTGCGCACGCGGGTGAAGGGACCGATGCGCACGTCGTCGCCCAGTTCCACCTCACCCTCGAAGATGACGTCGACGTCCACTTCGACGTCGCGGCCGACGCTTACCTTGCCGCGCACGTCCAGGCGTGAGGGGTCCGCGAAGCGCACTCCCTCCAGGGCCAGCGCACGTGCGCTCCGTTCGCGATGGAGGGCTTCCAGCCCGGACAACTGCCAGGGATCGTTGGCACCCGAAGCCTCGACCGCGTCGCAATCCACGCAGGCCGCCGGTGTGTTCTCGGCAGCAGCCATTTCGAAGATGTCGGTGAGGTAGTACTCGCCTTGCGCATTGCCGTTGCCGAGCCGCTGCGTCCACGCGAGCAGCCGCGCCGCATCGGCGGCGACGATCCCCGTATTCACCAGGTCGATGGCGCGCTGCGCCGCGCTCGCATCCTTTTCCTCGACGATGTGCCGGACCTTGCCGGCGGCGTCGAGCACCACGCGCCCATAGCCCCGCGGATCGGTGAGACGAGTCGCCAGCATGGCCAGGCCGTCATCGGCGGCCACGAGCGCAGCCAGCGTTTCGGCGCGAATGAGGGGCACGTCGCCATACAGGACGAGCACGCGGCCCTCGGGCTTGCCTGCCGCCTGCATGGCCTCGAGCGCGGTACGCACGGCGTGGCCCGTACCCAGGCGTTCGCGCTGTTCGATCCACGCCAGCGACGTATCGCTGGCGAAGGCATCGCGCACCTGCTGCCCGTGATGGCCGTACACCACGTGCATGCCTGCGGGATTCAGGGTCCTGGCGACGTCGATCACGTGGGCCAGCAGGGGCCGCCCAGCGAGCGGCATGAGCACCTTGGCGGTCGCGGACTTCATCCGCTTGCCCTCGCCCGCGGCGAGGATCAGGACATGGAGTGGCTTGACGGTCATGGGCACGCTTGCCTGCCGGTAAGGGAGGGCCGCACTTTCGCGCGTTTACGGCGCCCTGCCAAGTCGGCTAGTCGTTTTTCGGCCGCTCGGTCAGGTGCTCGAGGTTCGGCTTGTACGCCTCGACGAAGGCATTCCGCAGGATGCCGAGGATCGCTTCCATGGCGGAAACGTTCTTGTCGTCGATGGTTCCGGAGATGGGAACACGGGTCGCGAACTGGTCCCTGGACTGGTTCTTGAAGATCTTGGTGACGCCTTCGGCCACGGCTTCATAAGCAAGCTTGAGCGGGTTCTTCTTGTCCTGCTCGACATCCTGCTTCCAGCTGAATATCTGCAGGCCGTGAAACAAGGGCTTGGCGTAACCGCTCAATCGGCGGTCCCTGGCCTGCAACTCCATGAAGAAATCACCCTCACCGCCCGCGAAATCGAGTCCGGAATACGCGCGGGCAAGGTCGTTGGCCTTCACCAGCTTGATGTCGCGGACGCTCAACTCGTAGCGGAAATCACCGAAGCGCTCCAGCGGGTCGAACTCCGCGCGTGTTTCCAGGGGGGCGTCTCCGAGCACCTTGGCCGTGGCGTGCAGGTGCGCCACGCGCGACCCTCCTTCGCGTTGCACGTTCGTCAGGTTCGTCGCCGTCCCGTTGACGTCCGTCATCTTCAGATCCACTTTCGGACTCGAGACGAAGTTGCGGAAGGTGATCGTGCCATTGAACACGTTCACCTCATCGAGTTGCGTCGGCACCAGGGCGCGCAGCTGCGCCCGCCAGTCCACGCCCTTGCCCGTCTGGGTATCGCCCTCGCCACGACCGTCGACGAAGTTCACCACGGGCTCGTGGAAATCGATCTTTCCGCGAATGTGACCTTTCGCGATCGCCCGCCAACTGAGCGAGATATCCGCACGTGCCGTATCGAATAGCGGCACCGGCACCTTGCCGTCCACCTTGGTGACGGTCAGCCGGTCGATGGAGTAGGCGCCACGCCAGAGATGGATGTCGATGTCGGAGATATGCCCCGAGTAAGCACCCATGCGGGAAAGGCGGCCGTTGAGATAGTCGAGCACCACATACGGCAGGGCGAGCCGCGCCGCGATGAGCACGACGGCGACGACACCGATGATCCAGAGACTGCGACGGTAGTGGATACGCATGATGCGGCTAAAGTGACGTAGTCATCGAGTGTTGCGCCGCTCTAGTCATTTTCGGATGAAGACCGCCGGTTCCAATGGGAGCCTGCGGTCTCTGGTGGGAGCCGCTTCAGCGGCGATGGGTGCTCGCGATAGCCGGCCCGCTGCCGCGGGATCGCCGACAAGTCGGCTCCCACCAAAGTCGGCTTCTACCGGATCGGCTTCCACAACAAAAAAGCCCCTCCTGGGAGGGGCTTCCTTGATCGGTGTTCGCCGGTCAGTGCTTGAGCGTCTTGCGCATGCGTTCGAGTGCCTGGAGCTGGGCCAGTGCCTCCGCCAGCTTGGCCTGGGCTTCGGCGACGTCCATTTGCGGCCCGCGGTTGGCCAGTGCGGCCTCCGCCTCTTCCTTTGCCTTCAGGGCGGCCGCCTCGTCGAGATCGGCGGCGCGGGCCGCCGTGTCGGCGAGGATGGTCACGACCTGGGGCTGCACCTCGAGGATGCCGCCGGAGACGTAGAACTGCTGGCGCTCGCCGTTGGCGGCCACCACGTCCACGTGACCGGGCTTCAGGCGAGTGATCAGCGGGGCATGACGCGGCGCGATGCCCAGCTCGCCAAGCTCACCGGTGGCGACCACGAGCGTGGCTTCGCCGGAGTAGATCTCGGCTTCGGCGCTGACGATGTCGACGCGGATGGTATGGGTCATGGGCTGGTCTTCCGTTGGTCGAGGATGGGGAAAGAGGGCTTACGCAGCCTTCTTCGCACCCATCTCCTCGCCCTTCTTGATGGCTTCGTCGATGCCGCCGACCATGTAGAAGGCCTGTTCCGGCAGGTAGTCCAACTCGCCGTCGAGGATCATCTTGAAGCCGCGGATGGTTTCCTTCAGCGCCACGTACTTGCCCGGCGAGCCGGTGAACACTTCGGCCACGTGGAACGGCTGCGAGAAGAAGCGCTCGATCTTGCGGGCGCGCGACACGGCTTCCTTGTCTTCCTGCGACAGCTCGTCCATGCCGAGGATGGCGATGATGTCCTTCAGTTCCTTGTAGCGCTGCAGCGTCATCTGCACGCGGCGCGCGGTGTCGTAGTGCTCCTGGCCGATGACGGCCGGGTCCAGCTGACGGCTGGAGGAATCGAGCGGGTCCACCGCCGGGTAGATACCCAGCGAGGCGATGTTACGGCTCAGCGTCACGGTCGCGTCCAGATGCGCGAAGGTGGTCGCCGGCGACGGATCGGTCAGGTCGTCCGCGGGAACGTAGACGGCCTGGATCGAGGTGATCGAACCGGTCTTGGTCGAGGTGATGCGCTCCTGCAGGACGCCCATTTCCTCGGCCAGCGTCGGCTGGTAACCCACGGCCGACGGCATGCGGCCGAGCAGCGCGGACACTTCGGTACCGGCCAGCGTGTAACGGTAGATGTTGTCGACGAAGAGCAGGACGTCCTTGCCCTTGCCGGTCTCGTCCTTCTCGTCACGGAAGAACTCGGCCATGGTCAGGCCGGTCAGGGCGACGCGCAGGCGGTTGCCCGGCGGCTCGTTCATCTGGCCGTACACCATCGCGACCTTGTCGAGGACGTTGGAGTCCTTCATCTCGTGATAGAAGTCGTTACCTTCACGAGTACGCTCACCCACGCCGGCGAACACGGACAGACCCGAGTGCGCCTTCGCGATGTTGTTGATGAGCTCCATCATGTTGACGGTCTTGCCCACGCCGGCGCCGCCGAACAGGCCGACCTTGCCACCCTTGGCGAACGGGCACATCAGGTCGATGACCTTGATACCGGTTTCCAGCAGTTCGCTGGCGGCGGCCTGCTCGTCGTACGACGGGGCTTCGCGGTGGATGACCCACTTTTCCTGCTCGCCGATCGGACCGGCTTCGTCGATCGGATTGCCGAGCACGTCCATGATGCGGCCGAGCGTGGCCTTGCCGACCGGCACCTTGATGCCTTCGCCGGTGTTACGGGCGATGAGGTTGCGGCGCAGGCCGTCGGTGGAACCGAGCGCGATGGTGCGCACGATGCCGTCACCGAGCTGCTGCTGCACTTCGAGGGTGATCTCGGTGCCGTCGATCTTCAGTGCGTCGTAGACCTGCGGTACCTGGTCGCGCGGGAATTCGACGTCGACGACCGCGCCGATGATCTGAACAACTTTACCCTGGCTCATGGAATGCTCCGGATGAATCTTCTTTAGGTTCTGTAGCGGCGCCGCTTTCGCGTCGCCATGACGTGTTCGGTCAGACCGCGGCGGCGCCGCCGACGATTTCCGAGATTTCCTGGGTGATCGCCGCCTGGCGCGCCTTGTTGTAGACGAGCGTCAGTTCGCCGATGACCTTGCTGGCGTTGTCCGACGCGGCCTTCATGGCGACCATGCGCGCGGCGTGTTCGCTGGCGAGGTTTTCCAGCGCCGCCTGGTACACCACCGACTCGATGTAGCGCGTCATCAGGTGCTCGAGCACCGTGCGTGCGTCCGGTTCGTAGATGTAGTCCCAGTCGTGCGTCTGCTCGACCTTCACGCCCTCGGACGTCTTGCCTTCCGCGTTCTCGAGCTCCGTGGCCACCAGCGACAGCGGCAACAGGGCGTCGATGCTCGGCTTCTGCACGATGGTGTTCACGAAGTCGTTGTAGACCAGGAAAACGCGGTCGAGCTTGTTGTCGGAATACGCATCGAGGACCACCTTGATCACGCCGATCAGGTCTTCGAGCTTGGGCTTCTCGCCAAGATGCGTGGCCGAGCCGATCAGGTTCACGCCCTTGATGCGACGGAAGAACTGCACGGCCTTCTGGCCGATGGCGACGACGTCCACCTCGGCACCCTTGCCCTGCCACTCGCGGATCGAGGCCAGCGTGCGGCGGAACAGGTTGGAATTGAGGCCGCCGGCGAGGCCGCGATCCGTCGACACCACGATGAAGCCCACGCGCGCGACGTTCTCGCGTTCAGTGAGGAACGGATGGGTGAAATCGGTGCTGGCCTGCGCGACGTGCGCGATGACCTTGCGCATCAGACGCGCATACGGGCGCGAGGCCTTCATCAGGTCCTGCGCCTTGCGGATCTTCGACGCCGAGACCATCTGCAGCGCGCCGGTCACCTTGCGCATGTTCTGCGTGCTTTTGATCTTGGTTTTGATTTCGCGGCCGCTAGCCATGGCTTACTCGTCTTTGAAAGGTGTCGCCAGCTCGCGGGGCCGGCCTTGCGGCCTGCGCCCCGCGCGTTTCGCTCTTACCAGCTACCGGTCTTCTTGAACTCGTCGGCGGCGGCCTTGAAGGTCGCCTCGATGTCCTTGTCCCAGTCACCGGTCTGGTCGATCTTCTTCATCAGGTCGCCGTGGTTCTGGCGCATGAAGGCGTGCAGGCCCTTCTCGAACGCCAGCACCTTGTTGACCGGCAGGTCGTCGAGGTAGCCCTTCTCGGCCGCGTAGACCGACACGCCGAGTTCGGCGATCGAGAGCGGCGAGTACTGCGGCTGCTTCATCAGTTCGGTGACGCGCTGGCCACGGTCGAGCTGCGCGCGCGTGGCGGCATCCAGGTCCGAGGCGAACTGCGCGAACGCGGCCAGTTCGCGGTACTGCGCGAGGGCGAGCTTCACGCCACCGGACAGCTTCTTGATGATCTTGGTCTGGGCGGCACCACCGACGCGGGACACCGAGATACCGGCGTTCACGGGCGGACGGATACCGGCGTTGAACAGATCGGTCTCGAGGAAGATCTGGCCGTCGGTGATCGAGATCACGTTGGTCGGAACGAACGCGGAGACGTCGCCGGCCTGGGTCTCGATGATCGGCAGCGCGGTGAGCGAACCGGTCTTGCCCTTCACTTCGCCGTTGGTCATCTTCTCGACGTACTCGGCGCTGACGCGCGAGGCGCGCTCGAGCAGGCGCGAGTGAAGATAGAAGACGTCGCCCGGATAGGCTTCGCGGCCCGGCGGACGCTTCAGCAGGAGCGAGATCTGGCGGTAGGCCACGGCCTGCTTGGAGAGGTCGTCGTACACGATCAGCGCGTCTTCGCCGCGGTCGCGGAAGTACTCGCCCATGGCGCAACCGGAATACGGTGCGACGTACTGCAGGGCGGCCGCTTCGGAGGCCGAGGCGACGACGACGATCGTGTTGGCCAGCGCGCCGTTCTCTTCCAGCTTGCGCACGACGTTGGCGATCGAGCTGCGCTTCTGGCCGATGGCGACGTAGATGCACTTAATGCCGGAGTTCTTCTGGTTGATGATCGCGTCGATCGCGACGGCGGTCTTGCCCGTCTGGCGGTCGCCGATGATCAGCTCGCGCTGGCCGCGGCCGATCGGGATCATCGAGTCGATGGACTTGTAGCCGGTCTGCATCGGCTGGTCGACCGACTGGCGCCAGATGACGCCCGGGGCGACCTTCTCGACGGGGCTGGTGCCCACGGCGTCGATCGGACCCTTGCCGTCGATCGGGTTGCCCAGCGCGTCGACGACGCGGCCGAGCAGGCCCGGGCCGACCGGCACTTCGAGGATGCGGCCGGTGGTCTTGGCGGCGTCGCCTTCGCGCAGGTGCTGGTATTCACCGAGCACCACGGCGCCGACCGAGTCGCGCTCGAGGTTCAGCGCTAGGGCGAACGTGTCGTTCGGCAGTTCGATCATTTCGCCCTGCATCACGTCGGCCAGGCCGTGGATACGCACGATGCCGTCGGACACGCTGATGATCGTGCCTTCGTTGCGTGCCTCGGCGCCGAGCTTGAACTGCTCGATGCGGGTCTTGATCAGCTCGCTGATCTCGGACGGATTCAGAGTGGTGCTGGACATGGTCGGTTCCTTGGGTCGCGCCGCTCTCACGGCACCCGGTGGTATGAGAAGCTCGTATCAGTGCGTCAGCGCGCTGGCCAGCCGTTGCAGGCGGCCTCGCGCCGAACCGTCGATGACCTGCTCGCCCGTGTCGATGACGACACCGCCGAGCAACGCCGGATCGACGTGCGTATCCAGTTCGATCTCGCGCTTGAAGCGGCGCTTCAGCGAGGCGCGCAGCTGTTCGGCCTGCGCCGTGTCGAGATCCAGTGCGCTCGTGACCTTGACCTTCAGGGTCGACTCCGACTCCCGCTTGTAGTCGTCGTAGAGCGCGGCGATTTCCGGCAACAGCACCATGCGGCCGTTCTCCGCCAGCTCCGCGAGGAACTGGCCGAACGGCACATCGGCCGCCACGCCGGGGGGCAGGTGCAGCGCGACCAGTTGGGTCGGCAGCACGCGCGGATCGTTACCGAGGCCGGCGACACGCGGATCCACCGCGACGGCGGCCGCGAAGTTCAGCGCCGCCAGCCATTCGGCGAGCGAACCCGACGCATGCGCCACTTCGAAAGCGGCGCGTGCGTAGGGACGAGCGAGGGTGAGCGCCTGGGCCATGATCAGATCTCGGCAGCAAGCTGGTCGAGCAGGGCCTTGTGGGTCGCCGGATCGATCTCGCGCTGGACGATCTTTTCGGCGCCACGGACGGCGAGCGCGCCAACCTGCTCGCGCAGCTGCTCACGCGCACGCTGGGCCATCGATGCGATCTCGTCCTGGGCCTGGGCCTTCAGACGGTTGATCTCGTCGGTGGCTTCGGCGCGGGCCTTTTCGAGGATCTGGTTGCCCTGCTGCTGGGCCTTGTCGATGATCTCGGTGGCCTGCAGGCGGGCCTGCTTGATCTCGACGGCGACCTTGGCGTCGGCATCCTTCAGCTCGGCACGAGCACGCTCGGCCGCGGCGAGCCCTTCGGCCACCTTCTTCTGGCGTTCTTCGATGGCACCGTTGAGCTGGGGCCAGATGAACTTGGTGGTGAACCAGACCAGGATCGCAAAAGAGATCATCTGGCCCAGGAAGGTCATGTTGATTTCCATGATCTCTCCAAAGACTCCGAACGCTTGGGTACTGACGATCGCCGTGACCCCAGGGGATCACGGCGACAAGACGAACGGCTGCTTAGCCGCCGACCGCGGCGCGCACGACACCGACCAGCGGGTTCGAGAACGCGAAGAGCAGCGCAACGGCCAGGCCGATGATGAACGCCGCGTCGATCAGGCCGGCGAGCAGGAACATGCGACCCTGGAGCAGCGGAACCAGTTCCGGCTGGCGAGCGGCCGACTCGAGGAACTTCGAGCCCATGATGGCGATACCGAGGCAGGCGCCGAGCGCACCGAGGCCGATGATCACGCCGATGGCGATGGCGGTCATGCCCTGGACGTGGGCGAGAAGCGAGGCGAGTTCCATGGTGTTCTCCTGGGATATACGAATAACGAAAGGGTGGAAACGAAAGGGCGTGGAATCGAATTTCTAACGTCGGTGCGGTGAGTTAGTGGTGTTCCCGCGCGGTGGCGATGTAGACGATCGTGAGCATCATGAAGATGAACGCCTGGAGGGCGATGATCAGGATGTGGAAGATCGCCCACGCCGTGTTGAACACGACGCCAGGCACGAAGCTGATCCAGCTCACCATCAGACCGGCAATCAGCATGAACACCAATTCGCCGCCGTACATGTTGCCGAACAGTCGCATCGCGAGCGACACCGGCTTGGACAGGGTTTCGACGACGTTGAGAAGGAAGTTCGGGATCACCAGCACGAGCTTGGCGATCGGGTTGTTCGCATGGAACGGGGCCGTGAGCAGTTCCTTGCCGAAGCCGAAGCCACCTTTGGCCTTGATGCCGTGGCCGATGACGATGAACAGCACGGCGACCGACAGGCCGACGGTGGTGTTGATGTCCGCGGTGGGCACCATGCGGAAATAGGTGTGGTGGGCGACTTCGTCACCCGCGAAGGTGTGCACCAGCCAGCCGGCAAGGTCGACCGGCAGCAGGTCCATCGCGTTCATGAGGAATACCCACATGAAGATCGACAGCGCCAGCGGCGTCACCGTGCGGCGATCGCCATGGAAGGTGTCTTTCACCTGTGTATCGACGAATTCGATCGCCAGCTCGACCAGGGCCTGGCCCTTCGACGGCACGCCGGACGTGGCCTTGCGCGCGAACAGCCAGAACCACAGGCAGAACGCGGCGCCGAGGACGAACGAAATGATGATCGAGTCCGCGCGGAGGTTCCAGAACCAGAAATGATCGGCGCTGAAATTCACCGTCATGTGGTTCAGGTGGTGCTGGATGTATTCGGTCAGACCGCCTTGCGGTTCGCTCGCCATGCCTCAACCCTTGAATCTGAATGCAAATACGTTGACCGCGTAGCCGGCCACCAGTCCCACCAACGCGGGCAAGGGTGGCAGCTTCCACTGAACCAGGATGAGCGCCAGTCCACCAATGAGGACGATCCAGCGAAGGATCATTCCCACGAGGAACCTCATGAACGTCACTCCCGCTCCACCCAGCGCGCTGAACGCTCGCGCGGCAAGCAGCGCGGTAGCGATGGCGACGACCAGGGCACCCCCGAAGGCGGCCAGCGCGGCTGGACGACCCTGCAGGGAAAAAGCGAGTCCCGCTATGACAGCCACCACCAGCTGCGCGATGACGATGCGCATGGCGAGGTGACGACCGGCTGCAAGACTGTTGAGCAACGCGAGGCTCCCGTGGTTTCGCTCGAAGGCGGCACCAGATGGTTCAACGGGCCACGGTTTAATCTGGAAAAGTATACCAGTGCCGTAAACGACGGGACAAGCGACGAAAGGCCATAACCACCCGCCGGCGCGACCATCCGTCGCGTCGTTGGCGAGGAGACGCGGTCGGTCAGGCCCGGGCGGGACGGCCTGCCAATGCGCCGGCCGACGCTGTCACCCATGCATATGCAGTCGCCGCCATCCGCCCGACGCATCGGGCGAGTTCGGCGTAACCGTTTACATGGGACATCGCGGCAACCGTTGGGGAACGGGGAGTGCCGGAGTGTAGACCCGCCCCGGACAAGGCGGCAACCACGAATTGTTGCGCAGGCAGGTTTCGGCCGGAAGCCTGGCTCAGGCGGAGTATTCGGCGCCGGAGGTACAGGTCTCGTGCACCACGACCTTCGCCAGGCCCGGCACGTCGGCGCGCAGGCGTTCGAATATCCAGCGTGCCAGGTTTTCGCTGGTCGGATTCTCCAGGCCCTCGACGTCGTTGAGGTAGTGATGGTCGAGGCGATCGTAGAGCGGCTGGAAACGCGCCTTGAGGTCGCCGAAATCCATCACCCAGCCCAGCACCGGATCGGTCGGACCCTCGACGTGCAGTTCGATGCGGAATGAATGGCCGTGCAGGCGCGAGCACTTGTGCCCTTCGGGCACATTCGGCAAGCGGTGGGCCGCTTCGATGTTGAACGTCTTGAATATGCGCATGGGGACGGCGTCTTTCACGGATGACCCCGCATTGTAGCGGAGGGCGTGCCGACGCCCCCCGTGGAAGTGGTATTCACGACGGATGTCGCAGTTCGGCATATCCGCGGCCACGATTCATGGACTTTTCATCGGGAAACGGTTGCAGTGGTAACTACACGGGTGAAGCGAGGGGGCTTCACCGGCTTCCCACGCGTACATTCAGGAGGCATCGATGTGCCTTGCTAGTGATTCGCTCGACGGCTCGCACACCTGCGGGCTGGCCGAGGAAGTATTCGCCGCCTTGCCCTGGCCCTGCGTCGTCTGGCGCCACGAAGGCGGTCGCGCCGTGATGGTCAATGCGGCCTTCCAGCGCGAATTCGGCATGACCGCGAGGGGACGGGCCGGACCGGCATGGCTGGAGGAGCACCTTCATCGCACCGACCACGCGGATGAGTTCGTCTTTCGCGACCGGCATGCGCCTCCCCGCCGCTATCGGCTCACCCGGCAACTGCTCGACGTGCCACCCGCGGCTTTCCATGCGGTCTTCCTGATGCCCCTCCCTGACGATGAACCCGGTAGCGAGGAACCGGCGGCGAACGTCTTCGCCAGCCTCCGTCCCGATGTCTCGCTGACCCGCCGCGAGTCGCAGGTACTGGACGGGATCATGGGCGGCAAGCTCAACAAGGTCATCGCCAGCGAGTTGAACATCAGCCCGAAGACCGTCGAACTGCACCGGGCGAACCTGATGGCCAAGCTGCGCGTGCACAACGTGGTGGAGTTGGCGCGGGCCGTCCTGGATACGCCACCGCGCGGCGACGATCTTCCGCTGGTGGAACGCGAGGCATCCTGATTCGATCATGGGAGCAAAGAAAAAGGCCGCGCCCATGAGCGCGGCCTTTTGCATTGGTGGCTAGAGGCGGGCTCGAACCGCCGACCTCAGCATTATGAGTGCCGCGCTCTGACCAGCTGAGCTACCTAGCCATGGAACCTGGTCGTTCACGGGCGGACCCGCGAAGGCCGGGCAGTTTAATCGGCACGGGCCTCCCGTTCAAGTAGCGCCTTGCCCGCGCTTCTCGCGCTGTGGTTGAATCGGGCGCATCGAGCGCCTCTCCGGAAGCGCCGAACTGGTTCGTGGAGGGCGGATGATCGACGCTGATGGCTATCGACCGAACGTGGGGATCGTGCTCCTGAACGGAGACGGCCGCCTGTTCTGGGCTCGCCGCGTCAATCGTGACGGCTGGCAGTTCCCCCAAGGTGGCATGCGCAGCGACGAGACACCGCTGGAGGCCATGTACCGCGAACTGGAAGAGGAAACCGGCCTGCTCGCCCAGCACGTGGAAGTGCTGGCGGAAACCCGTGGCTGGCTGCGCTACCGGCTGCCGAGCCGTTTCGTGCGCCATCATCAGCGACCCACCTGCATCGGCCAGAAGCAGGTGTGGTTCCTGCTCCGCCTGAAGTGTGGCGAGGACGCGTTCCGCCTGGATGCCTGCGAGAAACCCGAGTTCGACCTGTGGCGCTGGGTCGACTTCTGGTATCCGGCGAACCACGTGGTGAACTTCAAGCGGCAGGTCTATGAGCGGGCGTTGCGCCAGTTCGCTCCCACCGTTGAGACCGTGTGCTCGGTGACGGTGGGAACCTGCCCCCAGCAGGCCGAAGCGGAGCGGCTGGCCCGCGGCGGAGAATGAACGGACGCCCGCCGCCGGGGGCGTCTTCACATTCGTGTAGTTGACAATCGTTCGCATTCGCGTTCGAATGCGCGCCATGTACATCTGCATGTGCAATGCCGTCACCGACCACGCCATCCGCCGCGCCGCGGCCGAGGGCGTCGAATCCTTTGCCGAACTCCAGGCCCGAACGGGCTGTTCGGACTGTTGCGGGGCCTGCGAGTCCGAAGCCCGCCAGTGCCTGCGCGAGGCCGTCGCGGAAACGCGCTCCGTACTGACCTTCCTGCCCTCCCCGGCCTGACGCGCGCCGCGTCCATTCGCGGACGCAAACCACCTTCATTCTCGTTACGTCATGTCCCCGCCGGGCCACGTATAGTCGTGCCCTGCACACTCAGGGAGACCCCTCATGAAGGGCGACGCGAAGGTCATCGAATACCTCAACAAGGTCCTCTACAACGAGCTGGCCGCGATCAACCAGTACTTCCTGCATTACAGGATGTTCAAGGACTGGGGCTACAACGAACTCGCCAAGCACGAGTACGAGGAGTCGATCGAGGAGATGAAGCACGCGGACAAGCTCATCGAGCGGATACTCTTCCTCGACGGCCTGCCGAACCTCCAGCACCTGGGCAAGCTGCGCATCGGCGAGAACGTGGTCGAAGCCCTCCAGGGCGACCTCGACCTCGAGATGCTGGCCACCAAGGACCTGCGCGAAGCGATCGCCTACAGCGAAGGCATCCACGATTTCGTCAGCCGCGACCTCTTCAAGTTCATCCTGGGCCAGGAAGAGGAGCACATCGACTGGCTGGAAACCCAGTTCAGCCTGATCTCCGACATCGGCCCCGAGCGGTACATGCTCAGCAAGGTCGGATCGCTCCACGACTGATCGAAGGCCGCCGCGAGGCGGCCTTCTCCGTTATGGGGACCGGTTCCTTGACCATGGGGGAAGACGGGGGATATACCATCGGCGTCTTCACGTCTTCTCCACGGTATCTCCATGGCTTCACGCCCACCGCCGCGTTTCGTCGTGCGCTCGCTCGACGACGCGGCCAGCGAGCGCCGCAAGCGCCTCGTCCTGACCGGTGCCTGGGCGCTCAGCCTGGCCCTGGTGGCCGTGGGCACCTGGTTCGTGGCGGCCCGTGGGCCTGCCGCGGTCTCGGATCGCGGCGGGGTTCGCCAGCTCGCCGCCGATAACGAGGACCTCCGCCAACAACTGGCCAACCTGCAGCGCTCCGCGCAGGTGGCGGACATCGCGGCGAAAGAACTCAAGCGCAACATGGCCGAGCGCGACGAAGAGATCAGCGGCCTGCGCACCGACCTCGCCTTTTACTCGCGCCTGGTCGGTGGCGGCGGCCAACGCGACGGGCTGAAGATCCAGGGGGCCCGCATCGCGCCGGTGAAGGGCACGGCGAACGCCTGGAACCTGATGGTCACGCTCACCCAGAACGCGCGCCGGGGGGAATTGGTGAAAGGCTCACTGAAACTGGCGGTCGAGGGCATTCAGGACGACAAGGTCGCGACCCTCGAGGGCGCGGCGCTCGGCCAGGGTGCGCAGACGACAGGGCTTCCCTTCTCCTTCAAGTATTTCCAGCAGATCCAGGGCAGCTTCACCTTGCCGGCGGGCTTCAAACCCACCCGCCTGCGACTGGTCGCCGATATCACCGGCGACCAGTCCGTCACCGGCACGGTGGCGTGGACCGATGCCCTGCGCAACGACGAGGCCAACGATGTTCAGCAATAACCGGAAGAACCAGGCTCCTGCCGTGGGTGCGGCCGCCACAAGCCTTATCGCCCGCGGCGTCACCCTTCGCGGCGACGTCCTGTTCAGTGGCGCCTTGCACCTGGACGGAACGGTCGAAGGATCGATCCACGCCGATCCTTCCGGGGACGGCGTGCTCACGATCAGTGAGACCGGCCGTGTCATCGGGCATATCGAGGTGCCCCAGGCCGTGATCAACGGCGGCGTCACCGGTGACATCGACGTCTCGGAGCGCCTGGAACTGGCTCCCCTGGCCCGGGTGGAGGGCGACGTGCGCTATCAGGTACTGGAGATGGCGGCCGGCGCGCAGGTCAACGGCAAGATGGTGCACCGGGCCCCACAGACGGTCCGCCAGCTGGCCCAGGCGGCGATCGAGGCCACCCCGGCCCTCAGCGAGGCTTGACCTGACACGGAACGGCGCCATTATGAGCGGCATGAATAACCCATTTCCCATGGCTCCGAGTTCGGCACCGGACTATCGGTCCGCGGGTGCGCCGCTCGTCTTCACCGAAGCCGCCGCCCGCAAGGTGCACGAGCTGATCGAAGAGGAAGGCAATCCGGGCCTCAAGCTCCGCGTGTACATCAGCGGCGGTGGCTGTTCGGGCTTCCAGTACGGTTTCACCTTCGATGAGGAACAGGCCGAGGACGATCTGGCCGTGTCCCGCGAAGGCGTGACACTGGTGGTCGATCCGCTCTCGCTGCAATACCTCACCGGCGCGGAAATCGACTACGCCGAATCGTTCAGCGGTTCGCAATTCGTCATTCGCAACCCTAACGCGAAGACCACCTGCGGCTGCGGTTCCTCGTTCAGCGCATGACCGGTCGGTGGGCGTGAGCGTCGAGCAGGAGCGGGACAAGGCGGTCGCCAGCCGCGCCCGCGAAAACGTCTTCGCCGGCATCGACATCGATCGCATGGCCGAGCGGCGTGACGATCGCCTGTGGGTCGAGGAAACGGAACGCTCGCCGGGTACGCGTTTCCTCGTACTCGACAGCGAGGGCCAGGCTTTCGTCCAGGCAGAGGCGGACAGGCCGCACTGGATGACGCCGGCGATGCGTTCCGAGCGCTTCGGCGACCTGCCGTCCACCTTGCTCGGCCTGGCGAACGACAGCGCCTGGTTCACGCTCGTCGTCGACGAAGCGCACGCCGAACTCTTCGTTTCGCTGACCGGCGCACGACGCATGTCGTTGCGAGAGGCCGGACTGATCCTTCCGGCTTTCGAAGCCGGCCTGTTCGCCTATGCGAAGGGCATCACCCACTGGCAGCGGCAGACCCGCTTCTGCAGCCAATGCGGTTCGCCCACCTTGGTCGTGGCCTCGGGTCATCGCGTGCAATGCACGAACCCTGACGGCCCGCACATGCATTTCCCGCGTACCGATGCCGCGATCATCGTGATCGTGGAAGACGGCGACGCCTGCCTGCTCGGTCGCCAGCGCGGCTGGCCCCCCGGCCGTTACTCCACGCTGGCCGGCTTCATCGAACCGGGCGAATCGCTGGAAGACGCGGTCAAGCGCGAGGTCCGCGAGGAATCCGGCGTGGAGGTGCTGCACGCCACCTATCACTCGTCGCAACCGTGGCCGCTGCCCGCGTCGCTGATGGTCGGTTTCACCGCGACCGCCAGGACACGCGAGATCCACCTGCGCGACGACGAACTCGAGGATGCCCGCTGGTTCACCGTCGACGATATCGTCCAGGGCATGACCTCGGGTTCGCTCGGCGTACCGCCACCGCTCTCGGTGTCGTACCGGCTGATCGAACACTGGCTCGGCCTGCGCGGCGTGCACCTGGATGAACTGGTCGCCCAGGCGTCCCGCCGCTGACGGCGGTGCTTCGCCTACAATCGGGGCAACGACTCGCGGATTCCCCGACACCATGGCTCTACGTCTCCTCGCCGTCCTCATCGCCCTCGTCGTCGCCTGGAGCGTCCCGCAGCTGGCCCGCTGGCGCGACGATCGCTGGTTTCGCCATTGGGTGAACCGGCTGGGCGATACGTCCGGGCCGGGGCGCGTCGCCGTGGTGCTGCTGGTACCTGTCGTCGCATGCGCCATTCTCGCGGGCATCCTGCGCTCCCTTCCCTTCTTCGACCTGGGCTGGCTCGCCTTCGCGGTGATCGTGCTGGTCTATGCCCTGGGCCCCCGCGAGATCGAGGCCGACATCGACGCGGTCCTGCGCGCGCCGGACGCCCTGCGCCGCGACGAAGCCATCGCCGCCCTGCGCCACGACGATGCGCCGCTGACATGGTTCGCCCCCGTCATGGTCGAGGCGGCGTTCTATGGCGCGCTGCGCCGTCGTTTCGGCGTGTTGTTCTGGTTCTTCCTGCTCGGTCCCGCCGGCGCGCTCGGCTATCGCCTTGCACAAATCCTCGGCCGCGAAGCCACCCTCGCCCTCGATGCCGCCACGCGCAACGCCGCGCGCCGTGTCGCCGACGCGCTCGATTGGATTCCCGCCCACCTGATGGTCTTCGCCATGGCACTGGTGTCGGATTTCGACGCCGTGATGGGCGCCTGGAAGCAGTGGCATCACACTTCCGGCAGCCCACGTTCCCGTCTCGAACCCGACTTCCTCGGCGCCGTCGCGCGCGCGGGCGTCGATGCGGACGTGGAGGCCGGCGACGGCTACGTGCAGGACGTGAGCGACCCGATCGCGGAACTGGAGGACGCCCGGCGCGTCATCCGGCGCGTATTGATCGTCTGGCTGGCCGTGGTCGCGGTGATCGTCCTGGCCGCCTGGTTCGCCTGAAGTCCGAAGCCCACTCCTGTGGGAGCCGCTTCAGCGGCGATGGGTGCTTGCCTGAACCGGGCCCGCTGCCGCGGGATCGCCGCTGAAGCGGCTCCCACAACAGCACATCGGCTGCACCAGCAGGCCGGCTATTCGTCAGGGATTGTCGCCGCGGAGTTCGGTGACGCGCGCTTCCAGCACGGCCGCGTCGGCGTCGCCCGCGGGTAGCGGCGCACCGCCCACCAGTTCGATCCTCGACCAGAAGCGGCGAGGAAGGCGTGCCCGGCGCAGCGCGCTGTCGCGGCGGCTGAAGATGCTGCCCCACATGCCGCGCAAGGCCAGCGGCACCACCGGCACCGGCCGTCGCGCGAGAATGCGGTCGACACCCGGGCGGAAGTTCTGGATCGTGCCGTCGCGGGTGATGCCGCCCTCGGGGAAGATGCAGACCACTTCGCCGTTCGCCAGGGCCTCGTCCACCCGCTCGAAGGCGCGCTCCATCAAGGCGGGGTCTTCGTTGCGCCCGGCGATGGGAATCGCCTTGGCCGTGCGGAAGACGAAACGGAGGATGGGCAGGTTGTAAATCTTGTAGTACATGACGAAGCGCATCGGCCGGCGCACGTTCGCCATGAGGATCAAGGGGTCCATGAAGCTCACGTGGTTGCACACGACCAGCGCCGCGCCTTCATCAGGAACGTGCTTCAAGCCGTCCACGCGGACCCGGTAGAGCGTGCGCACCAGCACCCAGGTGATGAAGCGCATCATGAATTCGGGCACGAGGGTGAAGATGTAGACCGCCACCGCGACGTTCACGATGCCCGTGATCAGGAAGATCGTGGGCACGTCCAGCCCCAGAGCGGTCAAGCCGATGCCGAAGCCCGAGGCCACGCAGATCAGCAAGGCGTTGACGATATTGTTCCCCGCGATGATGCGTGACAGGCGCTCACGCGGCGCCCGGCTCTGCACGAAGGCGAACAGCGGCACCACATAAAAGCCGGCGAACGCGCCGATCATCGTCAGGTCGAGCATCACCCGCCATGCCCCCGCCGTACCGGCGAAGGCGAGCCAGCCCAGGCCGGCACCCGGCGTGACCATCGGGCGCGCGAAGAACAGGTCCACGGCGAACACCGTGAGGCCGAACGCGCCCATTGGCACGAGGCCGATTTCCACGCGCTTGGCCGAAAGCTTCTCGCACAGCAGCGAACCGATACCCGTACCCAGCGAGAAAAGAGTCAGCACGAGCGTGTTCACGGAGCCGTCGCCGCCGAGGGTATGCCGCGTGTAGTTCGGCAACTGCGCGATCATCACGGTGCCGAAGAACCAGAACCACGAGATGCCCAGCACGGCGTTGAACACCGCGCGGTCTTCGTGGGTGATCTTCAGCACGCGCCACGTTTCGCTGAACGGATTCCAGTTGAAGCGCAAGTCGGGTGCCGTCGCCGGCGCGGTCGGGATGGAGCGGCTCACGACATAGCCCACGCATGCGATGGCTATCGTGGTGAGCGATGCGGCGAGCGTGCCGTAGCCGGCGATCAGCATCAGCGAGTTGCCGAGGATCATGCCCGTCAACATCGCCAGCTGTGTGCCGGTCTCCACGAGGGCGTTGCCGCCGACGAGTTCGCTACGCTCCAGCGCCTGCGGCAGGATCGAGTATTTGATCGGCCCGAACACGGTGGAATGCACGCCCATCAGGAACAGGACGACGAGCAACAACGACACGTGATGAGTGAAGAAGCCGATCGCCGCGATCGCCATGGCGGCGATCTCGAACAGCTTCACGAAGCGGATGATGCGGGTCTTCTCGAACTTCTCGGCGAGCTGTCCCGCCGTCGCCGAAAACAGGAAGTACGGCAGGATGAACAACGCGGGCGCGAGGTTCGTGTAGAGCGATACCTGCGCATCCGGCAAGGCCATCTGGAACGCCACCAGCATGACCATCGCGTTGCGGAACGCATTGTCGTTGAAGGCACCGAGTGCCTGGGTCCAGAAGAAGGGCGCGAAGCGGCGCTTGGCGAGTAGGGAGAACTGCGACATGCCGTGGTCCCTGCGGAAAGATGGACGCCAGTGTAGCCGAGCGCACCGGCGTCCCTTGGATCAACCGCGCGCCAGCGCCCGATGGGCGATGTCGTGGCGATAGAAGCCACCACGGAAACGGACGGCACCCAGCGCGGCGTAAGCCTTCTCGCGTGCCTGGGCCAAGTCGTCGCCGAGCGCGCACACGGTCAATACGCGGCCACCCGCCGTGACGGGCTTGCCGTCCGCGCCTTCCGATGTGCCCGCATGGAACACCTTCACATCCGCGCCGAAGTCGGTATCGGCGCCTTCGATGGCGTCACCCGAACGGACCTTGCCCGGATAGCCTTCGGCGGCCAGCACCACGCCGAGCGAAGGACGGTGGTCCCACGTGGCCGCAGCCTGCGCGATCCGGCCATCGAGGGCCGCCTCGACCAGGTCGACCAGGTCCGAGGTGAGCCGCAACATGATCGGCTGGGTTTCCGGGTCGCCGAAACGGACGTTGAACTCGATGACCTTCGGTGCGCCCGCCTTGTCGATCATCAGCCCCGCGTACAGGAACCCGGTGAAGGGAGCACCGTCCGCGGCCATGCCGACGAGCGTCGGCTCGATGATTTCGCGCATCACGCGGGCGGACACCTCGTCGGTGACCACGGGCGCGGGGGAATAGGCACCCATGCCGCCCGTGTTCGGGCCCTTGTCGCCGTCGTCGCGGCGCTTGTGGTCCTGGCTCGTGGCCATCGGCAAGGCGTGCTTGCCATCGGCGATCACGATGAAGCTGGCTTCTTCCCCGTCGAGGAATTCCTCGATCACCACGCGTGACGAGGCATCGCCGAAGGCTTGCTGGCCAAGCATGTCGTTCAACGCGGCCTCGGCCTCGTCGAGGGTCATCGCCACGACCACGCCCTTGCCCGCGGCCAGGCCGTCGGCCTTGATGACGATCGGCGCACCCTGCTCGCGAACGTGCGCCAACGCGGGCGCCAGCTCGGTGAACACGGCGTAGTGCGCGGTGGGAATGCGGTGTCGAGCCAGGAAGTCCTTCGCGAACGCCTTGCTACCTTCGAGCTGTGCCGCCGCGGCGCCCGGGCCGAAGCAACGCAAGCCTTCGCGCGTGAAGCGGTCGACCACGCCCGCGACCAGCGGCACTTCCGGTCCCACGACGGTCAGGCCCACGGCTTCGCGCTTCGCCAGCGCCACCAGTCCATCGATATCGGTCACCGCCACGGCTTCGTTGCGCATGCCCGGCTCATGCGCCGTGCCGGCGTTGCCGGGAGCCACGATCACCTCGTCCACGCGTGCGGATTGGCCAAGCTTCCAGGCCAGCGCGTGCTCGCGCCCGCCGCCGCCGATGACGAGGACTTTCATGGGTATCTCCAGACGTTGAACCGCCTATTCTACCCGGCGTCTTCGGGCACTGCCCGCGAAACGCCATACCGGAGCCCCTCGCCTTGCCCCTCGTGGAAGGAAGCTCGACCACCCAGACCAAGGAGATCGCCCGCATGGTACGCCTGCCCCACCTGCTCGCCGCGTTGTTCGCCCTCGTGCTAGCCACCTCGTCCCACGCCGCCGGATGGCAGGAACATCCAGAGTGGGGCAAGGTATTCGCCGATGCCAATGTGCACGGAACCCTTCTGGTGTACGAGGAGGGCTCGGGAACGACGCACGTTTTCGACGCGGCACGCGCCCGCAAGCCCTACATCCCGGCTTCCACGTTCAAGATCTTCAATGCGATGGTGGCCATCGATACCGGCGCGGTCGCCGATGAGTTCGACCCGATCGCCTGGGATGGCAAGGTCCGCGACATGGGCGGCAAGCCGATGGTCGAGTGGAATCGCGCCAACAGCCTCGCCAGTGGCATGCGCTATTCCACGGTATGGCTCTATCAGGAAGTGGCGCGGCGGGCCGGGCAACAAAGGATGCAGTCGTGGATCGACAAGGCCGGCTATGGCAACCGCGACATTGGCGGCGGGATCGACAGGTTCTGGCTGGACGGCGCGTTGCGCATAACCGCCGAGCAACAGGTCGCCTTCCTGCGGCGCCTGGCCGACGGCACGTTGCCCTTCTCGGCGCGTGCACAGGAGATCGCGCGGCGCATCACGATCTACGAAGCCGGCACGGACTATGTGCTGCACGCCAAGACAGGCTGGGCGACGCACGGTGCGCAGAACAATGCCGATCCGGCCAAGGCGGACGACATCGGCTGGTATGTGGGCTGGGTCGAGCACGGTGGCAAGCGCTGGTTCTTCGCGCTGAACATCGACATCACCAAGCCCGAGGATGGTGGCAACCGGGTAGCGATCGCGCGCGAGATACTGGGGACGATGGGCGCGTTCGGCTCCCGCTGACCGCGCTTCAGCGCGCGAACAGGAGCGCCAGCAACTGTCCGCGCGGAAGCTTGCCCGTTTCGTTGCGCGGCAGCGCCTCGACGAGGCGCAATGGACGCGGCAGGAAGACCGGGTCCATCGCGTCGCGCAAGGCCGCCATCACCGTCTGCTCGGTCATTCCAGGCGCGACGACGAGACCGGCGATGCGGCGCACACCCGACGCGTCCGCCTCATCGAGCTGGAACAACACGCCGTCGCGCACGCCATCGATGGCAAGGAGCCGCCGGTTCAGGTCGCCCAGCGAGGCGCGTTTGCCGGCGATCTCCAGCAGGTCGCTGTTGCGGCCGCGCAAGCGGAAGAGACGGCCTTCGCCATGCAAGGTGACGATGTCCGCGAGTGCGATGGCTTCCGCCAGTTGCGGGGCATCGACCAGCGTGCCGTCAGGCTGCGGATGCAGCGTGACGCCCGGATAGAGCGTCCAGTCCTCGTCGGTCGACGTACGGCGGCTGGCGAAGACGCAGGTTTCCGTCGAACCGAATACTTCGTATAGCGGCGCACCGAAGCGTCGCTCGGCGGTGGTCGCCAGTTCGACCGGCATGGGTGCCGTCGCCGAGACGAACGCCGCCAACGGCGGCAGGGCCACGCCCGATTCCACCAGTGCGCGCAGGTGCACGGGCGTGGTCACGAGGACACGTGGCTCCGGCATCGTCGCCAGCGCCGCCGCCACGTCGGCCGGGAAGAACGGACGCCCGGCGTGCACGCTCACCTCGGAAAGCAGGGGCATCAGCACCGACATCTCCATGCCGTACATGTGCTGCGGCGGCACGGTGGCGACGAGATCGAACGCCTTGCCGATGCTCTTGCCGAGCATGCTCGCGTTCCCGGCGTTGCTGTCCACGAAGCTGCCCCACGTCTTCACGTTGGGCTTGGGCTTGCCGGTGGAACCGGAGGTGTAGCCGATGGCGACCACCGCGTCGGCGGCGATCATCGGTACCTCGGTTTCCACGGACGCGCCATCGTCGAGCGCAGGTATCCGCACGTAGCCGGCTGGAGCGGGCGACAGGTCGAGTTCGCCGATCGCATACGAGCCGGGGTGTCCCGCCATCACTTCGTCGACCGCGTGCGGCGCGCGCGAAGGCGGAAGAAGATTGGTCTGGCCACGCACGACCAGCGCCGCGAAGGCGACCAGGAAGGCGTAGCGGTCTTCGCACAGGTTCACCGCGCTGCCGGCATCCGGCAGGAGCGAGGCCACCTGGCGCACGTGGCCGAGGAACACCGCGGCGCTGACGGGTTGTCCGGCGCGCCATGCGACCGGCCGTGACAACGCGCCCACCAGCAAGGGCAGCCGTGGGCCGGGAGCCCTTCCGGCAATCTCAAATACGTTCGACGACAACGGCTTCTCCCCCTATCAGGCGCGGATGATAGCGCCGCTCAGGGCGTCACGGATGACCGTCGGGCGGTCGAGACCGCCGAGTTCAGCATCCAGCACGCCGTCGAGCCGGGCGCCGAAGTAGCGCTCCAGGGTCGGCAGGTCCCGTGCCGGCGGCTCGCCGTGGGGATTCGCGCTGGTCGATACCAGCGCGCCACCGAATGCCGAGCACAGGGCGGCGGCGGGCGCGTGCGCCGTGATCCGCAGGGCGATGCCCGAGTGGGTACCCGCGACCCACTCGGGCACATGGGCACTGCGCGGGAAGATCCACGTGTTCGGGCCGGGCCAGGAGGCGAGCACCTGCTCCAGGGCCTTCGCGGAAACCTTCGTCAGGTCGATATACGGCGCCGCCTGCAGGAAATCGGCGGCGATGAGCAGGACGCCTTGCGAGTAAGGCCTGCCTTTCAGCGCGAACAGGCGTTCGAAGGCGGTGCGGTCGTGCGGGTCGCAACCGAGGCCGAAGACGGCCTCGGTGGGATAAGCGAGCACACCGCCGTCGCGCAGGAGCGAGGCGGCCTGTTCGATGGCGGCCGACGTGAAACGACGCATGGTCAATCGGCGACGGGTGCGGTCGCCTTGCTCGTCGTCTTTTTCACGACGGCTTTCTTCGTGGCGGTCTTGGTTGTCGTCTTCTTCGCGGCGGCCTTCTTGGCCGCCGTCTTCTTGCTCGCGGTTTTCTTGGTGGCCGCCTTCTTCGTGGCCGTCTTTTTCACCGCCGTCGCATCCTTGGCCGCCACTTTCTTCGCCGCCGCCTTCTTGGCGGTGGCCTTCTTCGCCGCGGTCTTCTTGGCCGCGCGACCGCCACGAGGCTTCTTCACCGGGGCAGCCGCCAGCAATTCGGCGCATTCCGTCTCGGTGAGCGTCTTCGGATCGCGATCCTTGGGAATGCGTGCGTTTTTCTCGCCGTCGGTGATGTAGGGGCCGTAGCGCCCGTTGAGCACCTGCACGCCGTTGCCGAAGTCGAGGATCGTCCGGTTGGCGATGGCCTCCAGCTTCTCCTGCACCAGTTGCAACGCACGCGGCAATTCGATGACGTACGGGTCGTCCTCGGGCTTGAGCGAGGCATAGGTATCGCCCTGCTTCACGAAGGGCCCGAAGCGGCCGATGCCGACGGTGACATCCTCGCCTGCGTCGGACTTGCCCAGGGTGCGCGGCAGCTTGAACAACTCCATCGCCTCTTCGAGCGTGATGGTGTGCATGCTCTGCCCGGGCCGCAGGCTCGCGTAGGTGGGCTTGGCTTCGTCGTCCTTGCTGCCGATCTGGGCGTAGGCGCCATAGCGTCCCAGGCGCACCGACACCGGCTTGCCCGTTTTCGGATCCTCACCGAGCTCGCGTGCGCCCGTGGCCTCGTTGCGGTCGACCGACTCGGTCTTGTCGTCCACCAGGGTCTTGAACGGCAGCCAGAAGCGTTCGAGCAACGGCACCCAGGCTTCCTCGCCACGGCTTACCGCGTCCAACTCGTCTTCGAGGCGGGCGGTGAAGTCGTAGTCGACGTATCGGGCGAAGTGCCCGGAGAGGAACTGGCTGACCGCGCGGCCCACGTCGGTGGGCTTGAAGCGGCGGCTTTCGAGCAGGACGTACTCGCGGCTGAGCAGCACCTGGATGATGCTGGCGTAGGTGGAGGGACGGCCGATGCCGTATTCCTCAAGCGTCTTGACCAGGCTCGCCTCGGAGAAGCGCGGCGGCGGCTCGGTGAAATGCTGGTCGGCGGCGATCTGCGAAACCGGCACCACGTCGCCCTGCTTGAGGCGGGGCAGGCGGCGCTGTTCGTCCTCGTCCTCGCCCTTCTGGTCGCGACCTTCCTCGTATACGGCGAGAAAGCCGGGATCGATCACCGTGGTACCCGTGGCGCGGAACGCCGATTCGGCGACGGGGAATTCCACGGAAACCGTGTTCAGCGTGGCATGGACCATCTGGCAGGCGACCGTGCGCTTCCAGATCAACTCATAGAGCTTGCGCTGGTCGTCGTTGAGGAAGGAGGCGACGCTGCGCGGCGTGCGCATGGCCGAGGTCGGGCGCACGGCTTCGTGCGCTTCCTGGGCGTTCTTCGACTTGGACTTGTAGACCTGGACGGCGTCTGGCAACGCTCCCTTGCCGTATTCGCGCCCAATCAGGTCGCGCAATTCGGCCACGGCGTCTTCCGAGAGCGCCACCGAGTCGGTACGCATGTAGGTGATGAGACCGACATTGCCTTCGCTGCCCAGCCCCACGCCCTCGTAGAGGCCCTGGGCGATGCGCATGGTGCGGCTGGTGGAGAAGCCGAGCTTGCGCGCGGCCTCCTGCTGCAACGTGGACGTGGTGAAGGGCGGCGCCGGGCGGCGCTTGCGCTCCTTGCTGGTGACCTCGCCGACGGTGAAACGGCCGGCGGCGGCCTTCTCCAGCGCCGCACGCGCCGCCATGGCATCGGCTTCGTTGGTGAGGTCGAACTGCTCGAACTTCTTGCCGTCGAGACGGACCAGGCGGGCGTCGAACGCACCCTCCGGGTGGGTCAGGCTGGCCTGGATGGTCCAGTACTCGCGCGCCTTGAAGGCTTCGATCTCGAGTTCACGCTCGACGATCATGCGCAGCGCCGGGGACTGCACGCGGCCAGCGGACAGGCCGCGCTGCACCTTGCGCCAGAGCACCGGCGAGAGGTTGAAACCGACCAGGTAATCCAGCGCCCGGCGGGCCTGCTGGGCGTCGACCAGGTCGTGCGAAAGCTTGCGCGGATTCGCGACAGCCTCCTTGATGGCCTTCGGCGTGATCTCGCTGAACACCACGCGCTGGACGTCCTTGCCCTCCAGCAGGCCGCGTTCGCGGAGGATCTCGCTGATATGCCAGGAGATGGCCTCACCTTCGCGATCCAAGTCGGTCGCGAGGTAGATGCTGCTGGCCGCCCGGGCCGCCTTGGCGATGGCGTCGACATGCTTCTCGTTGCGGTCGATCACCTCGTAGGCCATGGCGAAGCCGTGGTCGGGGTCGACGGCGCCCTCCTTCGGCCGAAGGTCGCGGACGTGGCCATACGACGCCAGCACCTGGAAGTCGGCTCCCAGGTACTTGTTGATCGTCTTGGCCTTGGCCGGCGATTCGACGATGAGGAGGTTCTTTGCCATGCGTTACCGATTCCGAGGATCGCGGGGGCGAGTTGACCCCAGCGTATGTATATATTTAGTTGGAAACATATCGCCGTGACGGCTGTCAAGCGTCGGCGATCAGACCATGCGCTGGTAGCGGTTGCCCGACAGCGTCGCGATTTCGCCTTCGAGTTCCAGTATCAGCAGCATCGACGACAGCGCTCCGGGAGCGATGCCCGTCGCGTCCACCAAGGCGTCGAGGGAGGCGGGATCGTACCCCATGACGTCGAGCAGGCGGCGATATTCCTCATCCTGGCGCCAATCGAAGGGACCGGTCTTGCGCCGGCCTACCCCGATCTTGCCCTCGCCCCGCTCCAGGCGGGCGCGCAGTTCCGCACCCAGTTCCAGGGCCGCGGGTGCCAGGGTGGCGAGGACTTCGTCGGGTTTCTGAACCAGGCGGGCCCCCTCTCCAATGAGGGCATGACAGCCTTCGGCCAAGGGGTTGTGGATCGATCCGGGCAACGCGAAGACCTCCCGCCCCTGTTCGCCGGCCTGCCGGGCCGTGATCAGCGAGCCGGAGCGGCGTCCGGCCTCGATCACCACCACGCCCAGGCTCAGGCCGGCGATGATCCGGTTGCGCTGGGGGAAATGGTGGACCAGCGCGGGCGTGCCCGGCGGGTATTCGCTGACGATGGCGCCCTGGGCGGCGATGCGCCGGGCCAGGGCGTGGTGTTTTCGGGGATAGACCCGGTCCGGTCCGGTGCCGATCACCGCCACGGTGGGCTGGCCCGCGTCCAGGGCGGCCTCGTGCGCGGCGCCGTCGACCCCGTCGGCCATGCCACTGGTGACCAGCAGCCCGCCCGCCGACAGCTCGGCGGCGAAGCGCCGCGCGTTGGCCAAGCCGGGCGGCTGGGCTCGCCGGGCGCCGACGATCGCGATTTGAGGCCGCAACAGCAGCGACGCGTCGCCCTTGACGAAAAGGGCGGCCGGCGGATCGGGAATGGCTTCCAGCTGCGGTGGGAAATCCTCTTCCGTGCACCGAAGCAGGCGCTGGTCGCCGCCGGCGAGCCAGGCGAGGTCGTGGGCGAGCGCGGCTTCGTCCGGTTGCTCGATCCAGGCCCGGCCCTCGCCGTCCAGGGCATCGGCGTGACGCGCCAGCCAGCGGAGCAGGGACGCCGCATCGCCGCGGGCGACGAGGCCCTCGCGAATGCGGCGGGCCCCAAGGCCGGGGGTGCGCAGCAGGATCAACCAGTCGCGGAGGTCGTCGGAGTCGGTCATCCGCGCAGTTTAGAGGGCGCGCATGGGCTGCCTGTCGGAACAGGCCACCAATTCAGGTGAGGCGTGGGCGCAGCGGTGGGAGCCGGTTCACGGCCCCCACCGTCCTGTGTCATTCCGGCAGGACGAGGCGGTCGCCCTTCCGCAGCGGACGCAGCGCGTCCATCACCAGCGCGTAGCTGACATGGTCGAAGGTGCGGAACACCATCAGGTGACCACCGAATTCGTCCGGCAGTTGCACCTTGCGCGAGGTGTCGCGACGGTTGTAGTTGCCGCTGACCTCGTCGGGGATCTTCTCGCCCTGGCTCATCACCGTGAAGGTCGTGCCGTTGTCGACGCCATCGGCCGATCCCGCCGAGATGGAGACGACCTGACGGCTGCCCACGCCGCTCAAGGCGTCGGTGAAGCCGATCACACGAGGGTCCGCCGGCATCGACTTCGGCGCGTGAGGATAGAAATACGGGTCGTACGGCTTGTCGTCGACCGGCATCAGGCGGTCGCCCTTGCGCACCTCGAGGGTGGAATCGACGAGGACCAGGCTGGAGACGTCGCCATTGGTCGCGATCACCTCGGCCGTGCCGATCACCGATACCTCGACCCCGCGATCGTCGCCCTTGCCCGTATGCGTGTCGTGGCGCGAATCCTCGCGCCACGGGCTCGGCGCCATGGAGACGTCGCTGTCGAGTTCGTCGGCCACGAACGAGCCGTGCGAGGGGTTGCCGATCATGTCGACGTTGCCGTCCGAACCGCCGTGGTCGCGGAAACGGTTGGTCGGGCGGACGATCGCCCAGCGCTGGCCGGGCTGGGCGGAATCGAGGTCGCGGGCGTAGATCTTGTTGCCCGGCGTCGCGCGCAGGTGGTTCTCTTCGAAGCCCACCAGGTACGGCGAACGCTCGACCTCGTCGGCGTCCATCACCCGCAGTTCCTTGAGGAACATGCGCAATTCGCTGAGCGGAATCGCCGGGATAGCGTCGCCATCGGTGCGCACGCGCGGCTGCAGGCCGATGCGAGGGCCGCCTCCGGTCATCGACAGGTTGAGCACGTCGCCCGGATAGATGAGGTGCGGATTGCGCACCTGCGGGTTCGCCTGCCAGATCTCCGGCCATAGCCAGGGCTTGCTGAGGAAGCGGGCTGAGATGTCCCAAAGCGTATCGCCCCGGCGCACCGTGTAGGTGTCGGGGTGATCGGGACGAATCTGGGCCGCCGCCGCATAGACGGCCACAGTAAAAAACATGCCGCCAAGCAGCATGGCGAACTTCTTGATCATGGCGGGTTTTCCCCCTTCCCCGGTGCTGTCGCGAGTGTAACTGAATCGTTAACGGGCACAATACGTACGCCTGCTCGCCCGGTCCCCGGCGCGGGCGTAGAATACGGGGCCATCCTACAGATGCCGTTGCTTGGATTTCGCCGATTTGCCCGCAAATCCGGGCACAGGCGCCGCAGCGGCCCGTGAACGTTCAAGGTGACACCGTGTCCACCCTCGCCATCCTGGAATTCCCCGACCCGCGCCTGCGCACCGTCGCCGCCCCGGTCACCGTCTTCGATGCCGAACTCAAGCAGTTCGTCGCCGACATGTATGAAACCATGTACGCCGCCAACGGCGTCGGCCTGGCCGCCACCCAGGTGAACGTGCACCAGCGCGTGCTGGTCGCCGACATGAGCGACGACCGTAACGAGCCCCTGGCGCTGATCAATCCCGAGATCCTGGAAAAGGACGGCCAGCAGGTCTACCAGGAGGGCTGCCTGTCGTTCCCGGGCATCTATGCGGACGTGACCCGTGCCCTGCACGTGAAGGTCCGCGCCCAGGACGTCGACGGCAAGGAGATCCTGATCGAGGCCGAAGGCCCCCTGGCCGTGTGCATCCAGCACGAGATGGACCATCTCGCCGGCAAGGTCTTCGTCGACTACCTGTCGCCGCTGAAACGCGGAATGCTGCTCAAGCGGATGGAAAAACAGCGCAAGGCAAGCGCCTGATCGTGGCCGACCGTTCCCTGCGGGTGGTGTTCGCCGGAACGCCTGAATTCGCCGTGCCCTGCCTCCAGGCCTGCCGGGCCTCGGGAGCGGACGTCGTCGCCGTCTATACCCAGCCCGACCGGCCCGCCGGCCGCGGCCGCAAGTTGGCCGCCAGCCCGGTGAAGGAAGCCGCGCTCGCCGCCGGCATTCCGGTCGAGCAGCCTGAATCGTTCAAGGCCGAGGCTGACCGCGAACGGCTCGCGGCATACGCTCCCGACCTCATGGTCGTCGTCGCGTATGGCCTGATCCTGCCGCGCAAGGTACTGGCCATTCCGCGGCTGGGCTGCTGGAACGTCCACGCTTCGCTCCTGCCGCGCTGGCGCGGCGCCGCGCCGATCCAGCGCGCCATCCTCGCCGGGGACAGCGAGTCGGGGGTCGACCTCATGCAGATGGAGGCAGGCCTCGATACCGGTCCCGTTCTGGTCGAGCGGCGCACGCCGATCGGCGCGGACGACACCGGTGGCAGCCTGCACGACCGGCTTTCCGCGCTGGGCGCGGACGCACTCGCCGAAGGCCTGCGCAGGACGCTCGCCGGTGAAATCCTGACCCCTCGGGCCCAGCCCGGGGACGGCGTGATGTACGCGCACAAGCTCGACAAAGCGGAAGCCCGCCTCGACTTTTCCCTGCCGGCCACCGAACTGGAGCGGAAGGTGCGCGCCTTCGATCCCTGGCCGGTCGCCGAAGCGGATGTCGCCGGCGAGCGACTGCGCATCTGGTCCGCCCGCGCCATCGAGGGAGTCCCCGGCGTGCCTGCCGGCGAGGTGATCGCGGCTTCCCGGGCGGGCATCGACGTGGCTTGCGCGGAAGGCGCCCTGCGACTCACCGCCGTGCAACGGGCGGGCGGGCGCCGGATCGGCGCGGCGGATTACCTCAACGCCCGTCCGGAGCTGAAGCGGGCCGCCTCGTGAGCCGCGCCATCTCGGTACGCGCCCTCGCGGCGGAAGCCCTGGCCGACATCGCGCTTTCCGGGCACTCGCTGCGCGAGGTCGCCGACCGCGCCCTGCCCCGACTCCCGGATTCACGCGACCGCGCCCTGCTCACCGCGCTGCTCAACGAGGGAGCCCGCTGGTGGCCTCGCTTCGACGCCGCGCTCGATCGCCTGCTCGACAAGCCGATCCGGCGCAACGAACCCGTCGTGCATGCACTGCTGGTCGTCGGGCTGGTGCAACTGGAGATATTGGAGCTGCCTGGCTACGCCGCCGTGGCCGCCACGGTCGAAGCGGTGCGCGAAGTGCGCCGGCCGCGACTCGCCGGGGTGGTCAACGCGGTGCTGCGCCGGTGGCAGCGTGAACGCGAAGCCTTGCTGGCCGAACTCGATGCGGTGCCGGCCACGCGCCATGCGCACCCGGCGTGGCTGGTAGAGGCGATCGCGAACGACTGGCCGGCGCAGGTCGACGGCGTCCTCGCCGCCGCGAACACGGAACCGCCGCTGATGCTGCGCGCGAACCGTCGCCGCGTGGCACGTGCCGAGGCGGCGGAAGCCCTGCGCGCCGCCGGACAGGAAGTCGATCTCCATCCCTGGCTGGAAGACGGGCTGGTCCTGCCGCACAGCACCGACGTCACCCGCCTGCCCGGTTTCGCCCAGGGCCATTTCGCCGTGCAGGACGGCGCCGCACAGGTTCCCGCCGACCTGCTCGGCCTCGCCGATGGCCAGCGCGTGCTCGACGCTTGCGCGGCGCCAGGCGGCAAGGCCTGTCACGTCCTGGAGCGGGCGGCGGTGTCGCTGGTCGCGGTGGAATCCGAGGCGCACCGTGTGCCACGTATCCGGCAGAACCTGGAGCGGCTGGGCCTCGAAGCCGAGGTCATCGTCGGTGACGCGGGCGATACCACGGCGTGGTGGGACGGTCGCCTCTTCGACCGCGTGATGATCGACGCGCCATGCTCGGCCACGGGCGTGATCCGCCGCCGTCCCGACGTGCGCCTGCATCGGCGCGCGGGTGACATCGATGCCCTGGTCCCGCAGCAGGAACGCATCCTCGCCGCTTCCTGGAACGTGCTGGCTCCCGGCGGGCGCCTGCTCTACGTCACGTGCTCGCTCTTGCGGCGGGAGAACGAGGGCGTGGTGAACGCCTTTCTCGCCAGCCGCGACGATGCCACGGTGGTGCCGTTCACCTTGCCCGTGGGACAAGCGGCCACCGTGGGCTGGCAGATCCTGCCGGGCGACGGCGACCTCGACGGCATGTATTACGCCCTGCTGGAAAAGTCCGCCACCAACGCCGCATAGACGGCTTCCGTGGCGTCCACGAAGCGCTCCATCCCGAACTCGGCTTGCGCATGCGCGCGCGCGGCGTCGCCCATCGCGGAAAGCGATGCACGCGTGGCGAGCAAGGCACGCAAGGCATTGGCGATGGCCGCCCGGTCGCGGGCCGGCACGACCCAGCCGTCTTCGCCCTGGCGGATGTTCTCGGGAAGACCCGCGTAATCGCTGACCAGTACCGGCTTGCCCATCGCCATCATTTCGCGGCAGGCGAACGAGATCGTCTCGACGTCCCACGACAAGACGAAGCCCGCGTCCAGCGCGGCCACCATCGGGCGCACATCGGCCAACCGGCCCGTGAAATGGACCTGCGGCGCGACACCCAGCGCCTCGATCCGGGCGAGGTCCTCCGCCCCGGGCATTCCACCAGCGAGAACCACCCGCAGGCGCGCACGCTCGTCCGGCGCCAGCGAGGCCAGCGCTTCGACCAGGTCCATCCAGCCCTTGTAGCGCGCCGTGCCGGCATTGCTGCCGATCAGCAGTGGGTCGGGGCCGGTATCCGGCGCCAGCCATGCCGCGCGCTGCTCCGGCTCCGGTTCGCGCGGCGTGAACCGGTCGATGTCCACGCCATTGAAGACGGTGGCCACGCGGCAACGCTTATAGGGAGAGGCCAGCAACTGGCGCCGCACGAATTCGCACACGGCGATGACCTGGTCGGTACCGAAGCGCGAGCGCCATGCGTGTCCGGGGCCGGTCATCGGCTTGGAGTTGTGCTTGGTCAGGACGATGGGAGGGCGAGGCCGCATGCCGCGCACGGCCGACATGACCAGCCGATGGTCCGCCGACCCGTTCACATGGACGAGGTCGAACCGCTCGCGCCGGAGGGCATCGGTAAGCTGCCGCCGCGCACGACCACGTGCCCGAAGACGGCCGAGTCCGTTAGGGAACGGCTGGTCGAGCACGCGCACCCCGTCGATCGCGCGCGCTTCGCGGTTGAGGCGGCTGCCGGGTGGCGCGGCGACATGCACCTCATGGCGCCCCGCAAGCCCTTGCGCCAGGCCGATGATGTAAGTGGTGTGACCGCCGCCGTCGCCGTCGTGGAAGTTCGTGAAAAGGAGCTTCATCGCCCTGGGTCGGTCCTTGCCGAAGCTGAATTCCGGCCGGCCCGCGAGGATCGCCCCGGAGCGGCATCGGCCATCCGGTAAAGTACCATCTGGGCCGCCATGCGGCGTAGCCGCCACGCCGTCCCGATCCAAGCCAGGTGCCGAGTGCTCGAAAAAACCAACCCGTGGCGCGTATGGATCGTCTCGTTGCTGATCGCGATGATGCCGCTGTCGTTCGCGCTTCCGATCAAGGCGAAGGCCATCCCCGCCGCCATCCTGTTCCTTCTCGGCATCTGGATGCTCATCCGGGATACCGAGGCACGCGCCGCCGTCCGTCGTGCGCGCTGGGTACTCGGCCCGGCGGCACTGGCCTTCGCGTTCTGGCTGGTGAACGTCGCCATCCACGGCATCGACTGGCGCGAGTTCGACGTCACCTCGCACATCCTCGCCTTCCTGGTCATCGCCGTCGGCTTCGCCAGCCCGCTGCGGCCTGTCGTGCTGCGTATCGGCTTCGCCGCTTCCGCCGGCGTGCTCGGAATCGTCTGCCTGGAGCAGCATTACGTCGAGGGCATCGACCGCGTCTACGGGATCAACAACGGGCTATGGGGTGCCATCGAATTCGGCATGTTCATGCTCGTGCTGGCGCTGATCGCCGTGGTGCAGGCCCTGCGCAGCGAACTCGGCCGTGGCGAGCGCGTGCTGCATATCGTCTGTGCCGCCCTGGGCATCTACGGTGCCCTGCTGACCCAGAGCCGCGGGCCGCTCCTCGCCTTCCTTCCGGTGTTCGTCATCGTGGTGCTGATCCAGTCCCGCCGGACCGGCCGCTGGCGCGAAGGCCTGGTGTTCCTCGTGGTAGGCATCGCCGCCGCCGCGGGCGCGGCGACGACGATGCACGGCGAGGTACTGACCCGCTTCGCCGCCGTCACCGAGGAAATGTCCACGTACAGCGAGCAGGATGCCAGTGGCGCCGTTCGCGAACGCCTGGAGATGTGGCGCACCGCGACCATGGCGCTGGACGACCATCCGCTGGCCGGCGTGGGCCTGAACCAGTTCGGTGACTATGCGCGGGCGCGCATCGCCGAGGGCAAGGTCAACGCCACGGTGGAACGCTACGACCACCCGCACAGTGAATACCTGGAATGGGCGGTGACCGGCGGCCTGCCGGGGTTGGCCGTGCTCGTCCTGCTGTTCGGTGCCGCCCTCGCATTCTTCCTGCGATACGCGCTGCATCCGGACAACGCCATCGCCATGCCGGCGAGCGCGGGCCTCAGCACCGTGTGCATGTACGCGCTCTGCGCGCTGACGGACAACGTGTTCTACCGCCCGATGCCGCACTCGCTGTATTTCTTCCTCACGCTCGGCCTTGCCGTCTACATCGGCCGCCTGCTGAACAGGGCCGAACGACCGGCCGCGGTGCGCTGACACGTGGCTTCCATCCACCTGATCGCCTGGAACAACGGCCGTGGCCTCAGCCACGACATCCGCCTGCTGGAGGATGCGCTGCTCGCGCTGGGGCACGAGGTGTCGATCACCTCGGTGCCACGCCGCAGCCGAGGGCTGCCCTGGCGCGCCTGGTGGCAACGGCTGCGCATGCACGCGCGCTGGCTGGCCGGGCGGGGACCGCGCCGCCATGACCTGGGCATCACGCTCGAACACGTGCATGCGGCGTACCTGCCGCTCGCACGGTGCAACGCGCTCGTGCCGAACCCGGAATGGCTTTCGCGCCGCGACCGGCGCCAGTTGCATCGCTTCGACGCGATCCTGTGCAAGACCACCATCGCGCGCGACACCTTCGCCGCGCAGGGCCTGCCGGTGCACGTCATCGGGTTCCAGAGCATCGATTGCCGTCGCGATGGCATCGAACGGAACCGCGACTTCCTCCACCTCGCCGGCGCCAGCCGGATGAAAGGGACGGAACGCTTGCTGGAGATATGGCGCCGCCATCCGGAGTGGCCCACGTTGCACGTGCTGCAGTCGCCCTCCACCGCGCGCGGCGACCAGGCTGGCACGGCCGCGAACCTCGATCACCGCGTCACCTATGTCGACGACATCGAGGACATCCGGCGACTGCAGAACGCGCACGCCTTCCACCTGTGCCTGTCGGAAGCCGAGGGCTGGGGCCACTACATCGTCGAGGCGATGAGTTGTGGCGCCGTCGTCCTCGCCACGGACGCGCCGCCGATGAACGAGCTCGTCGGGGACGACCGCGGCCTGCTCGTCACGGCGCACGAAAACGGCACGCTCAACGCGTCCGCGCTGTGGCAATTCGACGAGGCCGCCCTGGCGGCATGCGTCGAGCGTGCCGCCGGCATGCCCGACCAGGAACTGCATCGCCTCGGGGAAAACGCGCGGCACTGGTACGAAAACAACCAGGCCGGGTTCGCTGGAAGGTTGCGCGGCGCGCTCGACCACCTGCTCGGATAGCCGGCGCCGGGCGGTGTCCACGCCGCACAGACGGGGGGAGCGGTAGGACTAAAGTCAGCCATTCCCGCCATGGTGCGTTTAGAATTCATGATCCTTTAACGGTGACGACGCCCTTGTCCAACAGCGCCTATACCCGATCGGAACATCTCCGTGCCCTCTGGCCGTGGCTGCCGCTATGGGCCGCGATGGCCTTGCTCGCCATCTTCGCGCACGGCCCGATGCCGATGTTCTCCACGCGCACGCTCGCCGTCGCCTGGGAGATGTGGGCGCACGGCCATTGGCTGGTGCCGCACATCAACGGCGACCCGTACAGCGAAAAAGCGCCCCTGCTGTTCTGGATGATCCACGCCGGTTGGGCCGTATTCGGCGTGACCGACGTATGGCCGCGCATCCTCGAGGTGGTCTTCGGTGGCGTACAGCTGGTGCTCGCCTCGGTACTGGCGGGACGCCTGTTCCCCACCCGGCCGTGGGTGGCCAAGGCCACGCCGTGGCTGTTGATGGCGTTGGCGTACGCGTTCCTGTTCGGCCTGCAGATCATGTACGAGGTGCTCCTCGTGGTCTGGGTGCTGGCCGCATTGCTCTGTCTCACGCCCACCGCCACGCGGGCCCAACCGCGATGGTGGTTGTTCGGCCTGATGATCGGCGCCGGTCTGCTCACCAAGGGACCGGTGATGGTGGTGCACGTGCTGTTCCCGTTCCTGCTCGGACCGCTCTGGAACGAGTGGGCCCGACAGAACAAGGCCCGCTGGTACGGCTTCGGCGTCCTCGGCCTCCTGCTCGGCTTCGCGATCCTGCTGGCCTGGGCGATTCCCGCCGGCGAGTCGGGGGGCGAGGCCTATCGCCAGCGCCTGTTCTTCACCCAGACCGCGGGCCGCGTCGTGGACGCGAAGGTGCAGGACCTGCAGAACCACGCCCGGCCGGCCTGGTACTACTTCCTGTTCCTGCCGGTGCTCCTGTTCCCGCTCAGCGGCTGGTTGCGTGGCCTCGTCGCCGTGCCCACCACGCTGTTCCGCCGGCCCTGGCGTGCGGGCACCACCGCCGCGCTGGTCTGCGCGGGTGTCTCGTTGCTGCTCCTGCTCGCATCGGCCGCGGGCGGCCACTTCCCCGGCTGGGCCGAAAAGATCCTCGTGGTGCTGGTGTTGCTGCCGCTGTTCCTGGCGCTGGCGCGGCAACCGCTCGAACCGGGGCTGCGCTTCCTCGTGGCCTGGCTGCTGCCCACCCTGCTCACCTTCTCTCTGATCACCGGCAAGCAGCTCTACTACGTGCTGCCCGAACTGGCGGGCGTCACCATGCTGGTCGCCGCGTCGGTCGCCGACCTGCGCGAACGGCACAAGGCACTGGCGTCGCATTACGCCTTGGGCACGTGGCCGCTTTCGCTGGGCGCCTTCCTGTTGGCCATCGCGTTGTTCGCCATGCCGTCGGTGGTGCCCTCGCGCTTCCCGGACAACATCTGGCTGGTGGGCATGGCGCCGTATGCGCGCTTCTTCGGCGTGATCTTCATCGTGCTGGGCGCACTGCTGCTGCTTCGCGGACGCGGCGAGATGCGCCGGCTGGCCTTCGCCGGCCTCATCGGCACGGTGGCGCTCAACGCGCTCTTCACCCTGGGCCTGTGGTATCGCTACGACCTCACCCCCGCCTCGCTTTTCCTCGGCCAGGCGGATGCCGCCGGGCGGCCCATCGGCAACCTCGGCGTCTCGTACAACGGCCAGTACCATTTCGCCGGCCGGCTGATGCATCCGATCGCGCGGTTGAAGGTCGCGCCCGGGATGCCGACGCAGGTGGACGAGGACGACGATGACGACGTGGTGCACGACGGCGACACGCTGGACGACTTCGCCCGCCACCATCCGGATGGCCTGGTGATCTCCTACGCCAAGCATCCGCCCGCGAATGCCTTCCGTTACGCGCGCCTGATCCAGCCTTCGCGCACGGGATGGCTGATGATCTGGGACGCGCCGACGCTGAACGCCTTGCAGAACGGCCGGCTTCCGGCCGAGCCGCGTCAACCGACCCTGCTCTATCCGCAGGATTACTGGCGCACGCGGACGGCACTCCGGTGACCGACCCCCTCGTCGAACGGCTGCGCGCGCAAATCGGCGGCGTCCGCGACGGGGCCCTGTTGCGCTTTTCGATCGGCAACGCGTTGCTCGGCGACGGGCAGTACATGGAAGCCGCGCAGTCGTTCCGCGAGGCGCTGGCCTTCGACCCGGATTATTCCGCGGCGTGGAAGCTGCTGGGCAAGGCCTTGCTGGCGGTCGATGACGAGGAAGGCGCCGCCGCCGCGTGGCGCTCCGGCATCGACACCGCCACCCGGCGCGGCGATATCCAGGCGGCGAAGGAAATGACCGTCTTCCTCAACCGGATTTCGCGGCCGCGTTGAGCTTGTAGGGGTCGGGGCGGTCATGCGCCGTATAGCGCTTGTAGTGCCACTGGTACTGCGGGAAGGCTCGTTCCACGCAACGCTCCACGCCCCGGTTCAGCGCCGTGCAGGCGATCTTGAGATCGGCGCTGTCGATGCCTTCCGGCGCCGGCAGCACGTGGATGCGGAAGCCCTCGCCATCGGGCAGGCGCTCGGCGAAGCTGAATAGCACCGTCGCCCCCGTGCGAGCCGCGAGCCGCGGCAACAACACCATGGTGAGCGCGTCGACGCCGAAGAACGGGGCGAATTCGCCTTCCCCTTCGCGCGGTTTCTGGTCCGGCAGGATGCCGACGGTGCCACCAGCCCCCAGGCGCTTGAACAGGGTACGCACGCCGGCACCTTCCGCCCTCACCTGCTCGGGTGCGAGCTTGCCGCGCACCTTGCGCAGCAGCGCCTCGATCGCATGGATGCGTGGCGGACGGTAGAGGATGGCCATCGGCGTCTTGCTGCACAGCCAGTAGTTCAGCAGCTCCCAGCAGCCGAGGTGGGGGGCGGCCACGATGACGCCCTTGCCCGAGGCGAGGGCCTCGGCGAACAGTTCGCCACCGACCACGTCGCGGACCATGCCCAGCGATTTCTCGGCGCCGCCACCCCAGATCGCCGCCACCTCGGTCACCGACTTGCCCGATTCCTCCATGGTCCGGAGCAACAGGTCGGCCCGTTCGGCCCCGGACAACTCCGGGCGGGTCAGGCGCAGGTTCACCGCGCTGTAGCGGGCGCTGCGCGAATGCGAACGCAACGAGCGGCGGCCGATCCAGGCGCCCATGGCATGGACGGTACGCAGAGGGAACAGGCTCACCAGCCTGAGCAGGAGATAGAGGAGATAGATGTCCGGGCGCATTCCGCGAAGTGTAACCCGCCTGCAAACCGGCCTCGTTCGCCATTAAGCTTGGCGCCCATCCGCCGCTAAGCTTGTCCATGATTGCAGTGATCCAGCGGGTCGAGTCCGCACGCGTCGAGGTCGACGGGGAAACGGTGGGCGCCATCGGTGCCGGCCTGCTCGCACTCGTGGCCGTGGAACCCGGCGACGGCGAAGCCCAGTGCGTGCGGATGCTGGAGCGCCTGCGCGGCTACCGGGTGTTCTCCGACGCGCAGGGCAAGATGAACCTGTGCCTCGCCGAGACCGGGGGCGGCCTGCTTCTGGTCAGCCAGTTCACCCTCGCCGCCGACACTCGCAAGGGCATGCGCCCCAGCTTCACCACGGCGGCACCCCCTGAAGAAGGGCGCCGCTGGTTCGATCGTCTGGTCGCCCTGGCGGGCATTGCCCACCCAGGGGTGGAAACCGGCCGCTTCGGTGCCCATATGAAGGTTCACCTGATCAACGATGGCCCGGTCACCTTCCGTCTGGAGGTGCGCTGAGGTGTCCTGTCCGAGGGGCCGAGCCCCCATCCTTCCTCACCGCCACGTGAACGCCCCGGCCCGAACAGGCCCTCTGGCGCGATTTTTGCGTGGTGCTGGTGAGGCCGATCCACTTGAAAACTGGTCAAAAAATCATCAGATGACTATACTGATCGGTTCCTGTAACCCGCGGCGGTCGGCATGACTAATAAAGCTCACGAGCAACAGTCTGAAATCAAACAGCTCATCTCCAAGGGATTGGAGCAGGGCTACCTGACCTACGCGGAAATCAACGACCACCTGCCCGACGACATCGTCGATCCGGAGCAGATCGAAGACATCATGGCGGTGCTCAAGGGCGTCGGCATCGAAGTCCACGATTCCGCGCCGGACACCGACACGATCTCCGACGGCGCCGCCCCCGGTGCCAGCACCGACGACGAGTCCGCGGCTGAAGAAGCCGTGGCGCTGCTGTCCGCCGTGGACGCCGAGGTGGGCCGCACCACCGACCCCGTCCGCATGTACATGCGCGAAATGGGCACGGTCGAGCTGCTGACCCGCGAAGGCGAGATCGCCATCGCCAAGCGCATCGAGGAAGGCCTCGGCCAGGTCCAGACCGCGCTGGCCAGCTTCCCGCTCACCATCCAGCTGCTGCTCGAGGAATACGACCAGCACGTGGAAGGCAAGCGCCGCCTGAGCGAGATCCTCGCTGGCTTCGCCGACCTCGAAGAAGCCGCCGACGCCGCCCAGGCCGAAGCCGACGCCGCCGTGGTGGTCGACGGCGATGCCGAGACCGATGACGAGGAAGTCGAGGGTGCCCCCGCCGAGGAAGAGGAAGCCGGCCCGACCGGTCCCGACCCGGAAGAGGTCAAGCGCCGCATGGAAGAACTGCGTTCGCTGCACGCCAAGTTCCAGAAGGCCGCACCGAAGGCCGAGATCAACGACAAGAAGGTCGCGAAGATCCGCGAGCAGATGTCGGAGGCCTTCCTCAACCTGAAGCTCCCGTCGGCGCTGATCGACAGCTTCGTGCGCAAGCTGCGCGAAGTGGTGAACGACATCCGTCACCACGAACGCGTGCTCATGGACATCTTCGTCAAGCAGGTGAAGATGCCGCGCGCCGAGTTCCTGAAGAGCTTCCCGTCGAACGAAGGCAATCTCGAGTGGGCCGCCGAACTGTCGCGCAAGCGCCAGAAGTGGTCGCCGAACATCAAGAACTACCGCGAAGCCATCGACGCGGAGCAGGAGAAGCTCGCCCAGATCGAGCGCACCCTGTACCTGCCGCTGACCGACATCAAGGAAATCAACCGCGCGATGTCCGTCGGTGAGGCCAAGGCCCGCCGCGCCAAGAAGGAAATGGTCGAGGCCAACCTGCGCCTGGTGATCTCGATCGCGAAGAAGTACACCAACCGCGGCCTGCAGTTCCTCGATCTCATCCAGGAAGGCAACATCGGCCTGATGAAGGCGGTGGACAAGTTCGAATACCGCCGCGGCTACAAGTTCTCGACCTATGCGACGTGGTGGATCCGCCAGGCCATCACCCGCTCGATCGCCGATCAGGCGCGCACCATCCGTATCCCGGTGCACATGATCGAAACGATCAACAAGTTGAACCGCATCTCCCGCCAGATGCTCCAGCAGTTCGGCCGCGAGCCGACGCCGGAAGAGCTGGCGAAGGAAATGGAGATGCCGGAAGACAAGATCCGCAAGGTCCTGAAGATCGCGAAGGAACCGATCTCCATGGAAACCCCGATCGGCGACGACGAAGATTCGCATCTTGGCGACTTCATCGAAGACACCAACGCCAGCTCGCCCGTCGAGTCGGCGACCGAGACGGGGCTCATGGAAACCGTGCGCGACGTGCTCGCCGGCCTCACCCCGCGTGAAGCGAAGGTGCTGCGCATGCGCTTCGGCATCGACATGAACACGGATCACACGCTGGAAGAAGTCGGCAAGCAGTTCGACGTCACCCGCGAGCGCATCCGCCAGATCGAAGCCAAGGCCCTGCGCAAGCTGCGCCACCCGAGCCGGTCGGAAACGCTGCGCTCGTTCCTCGATATCGACTGATCGGGTGACGTGACGAGGTAAGACGAAAATGCCCGCGCAAGCGGGCATTTTCTTTTGGGCCGCAATCTAATCGTCGGCCTTCAGACTTTTGTTCAATTGCTTTATATGTTCTATGAAAATGAACATACGAAATTATTGAACATGGGTTCGATCGCGCCGACGGCACGGCCACCTCTCCACCTGCCTTGCGCCTTCCGCTACACTCCTTGCGCTGCAAGGGCCTATAGCTCAATGGTTAGAGCAGAGGACTCATAATCCTTTGGTTCCAGGTTCGAGTCCTGGTGGGCCCACCAACGTCATGCAGCACGTTTGACGAACACTGCCCACACCACCGCGACGACGATCAAGGTGGCGCCCAGCATCCACCAGGCCCGGCGCTGTCCGGCTTGGCCCCAGTAGTCGGCAATGGCGCTGAGCAAGTACACGACAAATTCCGCCACGATGGTCAAATGCCGGCAGAGGCGATTTCGATGGCGCTACGCCAATTGAAGGCAGCGGCACTCACGCAGGTCTGGTAGCGGCGGTCTTTGGAAACGCCGGTGACGTACGCGACGATGGACAGAGCACTTTTGGCCACGTACGACCATCCCGGAACCCAACCGACTGGCTTTGGGACCAGGCTGAAAGCAGCCGAGCACTCCATGATTTCGTGGGTGACGGTGCCCAGGATGTCGCCGACTTCGGCATTCATGTCCCATCCGGAGGCAAGGCCCTCGCCCCATACGGAGGCTGCAACCTTCCGTAGCTCCACTTGATCTTCTGCTGTCGGTGTGTTGGCAGTGGCCGACGGCGCCGTGCTGGACGACGTGCGGGCGGGCGAGGTCGACGGGGTGACGGGTGGCGTCACGTGCAAGGCAGGACCGAATCGCCGTGCCCAGATGCGCAGTGCGGGATGAACGGAACCATCACCGACGTAAATGATTTCGCCCCGTTCTTCGTCAAAGTAAGCGGCGAACGTCCGGCCGTCGGCATAGTGGACGAACGCTGCAGCGTGGGCGAGCGGAGCGCCGGTTCGCCAGCCGTCAAGGAACAACCCACCGTCTTTCAGGGCCACAGGATGGGCCGTGACAGTGAAGTTCCGGGCAAAGGCCGGGTAGGCATCCCCAAGCGCCAGACGGAGATCCGCATCAGCGCCACTGATGACAAGCGCTTCCGATGGCGGGTCGATGGGAGGTTGGGGGGCGGCGAGAGCCGGAGCGCTGGTGAGGGTAGCGGCAAGAAGGGTAGAAGCAAGCCATTTATCGAACATGCGCATCACACAAGTCCTTGTCTGAGATGAACGTCGATGCCGGCCGGGACTGGCAGGCTTACGGAGCAGAAATGAGGTCAGCCGGCTCCGTCAATACCTGCCGCGCCTATGGGCGCCATATCTGCGGTCGCAGGTTAAACCTGCGCTGCCGGACAGGCACGCTGGGCAGACAGCTTTGAGAATTTTCGCAAAGACGGCCTATCTCGGTACGGACGTGCCCACCGAGGGCGAAAAGGTTATCCGGGGCATGGCCCTCCGCGTTCTGCGACAAAGCCCACCGGAGTGCGGCGGCTACCTGATGGTGGCATTGCTCGGCCGAACCGATTCTTTTCGGTCGAAGTACGAAATCTTGTTCGCGATCTTCCATTCATCGCCTACCTTCAGCAGCAAGAAGTAGTCGGTAATCACGACAGCACCATAATTCAGGGTGACTCGGGCAGTGCCCGCATTGCCCGAAGCATCCATGAAATCGACGGTCCGCACGCGCGACGCTTCATTGTCAGCCACCTTGCCCTTGAAGAACGCGCAGAACTCATCCAGGGACAACGAGGTGAACTTGCCGTCGCGCACGCTCTCGATCCGTGCGCTTGGCAGGAAAGCCAGACGCATGTGAGATGCCTCACCGGTGGCTTGTCCGCTGAAGTAGTGCTGGATGGCCTGCCTCATGCCTTCCTGTGCGGCAGAGTCCTGCTGCGCCGCTTGGCGGGTTGCGGGCACATCGACCGGCAAGGCCTGCACGCGTGCGGTGAGGGTAACGAGGACGACAGCGAGGAGGCTGCGAATCCGTTGCTGGTTCATGGCGCGTCTCCGTGGGAAGTCGACGCAGGATGTCCGGCGATAGCCCCTCGGACAATCGCTTTCACCGCGGATTTCGCACGCTTCGGCGCAACGCTTTTCGGCGCTTCGTCATTTGAACAATACGAGCCGATCGCGATAACTGCGTGACAGCTTGAGTTCCTGCCCACAGTCCAGGGTCAGGAAGTACTCGCCGTTTAGATGCGGTCGTAGCGATACGACGCGCGCGGCATTGACCAGCGTCGAACGGTGGATGCGCGGAAAACGACTCGCGTGCAGGCGCTTCTCTAGCTGCCCAAGGGTGGCGCGTAGCACGTGGGTATCACGATCGGTGTGGATGCAAAGGTAGTCACCCGCTGCATCGATCCAACGAATGCTGGCGCGCGACAGACGCAATGTTCGCGCACCGTCGCGAACGGCCAGCGGCGCTTCAGGATCACGCAGTTCCTGCGCACCCTCGGCCTCAAGTGCCTCGTCAAGGGTCAGTGCCGGGCGGCCACTCAGCGCACCGAGCAGGCCGAGCAGCTTTGCGCGGTGATCGCTGGCCTCACGACGATCAAGCGCTTCGCGCACGCGAAACAGCGCCTGATGCAGCCGCCCGTCGTCCACCGGCTTGAGAAGGTAATCCACCGCGCTCGCTTCGAAGGCATCGAGCGCGTAGTGGTCATAGGCGGTAACGAACACCACCAGTGGCATCTGCTGCGCCGGAATCGCGCGCAGGGTCGCGAAGCCGTCGAGGCCAGGCATCTGCACGTCCAGGAACAGCAGGTCCGGCGCCTGTTCCGATACCGCGCGCACCGCCGCCGCGCCATCGCCGACCTGGCCGACGATATGGATGTCGCGTTCACCGGCCAGGCGCAATTCCAGTCCCCGCCGGGCCAGGGGCTCGTCGTCGACGAGCAGCGTCCGGATCTTCCTTTCCTGTGTGGCCTTGGACGAGGTCATGGCATCCCCTCGATCTCGAATGGCAATGTCATCGTCACCGCAAAACCGCCCTCGCTGCGGTTACGCAACTCGAAGTTCTGCCGTACCCCATACAGCACGCTCAGCCGGTCACGGGTATTGGCAAGGCCGACCCGGGTACCGCGTGGCGTGCTGTCGGTCGGCATGCCCCCTTGCTCCAGTTCCGGCCATCCCGGGCCGTCGTCGATCACGGAGAGTTTCAGATAGTCGCCTTCGCGAACCGCGCGCAAGCCGATCATGCCGCCCTCCACCCGCTTGACCACCGAATACTTGATGGCGTTCTCCACCAGCGGTTGCAGCAACAGGCTTGGCAGCAGCGCCTGCCAGCAAGTCGGTTCGACCTCGACGTCCACCCGCAGGCGTTCGGCGAAACGGGTCTTTTCGATGTCCAGGTACAGGCCGATCGCATCCAGTTCCTGCTTCAACGTCACCCGCTGCATCGGATCGGCGTCGAGCGAATGACGGAGGAAGGCGCTCAACCCCTGCACCATCCGGTTGGCGGTGGCGTTGTCGCGATCGAGCACCAACGTCGAGATCGCATTGAGGGTGTTGAACAGGAAGTGCGGGTTCAACTGATAGCGCAGCATCTTCAGCTGCGCCTGGTGCGCCATCGCGGTCGCGGCCAACGCGGTTTCCGTCTGCATGCGGAGTTTGCGCCAGGTGGTCATGACCAGGTAAAGGCTGGCCCAACCGACCACCACGTAGAGCTGGCTGATCACGTAAGTGAAATAGCCGAAACCGGTGAAGGGCAGGCATTGGCGGCACCATTCCAGGTCGGTTACCAGCTTGTAGGTGAGCCCCATCGCGGCGGCGATCAGCACCGCCGGCACGATCATCAGCAATGCCACTCGCGCCGGCGGCCGGTCGCCGCACGCACGCAACAGGTAACGCAGCCCGAGCGTGCCGAGGAAGCCAGTGACAGCCACGGCGAGCAATACCGTCCAGTACTCGGCCGGTTTCCCGTTGGCGAGTGCGGAGAAATAGTTGACCAGGAACACGCCACCCCAGCCGCCCGCGTGCAGCCACCAGAACAGCGCGTTCGCCGATCTTGCCGGCGGCAGCGCGCCCAGCACAGGGGGCGATGGAGGATCGTTCGGAACGACGGGATCAGGAGTCATGGCGTAGGTGGTTCGACCTGTCGACAGCATAGACGGGACACCTTCGCCGGGTGGCCGCCGCGATTCGGTTCGGCGCGCACGCGGAACGCTTCGGCGCAAACGCCCTACCGGGTGCCTCCGCAACCGTTAGCCTCGTGGACGACATGTGCAGTCCCCTCCTTCCACCCGACGCGCGCCCAATACGGGCCGCGAAGCACCATACCAAAGGAGTCGTCGATGCTGCTCGAACTCATACTGGCCGCAACCATGACGACGGCCCAGGTGGAGACGGTTCCCGTCGCCACGGGCCTCCATCGCCCGTGGTCGATGGCGTTTCTTCCCCAAGGGGATTTCCTGGTCAGCGAGAAGGAAGGCGGACTGGTCCGGGTTACTCCTGGCGGCGAAAAACACCCGATCGCGGGCATGCCGGACGACCTGGAGAATGCCGCGCAAGGGCGCGGTGACAATGTCGGCTTGTTCGACGTGGTACTGCACCCGGACTTCGCCCGCAACCACCGTATCTATTTCACGTATACATCGCGCGGTGCGGAGGGCACGACGACCCGCCTGTCCACCGCGCGCCTGCAAGATGATCGCCTTGTCGACGTGCGTCCGCTCTTCGATGCCACGCCACGCTCGTCGGAGCGCTTCCATTACGGCGGCGGACTGCTGATCGATCGCCAGCGTCACCTTTACATGACCATCGGCGAGCGTCATTTCCGCGAAAGCAGCAACCCTCCGCTACCTGTGTCGCAGGACCCCACGGATCGACGCGGTAAAATTTATCGCTTCACCCTGGATGGCAAACCGGCGCGCGGCAATCCCGATTTCGGCAAGGGCGCGATACCGGGGATCTACGCACTGGGCATCCGTTCCGCGCAAGGACTCGCACAGGCGGACGATGGGCGCATCTGGATGTCCGAGCACGGGGCCACGCGGGGCGATGAGATCAATCTGCTGCAGCCCCATGCGAACTATGGGTGGCCCGTGCATACGGCGGGTCGCCTTCGCGATGCCGGCTATGTGCCGCAGACGCTGCCGGGAGCTGTCTATACCGCGCCGGCCTGGACCTGGACGGATCGCACGATCGCGCCTGCCGGACTAGCCGCTTACAGCGGCAAGCAGTTTCCGGAGTGGCGCGGCGACCTGCTTCTGGCTGGCCTGAGCACGGGCAGCTTGCTCCGGCTGGACTTGCAGGGAGATCGCGTGGTCGGCGAGGAGGTGCTGCTCACCGGCGTGCGCCTGCGCAACGTGAAACAGGCGCCGGACGGTACCGTCTACCTGCTCACGGATGAATCCGACGGGCGCTTGCTGAGGCTGGAGCGGCGACCGTGACACGACACCTTTCAGACTTGCGTCATTCCCCGCATCAATGCCAGGAGCGCATGTTCGAGATCGTGCTCGAAATCGTACCGCAGGCTCTGCAAGCCCGGTTGCTCGATCACTTGCGCGGCGATCCCCGTGGGATGGCTTAGCGGCCACAGACCGATGATGAGTGGCAGCGCGTGCTTCACCACCTGATCGAACGCCTGTGCGGATATGCCGGGCACCCGGGAATGGAAGTCCTGCGCCGTTCGTTGACGAATCGCCAGCAGATTGCCTTTGATCTCGACCATGCGTTCGAATGACACCTTGCGCTCGAGAATGGACGGCAAGATGCTGGTCAGGCGGCAAAGCAACGGACGCGCGACGATCGTCGAGGCGAAAACACGGGCGATGTGTTCGACACCCCATGCGTTCTTGCCGCCCCGATCCAGTGCCGCGCCCAGGTCCGCGTGCCACCCCGCGAATTCCTCGACGAGCAGATCCATCAGCACGGCTTCGCTGCTTTCGAAATAGCGGTAGACATTCGACTTCGTCATCTCCGCCTGGCGGGCGAGCTCATTGATTCCGAGATCCAGGACGTCCGGGTCCTGCAACAGCATGGCCCGGGCGGTAGCCAGCAGATGCCGGCGGCGCTCTTCCTTCTGCTCGGGGGAGCGGGCGCGTACATAGGAATGGGGCGAGGTCATGCGGGGGATCACCTTCCAGTTGCAAAAGACCGATGGTCTGTTATATTAGAGACCATCGGTCTTCAATTCTGCCTGAACTGCGGGATGGCGGCCACCTTCTGTTTCACCGTGACCTCAACAAAGGCAAGCATCATGGCTACCAACGCCGGTACGTGGGTCCTCATAACGGGGGCATCCAGTGGTTTTGGCGAAGAATTCGCCAAGCAGTACGCTGTCCAGGGCCATTCGCTGGTCCTGGCCGCACGTCGTCTCGATCGGCTGCAAGCCTTGGCTGCGACGCTTCGCCAGACATACGGAGTGGAGGTCATCACGGAACAGGTCGATCTGTCGGACTTGGCAGCCGTCAACGGGCTGCACTCGAATCTTCGCGAGCGCGGAATCGCGATCGAAATCCTGATCAACAACGCGGGGCATGGCTTGCAGGGCTCCTTCCTCGACTCGTCGCGGCAAAGCATCCTGGACATGGTGCAGTTGGACATCGCGAGCCTGACACTCATGACACGGCTCTTCGGTGACGACATGCGCAAGCAAGGCCATGGAAAGATCCTGCTCGTCGCCAGCTTGCTGGCTTACTTCGGCGTGAAAGACATGGCCGTCTATGGTGCAGCCAAGGCTTATGTGCTTCGTCTGGGCGAGGCGCTGCACCGCGAGTTCAAGCGTGACGGCGTGACCGTCACGACGCTATGCCCCGGCATATCCGACACCGGCTTTGCCCAGGCCGCGAAGCAGAAAATCACGCTAGGACTCAAGCTGCTGATGATGAAGCCCGAACCCGTGGTACGGGTCGGAATCCGCGCGCTCGATGCGGGCCGCATCAGTGTCGTCCCGGGCTTCAACAACAAGGCCGCCGTGGCGATGGTGTGGGCGACGCCACGATGGCTGCACCAGGCGCTGTTCGCCCGCATCATGAACGGCTGAGTCAGCGGATACGCGTGAAGTAGTTGGCACGCATGACGGGCGTGCGGTTGGTTCCTGGATAAACCACCGTCTCGACGAGGTTACGTCCGTCCGGCAACACGGTATAGATTCGCGTCGAGACGAGAACGCCTTCTTTCTGCAACGCCATGACCAGGACGTTGGGTGCGGGTCGCTCCACTGCGACATGGTCGGCTTCCGGACTGTTCTCGATGACCGCGTAAGTCCCGTCCAGCGTAGCCGTGGAAACGGAATGAACCTCCACGCCAGGCGTGTAGACGATGTCGACGTGAGTGACCCATTTGTCGCCGCCCGCATCGGCGAACGTAAACGTGACGCTCTTCGGGCGCTGATCGGTCGGCATGGGTAGGCGCGACGTATCGAGCGACCAGGTGCCGAATAACGGGGAAGCTGCCGAATGCGTCGGGAACTCACCTGCCGACGCCCGGGATACGGCGGCCAGGGTGATCACAGACACCATGACTGCGAGCACTAATACGTGGGCCTTCGGCAGAAATCTCATATCCGGTCCTTGAACCCACATAGGTAGTCATTTGTTGAGCAGCTGATAATCGGCGTGTGATCGTTTGCGTTGTACCGCAGGCACATCGTATAACTTTGCGGCAGGATGTACTCGGATGGCCATTGATCTCACGATCTCCATCCCGCTGAAAATTGACTTTCTACAGGGGACATTGATGAGTGCTTGGAAGAAGTCGCCCCTGCGCGACGTCACAATGGCGTGCGCCATTGCTCATCTTTGGGAAAATTGATGATGCTGCGTCTAATCAGATCGTCAAAACCTTGTCCTACAAGGCACTTAAGATTACGAAGACCGGCGTCCTGAAGGTCACCCCTATGGGTGCTGCGTTCGAGGCCGTGACTCATATAGATGATCTGGGTGGTTGCGACGATGACGGCAACTGTAGGGATGAGGCGCCCGTGAGTTCATTGCGGCACCCTTCAACCGAGCCCAAGTAAGGCAAGCTTTGATATGACCTTCGATAAGGTAGTCTTTTATTCTCTGCTGGTACCCATGTACCTCGTGGGGAGAATTTTCTCCCAGGTATTCTTTGGTTCTGGAACAGCAGCTTATTATGTGTCCTTTGTAGCATGGCTTCTTGCCAATACTTTCATCCTTTATAAGTTTTGCCGAAAGGATGGCTCGATCCTCCTGATCAGAGTCATAACGTATTTCTTTTTTCAGTGTGCCCTGCTTGCGGTCGGGCTACTTTATTTTGGTTGATCCACGACATCGAGTTGCCAAACATTCTGCCCCAGCATGAGCGTCAACTTCATCGACCAACAAATCGGCGAGAGCCGTCTAACGATAGCTCGCATCCATGAGCGCCGTGCCCAGCCCTCCGATCTTCATGTGATCGAAACTGGTGTTATTCATCAGGATAACGGTGTGGCCATCGTCGAGCGTGCGCCATACGAGCACCCGGTAGGCGCCGTTGGATCCGTATTCCCATGCGACGGGATGATCCTTGCCGCCAAAGGGCAACGTCTTGGTACGTCCACCCAAGGCGTAGTGCTGGGCAGGGCGTTCGACGGTCATCAAGATACGCGTGGACTCGGGCGACAACACCCTGCCTGAGAAAAGACCGTCCACCAAGGCGAAGAAGTCGTGAGCGCTGGCGTAGAAGCCACCAGCGAGCATCATGAAGTTCGGCGATGGCTTGTCGAGCGGTTCCGCCTGGGGAATCAGTTTCCGGTAACCGTGAGCCATGCCCGGTACCACCAGCGAGCTTCCCGTGAAGGTTCCACTATGGCGCATGGCAAGCGGCCGGACGATGTACCCATCGACTAGCGAAGCATAATCTCGTCCCGTGACCCGCTCGATGACCGACTTGACCAGTAGCCAGTTGGAATGCGAGTAGTCCCATTCCGTCCCAGGCTCGAAACGCAAATCACCGCTTGCGAAGCGGCGCACGGCCTCTGCCTGGTCGATCGACACGGACCGCGTGGCCGGGTCGCGCTTGATGGCGTCGTCGATGTCGTTGGGAAGCCCGCTGGCATGGGTCATCAAGTTGCGCAGGGTCAGCTTCGCGCCGTTGTCGGGCCGATAGTCCGGGAGATAAGTGGAGATCGGCTCGTCCAACGCGAGCTGCCCCTGTTGGACCAATCGCATGACCACGATCGCGGCGATCCACTTCGAGATCGAGCCGGACTCGAACGGTGTGTCGGCAGTCAAGGCGCGACCCGTGGCGGCATCCGCCACACCGAAGCTGGCGGAGTAGTCGATGTGCGAACCGTGGCCTACCAGCACCACGCCATTGAAGCCTTCCTCGGCAACGAAACGCTGGGCGATGGCGGCGCAGCCACCGCAGTCCGCCCATGCCGGAAAGGTCATCGGCAAGGCGATCAGCCACAGCGCGACCCGCCATGGACAGCATCGGCGGGCTCGCTTTCGCGATCCTGGAAAAACGTTCATCGACACCTCCCCGGTCCGGCGACCACGGCTTGGATGCCATATGCATCACGAAGGTTTAAGCGCGCCGACCTCGCCTACGGCAAAGGGCGCACGTTGCCCAGCCACCGCAGGGCCCGTCGCACCAGCGCCCCCGGCAGATCCGGATTCCATACGAAGGTAGCCACGCTTTCCGGCGGCATCGTGTACTCGAAGCGGAACCGGCCATCCGTCACCGAAACAGGACGCGCCGCGGTATTGATGTTCACCATCACGAGAACCATCGATCCATCGAAGTCGTTCTGGAAGGCCACGTTGGCGATGCCCTTGTCGGCATCGGTATCGTTGGACTTCACTCGCGTGGCGCCCGGCAGGACGAACTGGCTGAAGTGCGCCAGGGCGTAGTACTCGTCGTTGCGAGTCACCGCCCCGGTCTGCGAGTCGATCGTGACCACGCCCTTGCAAGCCAGGCATCCGCCGAAATGGGGGCCGTGGTTCTCGTCCAGCGCCAGGTTCCAATAGATGACGCCACGCGCCCATTGGCGGGTTCCCGTGACCAGCAGGTTGCGGGTGAACCAGAGCAGTTCGCCGTTCATGTTCAACGGCCAGTCGCCACCCGAACACTCGGTGATATACGCATCCTTGTCGGGATACTGGCGATGCACGCGACCTTGCTCATGCTGGCTGCCTTCATAGCAATGCCAGGCCACGCCATCGACATAGCGTGCGGCATCCGCGTTGGCCAGCACGGCCAACGGTTGCTCGGGATGGCTCCAGTTGTGATCCCAGTCCAGGATGGCCGTTCTCGGCTTCCGCCGTTCCAGCCTCGGCCCTAGGTACTTGGCGATGATCCGTGCACGCGTCTCCGCGCCCATGACCATGCCGGGATAGCTGATGGGTGAATAAGCGGGCTCGTTCTGCAAGGTCAGGGCGAATATGGGTATACCGTGGCTGCGGTAGGCATCGAGATATTTGACGAGATAGTCCGCGTACGTGCTCTCGTACTGTTCCAGCAGTTCCCCACCGATCAGGTTCTCATTGGTCTTCATCCAAGCCGGAGCGCTCCATGGCGAAGCGACGATCAGCATTTCCGGGTGGATGGAGAGCACTTCTCGCACCACCGGTATCACGTCCTGGAGGTTTGGCGCGACGTTGAAGTGCTCCAACTGCGGGTCGGTCTGGCCGAAGGGAATATCGTCCAGCGTATACAGCCTCAGCGAGAAGTCCGAGGCGCCGACGATCAGGCGCATCATGTTGAGGTTGAGGTTCGGCGGCGGACCATACAACTCGCGCAACAACGCGCGGCGTTGCAGGGCGTTCAACGTGTTCTGGAGAAGCCAAGCCGACGAGTCGGTCATGGCCGCGCCAAAGCCCGTCATGGTCTGGTACCGAGTGCCGACGTCGATGACGATGTCGGCGGGCGAGGCGTCGTGGGGTCTCGTGTCGATATCGGGTTGCGGCGCCAGCTTGAGGCGGTGGTCGGCGGTGCTCAGCCAGACCTCGACCGCCGGCATGATGGGCCTCACAGGCGAAGCGGCCTGAGCCGCCACGGTCGGCCGCACGAAACGCGGCGCATACAAGGCTGCCACGCTGAGCAGCGAGATCAAGGCGATGAAGACGGCGGCCGTCCGATGGGAATCCGGCTGTCCGTTCACTAGGACCACGAAGCTTCCTGGCTTTCACATCGAGACATGGAGCCATATTACTTGGCTTCCATGTTTCGATGGCTCCCGGCGGGATGAAGCTTGGCTCAGGGCACGCTGGCCGGCGCGGCATTGATCGCCAACTGGGCAGCGAACGCCCGCTGGTACGCCGGCCGCGCTTCGCCGCGGGCGACATAGGCGGCAAGGCTCGGAAATTCCGCCAGGATGCCCGATGGCCTCAGCCTGAGCAGCACCGATACCATCATCAGGTCGCCGGCGCTGAACTCACCGTCGAGCCACTCGGCGTCGCCCAGGCGGGCGACAAGCCGGTCCAGCCGCCCGCGGATGCGATCCGCGATCAGGGGCATGCGCTCCTGGGTCCAGGGCTTGTCGCCCTCCACGAACCTGGCGGTCACCAGTTCCAGGATCGGTGGCTCCACGGTGTTGATCGCGGCGAACATCCAGGTGATCGCACGGGCCCGGGCATTGGCGTCCTCCGGCAACAAGCCCGCGTGGCGGTCGGCGAGGTGGAAGATGATCGCGCCGCTCTCGAACAGCACCAGCTCCCCTTCCTCATAGGTGGGAATCTGGCCGAAGGGATGGAGGCCCAGGTGCGCGGGCTCCTTCATCGCCCCGAAGGACACGAGGCGAACCTCGTACGGTTGGCCCACTTCCTCCAGCGCCCAGCGAACACGCGTGTCGCGCGCCAGGCCCAGGCCGCCATCGGGCGAGCGTTCGAACGCGGTAATGACAATGCTCATCGTGCGTGTCCTTTGGGTCAGTCCGGTATCGCCACTTCGACCAGCCGCTCGAGCAAGGTCAGCGACTCCTGCCAGCCGAGATAGCACTGCTCGACCGGAATCATGTCGGGAATCCCCTCCTGGACGATCTGCACGTCGGTCCCACAGGACACGGCGCGCAGGCTGATCGTCGTGACCATGCTACCGGGCAGGTTGGGATCGTCGAAACGGTCGTCGTGGACGATACGCTCGTTCGGCACCAGTTCCAGATAGGTGCCGCCGAAGCTGTGGCCGTTGCCGGTGGAGAAATTCGTGAACGTCATCCGATACTTACCGCCCACCCGCGCATCCAGTTCGTGCACGGTGCAGGTGAAGCCATCGGGGGGCAGCCACTTGGACGTGGCGGCGGCGTCGAGGAAGGCGCGGTAGATGCGCTCGGGCGGGGTGGTGAATACGCGGTGCAAGCGAACGGTGCCGGTCATGGGAAATTCTCGTGGCGAGGTGAAGTCCTCATTGCCTACGACGAACGGGGATATCCCGGATCGACATCCATTTTCAAATTGATTCCGGGACTATCGCCGGACGCGCTTGCCCTTTGGTCGCTTGCCGATGCTCGCCGCCTGGGGGACATCCTTCTCCCCCGAAGGACCACCGGCCGTCACCCGCTCGATCCACGCCAAGTCGTCGACATAGGAAAGGAACTGCCTCAGGTATCCCGGCGACAACTCGCGCATGAGCTCGATCGACCGGTGCACGAGCGCATTCGAATTGAGCGGGCCCGCGTTCCGGGGCACGTAGTCGAGCGTCTGCCGCAGCTGGCTCTCCGCACGCAGGCCGGACCAGATAGCCCGGAATTCGTCGAGGGCGGGAAGCTCGGGATAGGCGTGGGATGCAGGGTCGCGGGCGAACTCGTCCACCAACCGCCCCAGCGGACCGCGAGCACGCGACACGCTACGGTCCATGGGACGCCACGGTGGCTGTCGACGGTTTCGGAATCGGTGCGATCTCCACGCGCCGGTTTTTCGCGCGGCCTTCGTCGGTGGCGTTCGGGCTCACGGGTTGTTCGGAGCCGAACGCCGCGGCGAACACGGACGGCGCGGGAACGCCCTCGGCGATCAGCGCACGCGTCACCGTAAGCGCACGTTGCGCGGACAGTTCCCAGTTGTCGGCGAAGTGGCGATTGCTGTCGCGCACCGGCTGGTCGTCGGTGAAACCACTGACCATGAGGACCTCGTTTCGCGAGGCGAGGTATTGGGTGAGCGGCGCCGCAAGGCTCTTCAGGAGCTCGCGCCCTTCGGGCTGGAGCTGGTCGGAGTTCAGCGCGAACAACACGCTGCCGCGAATGCCGATGCGCCCGTCGACGAGGGTCACGCGACCCGCCGCGAGCGGCACCGCCAGGGCCTGTTCGAGCGTCATGCGGCGCTGCGCCTCGGCCTGCCGTTGCTTGACCTCTTCATCCAGGCGGTTCGAGAGTTGCAGCTGCATGCCGATGACGCCGACGAGGATCAACACGAAGGCACCCAGCAGCACCGACATCAGGTCGCCGAACGCAGCCCAGATCGGTGCGGCCGACTCGGATTCGAACTCGACGTCGTCGCTCATGCCGTTTCGTCCATGGCCGGCATGCGCTGCGCGGCGAGGCGCTGCATGTCATCCAGGATCTGCTTTTGCGACAGCACGCTGAGATCGACCACTTCCCTTGCCTGCGCCACGTAATACGCCAGTTGCTCATCGCTGCGAACGAGGGAATTGTCGAGCGCGGTGGCGACCTGCTCCAGGCGTTCCATCAAGGCTTCGTTCGACTGGCCGAACAACTGGACACCCGCGCCGAACGCTTCACCCAGGCTCGCCACCTCGACGGCACTGCCGGTGACCTGTGCGGCGACGGAGGCCAGCTTGCCGGTCTCGGCCTCGATCTGGTCGGTGAATCGCGTACCGACACGTTCCAGCAGGTCGGCCGACGTAGCCACCAGCGCGTCGACGGCGGCACGTTGTTCGGTCGACGCGTGGTTCACGGCATCGAGCAGGGTTTCCAGTGTCGCCAGCAAACGGCTGCGCTCGTCGAGCATCGCCGTGTCGCGCACCATGCTGTCGGAAAGTTTCTGCCGCAACTCGGCAACGACTTCGGCGGCGACTTTCGGCGCCTCGGACGCGGCTTCGACCAGACGGGATATCTCAGCGATGGTCGCGCTGGCGTCCGCCTTGGTCTGTGCCGTGATGTCGCTGGCGGTGCGGGCGAGCGTGTCGGCCCACAATGTGAGTCGTTCTTCGTCGCGCGATGCCAGGACGTCCTGCAGGCCCGTATGGGACTGGCGGACGGTTTCGACGAGGGACGTGGCATGCTGTTCGAACACCGCGGCCGCCCCATGCGAAGCGGCCTCGAAACGCGTCGAAACCGTTTCCACGAGGTTCGTCGAACGCTCGTCGAAGGTCTGGGTGAACGCTTCCAGCGAGCCGCGCAGATCGTTCGCCACGGCCTCGTTCGTACGGCGTTGCTCCGCCAGGGCATCGTTCCAGAGGTTGGCGATCATCGCGGTGGATCCCTGGAAGCCTTCCGTAAGACCGTCGAGATGCCGTTGCACGGCCTTCGTCACGGTGTCGTGCAGCGATGCCGCTTCACGCGCGAGCCCGGCCATGGTGGCGTCGATGACCGGCTGGAGCGTCGCGCTCGCCGCACGCGCGCTTTCGGAGACACTGTCCTTGAGCGATGCCTCGACCGATGACGCGAGGCGCGTGTACATCGCGTCGGTCGAGGCGTGGAATGCCTCCTGGTTCGCGAGTTGGCGGTCGCTGGCGGCGAGACTGTTCTTTTCGATAGCCGCCATCATCGCCTGCAGGCGGTCGACCAGGGCAGGCATCGACTCGGCCTGCTGCTGCAGGAGCCTGAAGGCCTCTTCACGCTGGTGCGCCTGGGAGTGGACGCGCAGGGTCGTGGCGATCTTCACATCCAGCAGCTGCACCGTCTCGAGCCGCTCACGCCGGCACAAGGCCGAGAGCAGCCCGAGCATCGCGGAACTGGCCACGCCCGCGATCGACGTGCCGAAGGCGAAGCCCAGGCCCTTCACCGGCGCGGCGAGCGAACCACGGATCGCCTGCAGGTCCGTCGCGCTTTCCAGCGCGATGCCGGTTCCCCTCAGCGTCGCCATCATGCCCAGCAGCGTGCCGAGCATGCCCAGCAAGACAAGCAAGCCCACCAGGTAAGGCGTCAATGCCGGCGCGGGCATGGCCGCACGCGCGCCTTCGATGCGCAGGCGCACCGCGTTCCGCAGGCTCGCGTGCAAGGGCTCCAGCCAGGCCGCCAGGCTCGGCGGCGGCGCGGACAGGTCGGCCACCGCCAGCCCCAGCGACCGCGTGGCCTGGCGATAACGGTGCAATTCGAGCGCACCGACGAGGTAACAGGCACCGATCAGCCCGGCGACCGCCGCGCCCAGCGGGTTCGAGCCGACATAGCCGATGCCGATCCAGCCGATGGCCGCGAGGCCGATGAGGAACACGGCGAAGTAAAGAAGATTTCTGAACATGACTACCCAGTTAGCTGGCGCGCAGCGCTGCAAGCAGGCCGTCGACCGGTTGAAAACGAACATCCAGTTCGGCGAGCAAGACGCTCCGCATGTCCTTTCGGAATACGTCCATCCATGCGTCCGCCCCCTGCTCCCGCTGGCGGAGGCGATCGAAGTGCCCCCCGAGCACGGCGGGCACGGCACCGAGCAATTTTTGCTCGCGCGGGCTCAACGCGAGTTCCATCACCGCATCGACCTCCGCCAGCCGGGCCAGCGCGGGCGATGTCGCCGCGAGCATGTCCCGCAGGCGGCCACGCAGCTGGCCTGTCGTGGCCTGCATCGACCTTTGCAGGGCGAGGTAGCGCTGGCGGAACGGCGCGTAATCGGCCGTCTCGTCCACTCCGACGCCCCGCCCGGCCCCGCGATCGCCGGAGGGAGCCAGTTCGCGCGCTCCCGCGATGGCATTCACCAGGGACGCCCTGGCCCGGGCGTATTCCTCCTCCTGCGCACTGCCAAAAGTCGGCACATCCTCGGCCGGCGCCGACGGCGTGCCGTCGAGGGCCGTGGAGAGCGCGATGGCGTGGGTCCATTCGAGCCATTGGCTCAATCGGTCCGACAGCGATTGGCTGGATGGCGGGGTCTCGACGTCCGTGAGCCGGGCAAGCAGGCGGATGAACGTCGGTCCCCGGACCATCGTCCGTTGGGAAGATTGCACGGTTCTGCTGGTCAAAAGAGGCTGATTTTACTCTTTTATTTCACCTCTTGCCTCGGATATCGTAGATCCCACGCGACGACGTCATGGATACCTCGGATGGGGAAGCTGATTTGCACGCCATGAACCGCGGCCGCGTCCCATCCGCCCTGCTGGCGGGCTCGATCCTCGTTATCGCGATTTCGGCTTTCAGGCCGGCCATCTGGACGAACTGGCTGCTCGAGAACGCCGTCGTCGCGGTGGCCTTGCCGCTGCTGGTCGTGGGCTACCGCCGGCTGCATTTCTCCAACACCGCCTGCGTGTCACTTTTCGTGTTCCTGGCCCTGCACGAGATCGGCGCCCACTACACGTATTCGAACGTTCCCTACGACGAGTGGTTCGCCAGCGTCTTCGGCGTCACTTTGAACGGCCTGCTCGGCCTGACCCGCAACCACTTCGACCGGCTCGTCCATTTTTCCTATGGGCTGCTGGTCACGCCCGCCGCCGTCGAACTCTTCGCGCGACGGGCACCGCCGCAGGGCATCTGGCGCTGGATTCTTCCGGTCACCTTCATCATGTCCCACGCCCTGATCTATGAACTGATCGAATGGGCCGCAGCCACCGCGTTCGGCGATGGCATCGGGCAGGAATACCTGGGCACGCAAGGCGATGTGTGGGATGCCCAGCAGGACATGCTGCTGGCGTCGGTAGGCAGCATCGTCACCATGGTGTTTCTCGGCGTGAGCGGCAAGTACGTATCGCACCCGGGCCAACGGTCAGGCGCCTAAGTCGATCCTGCGGCCGGTTCGCGCGTGGCGCCGAAGATCGGCAGGAATGACCCCGATCCAGCGAAGGAAAGCACGGCGCATCCGCTCGCTGTCGCCGAACCCGGTCTCCCGGGCAATGCTTTCAAGTGTCTGGCTCCCCTGTTCGACGAGTATCCGTGCCTGTTCAAGGCGCAACTGCGCTATGGCCTGAGCCGGCGATCGCCCCGTCTCCGCCCGGAACGCGCGGGAGAAATGTCGAGGACTCATGCACGCGACTCCCGCGAGCTCGGCGATCGTCAGTGGGTTCCTCAGGTTGCGCCGGGCATAGGCGAGGGTGGCTTGGATGCGGTCGCTCTGAGCATCCAGCTCCAGCAGCGCCGAATGCTGGGATTGCCCGCCTGCCCGGCGGTGGGGCAGCACCATGCCTTTCGCGATCATGGCGGCCAGTTCGCGACCATGGTCCTCCTCGACGAGCCCCAGGGCGAGGTCCACGCCCGCGGCCATTCCGGCTGAAGACCAGATGCGACCACTGCGAACGAAGATCCGATCGAGGTCCACCTCGCATCGGGGGTAACGCTCCCGCATCTGGTCCCCGTAGTTCCAGTGAGTGGTCGCCTTGCGGCCATCCAGCAGCCCCGCGTCGCCGAGTACGAAACTGCCCAGGCAAATGGACGCGATGCGGCGGGTGCGAGCGCTCGTCTCCGTCAGGAACTCCGAGACACGGCGGTCATGCGGCGGTATGTCCATCCCGACACCCAGAAGCAGCGTATCGAAACCGTCGTCCACCAAAGGCATGCAGGTCACTTCCTGCCCAAAGGAGCCACGCACCGACGCGCCTCCGCTGCCGAGGACCTGCAGGTCATACAGACGCTTTCCGGCCTCCTTGTTGGCCACCTCGAATACGGAAAGGGCAGCGAAGCAAAGGACCTGGAAGTCGGGATAAACAATCAAGCCTACGTGCCGCACGCTCGGCTCCTCCGTAGCAAAAGACTCACGTCAAACCAGCCAGCCAAATGGGGCGGCTTTTATCCGACATCCAGCCGGATGTCCGGATTGGTGGCTATTTCGTCCTTCTGAACCGGCCCTTGAGGGCTAGTCTCGGAGGACAGACGAAAATGTACAAGAACACCCCATGCAGAAGCCTCGTACCGTCCCGCTGGCGGTCCTTGCCCAAACGCAGGCCGACCTCGCGCATGCGGGACGTATCGCCACTCTAGGCGAACTCGTAGCCTCGATCGCGCATGAGGTGAGCCAGCCGCTTTCCGCCATTGCACTGGATTCGCATTCCGCCCTGCGATGGCTCTCGCATCCCGACCCGGATCACGACGAGTTGCGTGCCATCGCGGAGCGTGTAGCCGCCCAGGCGCAGCGTGCAGCAAGTGTTCTTTCACGCATCCGGAAGATGGCCTGCCGTGAACAGACGACCTTCTGCGAGGTTGACCTGAACGAGGTCGTAAACGACGCACTTTCATTCGTGCACGGGGAGCTCGACAGAAACCAGGTCGAGGTCGAGGCGACGACCTTGCCGGGTCTTCCCACCGTGCAGGCGGATCACATCCAGATTCAGCAGGTGATCGTGAACCTGGCGCTGAATGCATCGCAAGCGATGCACCAGATGTCGGCAAGGCTTCGTCGTTTACGTGTCTCGATGGAAGATGACGAGTTGCACGTGCGCGTCTATGTCGATGACACGGGCCCGGGCATCGCGGCCGAGAACCTCGGCCGCCTGTTCGATAGCTTTTTTACGACCAAGGATCACGGGATGGGGCTCGGCCTGGCGATCTGCCGGTCGATCCTTGATGCACATGGTGGCGAAATCCGCCTCGATCACGCACCAATGGGCTGGTCCACACGTTTCCTGGTCTCCCTCCCCCGTGCTTCTCGGATGACTTGAACGAGGATCAGCGCAGGACGATGTCGCTGAGCTCGATGGAAACGACCAGCGGTTCGCCCGATGACGTCCCATCGGCGAGGCGCGGGTAGATGCGTCGCCGGGTCGGGATACGGATGCCCGATACATCGATGTAGCCGTCGACGTAGTGCGCGCCGGGCGTGTTTCCCGCGATCTCCACATCGTAGTCGAGACGTCGCACCAGTTTGTCCGGCCCCACGTAGATCGCCTGCGCCTTGCTGAAGACTTCGAGCGAGTCCGGGTAGCGCACATTCACTTTCTGCCATGTCTCGCCGTTCTCCTCCCAGGTGCCGCCGTCCTCGGCGTGCACGCCCTCCCATGCCAGAAGGAATGGCGTATTGAGATACGTCCACATCGCGCAGCCCGCGAAGAAGGCGAGTTGGATGTCGTTCCAGGGTGACTCCAGGGAGTGCCCTTCGAATGAGGCGCGCGGACGGTCCATCGCTTCCATGACCGTCCCCGAGGCATCCAGCAGCGCGATACGTTGGCTCGTAAAGTCCGAACGGGCCGCTCTCGTGCCGAATGGCGCATGGGATGCCCACTGGCGATCCGTCGATACCGTAACAGCCGTGTCATCGAGAACGCCTGCCTTGCCCTTGAGACCCCATAGCGCACCGCCTTGAAGCAGCTTCGCGTGGACCGTGGTAAATCGACGCCAGCGGTCGAGGCCGCCGTGGGCGTCGAGGATGTCGTCGACGAACGTGCTCATGCGACGACTCCCTCGGTAAGCGAGGGTTGGGATTCCACGGGAATGGGATGCTCGGCGAGGTACTCGTTGAACTCGGCGATGAGCTTGTACTCCCCGGTACCGGGGTTGTCGCGCAGGTCACGGATGGCGTCGACGATGATTTCCTGCTCGTCGGTGCCGAGCTGGCGCATCGTGTCGTTGACATAGTCATCCAGCGGCATGGCACGGGGATCACCGCTCTTGTAGATGAGGTCGGTGTTGACCCAGGGCGGGGCGATCTCGATGACCTCGACCGACGTCTTGCGGAGGGCGAAGCGCTGGGTCTGGGTGAACGAATGCAGTGCGGCCTTGCCGGCCGAATACACGGAGTTGGTGGCCAGGGGCATGAACGACACGACCGACGTGTTGTGGATGACCGTCGACGACGGCTGGGCCTTCAGCACGTCGATGAGCGCTGAAGTCATGCGGATGGGGCCGAAGAAGTTCGTGACGATGATCTTCTGCATCTGCTCGTCGTCCATCACGCCGGACGGATCGTCGAACGGCATCAGGCCGGCGTTGTTGATGAGCACATTGAGGCTCGGGTGTGCGTTCTTGAGCCAGTCGGCGACGGACTTGATGCTTGCCGGGTCGGCGATGTCGAGTTCGATCGCCTGCATGCCGGGATTGGCCATCGTCACTTCCTCGAGGAGCTCCTTGCGCCGCCCGCTGATGATGACCTGGTTGCCGAGCCTGTGGAATGCTTCGGCAAGGCCCCGGCCGATGCCGGATGTCGCGCCGGTGATGAAAATCGTGTTACCCGTCAGTTTCATGCTGTGCTCCGATACAAGGTGAAAGGTGGGCGCGCCGAAGCGGCTGCAACCTATCTACGGTGTATGGACGAGGGCCCAGCAATCACATGACGAATAAACAGCACTTTCGGACAAGGTGGCACTCGAAAGAGCGCCTGGTGGGAGCCGATCTTGTCGGCGATGGGTGCTTGCCGTAGAGCCCCCGCTCCCTGTGGGAGCCGGCTCTGCCCCTGCTCTCTGTGGGAGCCGGCTCTGCCGGCGAAGGGTGCTCGCCATAATCTGGCCCGCTGCCGCGGGATCGCCGACAAGGTCGGCTCCCACCAGAAGCCCTCTCGGACACGAGACGACCAACCCGGGCCATGACGGCCCGGGAAGCTACCGGAGGTTCTTTTTCTTCTCGTCCTTGGCGGCCTTCTTTTCCTTCATCGTCTTGGCCGGCTTCTTCTTGTCGCTCTTCTTCGAATCCATACCCTTGCTCATATCGCCTCCTTGGTTGAGATCGTGGTCGCACGGCGTGCGGTGTAGGGAAGATTACGCCAATCCGTGCGCCATGGAATGCCAGGAACGCGATTCATGGGGGGACTCAGAGCTTCGCCGACTCGCGCCAGAGATCCGTTCCGCCATCGGTCGCATATTCGTCGATCTCTGCCAATTCCCCGGCCGTGAAATCCAGGCCCTTCACGGCGTCGAGGGAATTGTCGAGTTGCTCCACCGTGCGCGCGCCGATCAGCGAGGAAGTGACGCGCGGGTCGCGCAACGACCAGGCGATCGCCATCTGGGCGAGGGTCTGGCCCCGGCGCTCGGCGATGGCGTTGAGGGCGCGGATGCGCTCGAGGTTCGCCTCGCTGAGCTGGTCCTTGCCGAGCGAGCCCTCGCGGGTGGCGCGCGCATCGGCGGGAATGCCCTTCAGGTATTTCGACGTCAGCAGGCCCTGGGCCAGGGGCGAAAAGGCGATGCATCCGGTGCCGAGTTCATCCAGCGTGTCGAGCAGGCCGCCTTCGATCCAGCGGTTGAACATCGAATAGTTGGGCTGGTGGATGAACAGCGGCACGCGCTCCTCGGCCAGGATGGCGGCCGCCTTGCGCGTGAGCTCGGGCGAGTAACTGGAGATGCCGACGTACAGCGCCTTGCCCTGGCGGTGCAGGTGCGCCAGCGCGCCCATCGTCTCTTCCAGGGGCGTGGTGGGATCGACGCGATGCGAATAGAAGATGTCGACATAGTCCAGCCCCATGCGCTTGAGCGACTGGTCGAGGCTGGCGACGAGGTACTTCCGGCTGCCACCGATGCCGCCATAGGGGCCCGGCCACATGTCCCAGCCGGCCTTGGTGGAGATGATCATTTCGTCGCGGTAGGGTGCGAAGTCGCTCGCCATCACCCGGCCGAAATTCTCTTCGGCCGACCCGTACGGCGGGCCGTAATTGTTCGCGAGGTCGAAATGGGTCACGCCTCGGTCGAACGCGCGGCGCAGGATGGCGCGGCCGGTCTCGAAGACGTCGGCGCCACCGAAGTTCTGCCACAGGCCCAGCGAGATGGCGGGGAGGTCGATGCCACTCCGCCCGCAACGGCGATAAGGCATGAGGTTGTCGTAACGATTCGATGCGGCTTGGTAGGGCACGGGTGATGCTCCATCAAATGAAGACCCGAATGTTACGCGTCGTTCCGCTGAAGCGGATATAGGTGCAGACTGTGCGGCATCTTCGAAAGACGGATGAAGCGCACACATGACCACGGCCCTGCTCGTCATCGACATGCAGCAAGCGCTCTGTTCCGGCGAGGAAGAAGCGTTCGACATCAAGGACGTGCTCAAACGCGTCAACGTGCTGATCGCCAACGCGAAGATTGGCGGCGCCCACGTGATCTTCATCCAGCATGAAGAGGACGAAGGCTCACTGGTCCTGGGTGGCGACGGATGGCAGCTGGCCCGGGGGCTCGCGGCGGCCGATGGCGATATCCGCGTGCGCAAGGCCACGCCGGACGCCTTCCACCAGACGGAGCTGAACGAGATACTGGAGCGGCTGGAAGTGAAAGACCTCGTCGTCTGCGGACTGCAGACGGATTTCTGCGTCGACACGACGGTCCGGCGGGCCCTGGCCCTGGGTTTTCCCGTCACCCTCGCGGGGGATGCGCACTCGACCCTCGATAACGGCGTGCTTACCGCGGCCCAGATCATTGCCCACCACAACCGCACGCTCAGCAATATCGCGAGCTTCGGCCCGCGCGCGCGGGTGAAAGCGGCGGCGGAGATCCGCTTCCCAGCGGGGTGACCGTTGGTGGTGAGCCCAATAGAGGGTATATTCGGCTCACGAAATGAGCCGAATGGCTCGCCTCATCGGCTCACGACGGCGGCATGAACGACCTCACCTGGATCTGGCAGCACTCCGAGTGGCCGGCGTTCCGCTGGCGTGACGAGGCCATCGCGCCACTCCTGCGCGCCTGCCAACTTGCCCAGGGCCGGCTGATGGGCGCCGCCGGCGCCGTGGATGCCGACCTGGGAGCCCGAAGCGAACTCGATGCCTTGCTGCAGAACGTCGTGGCCTCATCGGCCATCGAGGGAGAGGTTCTCGATGCCGGGTCGGTCCGTTCGTCGCTGGCGCGCCGCCTCGGCCTGGAGGACGAGGCCCCCAGCCGGCGGAGTGCGCGCAGCGAGGGCCTGGCCGAACTCATGCTGGACGCCACGAGGAACTACCGCGCGCGCCTCGATCTCCCTCGCCTGCTGCACTGGCACACCCTGCTCTTTCCCGCGGATGGAAACGTCCCGCCCCTGCGCACTCGCATCGGAGCGTTGCGTGGCGACGAACCGATGCAGGTGGTTTCCGGCGGCCGGACGGACAAACCTCGTATCCATTTCCAGGCGCCGCCCAGGCGCGGACTCGAAAATCAGGTCGATGCCTTCCTCGACTGGTTTTCCGCCAGTCGCGGGAACCCCGCGCTCGATCCCTTGCTCCGGGCCGGCATCACCCACTTCTGGTTCGTGACGCTGCACCCCTTCGACGACGGCAACGGCCGAATGACCCGCGCGCTCACGGACCTCGCGCTTGCCCAGGCGGAGCACCAGGCCATCCGCTTCTACGCGATGGCCACCAGCATCCTCGACGATCGCGTGGGCTACTACGACGTGCTGGAAGCAAGCCAGCGCGCTGGCCTGGACATCACGCCCTGGCTCGAATGGTTCCTGCGGACGTTGCTGCGAAGCCTCGAACAGGCGCTGGCGCACATCGGCCGCGTGATGGGCAAGACCCGCTTCTGGCGGGAACACCGTACACACGAGCTTTCGGCGGAACAGGTGAAGGTGCTCAATCGCCTGCTCGATGGAGGGGACCGTGGATTCCCGCAAGGCATCAGCGCGTCGCAATACCAGGCCGTCGCCAAAGTCTCCAAGGCCACCGCGACGCGTCACCTGGGCGACCTGCTCGACAAGGGAATGATCGTGCGCCTGCCCGGCGGAGGCCGCAGCACGCGTTACCGCATCGCATGGCCCGGCCCGGGCGTAGCGGATACGGAGGAGCGGCCCGATGCGTGAGTCCACGGCGCCCCGCACGACCACCTTCTTCTCCGCCCTCCGGCTCTGGTTGGCGCTGCTCGCCTGCGGGCTGGCCGTGTTGCTGGGTTCGGTGCTCATCGGCGGCGGCGATTCCACCATCGCCGCGTCATGGCAGGCGCTGGTGTCACCCGCGGAGACGCCGATGAACGCCATCGTCTGGGAGCTACGCATTCCGCGCGCGGTGGCCGCCTATGGCGTAGGTGGGTTGTTGGCCATCTCGGGTTGCCTGATGCAGATCCTCGTGCGCAATCCCCTGGCCGACCCCTATACGCTCGGTCTTTCCGGTGGCGCCGCCGTGGGGGCGCTCGGCGCCATGCTGGCCGGAGCCGGTGCGTTGGCGACCGCCCTGGGTGCGGCCTCGGGAGCCCTTCTCGCGTGCATCGCCGTATTCGTGCTCGCCCATCGCGACCTGCTTGCCCGTGCGCGTGCCGCGCAGCGCGAAGATTCCACCGACCTCATCCTGATCGGTGTGATGCTGGCCTCGGGCCTGGGCGCGATCGTCAGCATGATGCTGGTGCTCGCGCCGGACAGGAACCTGCGCGGCATGTTGTTCTGGATGATGGGCGACCTCAGTGGCGTGGCGAACTGGCCGCTGCCGGTCGTGACGCTGCTCGCTTGCGTACTGCTGATCGCGCCCCTGGGGCGACAGCTCAACCTGCTGATGCGTGGCGAGGAATCGGCCAGCGCCCTTGGCGTCCGGCCGAACGCGGTGAAGTCGGCGATCTTCGCCATCGCGTCGCTGGCCACGGCCGTGGCCGTGACCACGGCGGGTACCGTCGGTTTCGTCGGGCTGGTGGTGCCGCATGCGCTGCGCCGGATCGTCGGCAACGACCAGCGTGTACTGCTGCCGGCCTGCGCGATCTGCGGCGGCATCGTCGTCGTCGTGGCCGATACGATCTCGCGCATCGTCGCCGATCCCATCCAGCTTCCCGTCGGCGCGGTGATGGCGATCATTGGCGTGCCCACCTTCATGTTCCTGCTGGTGCGGCGGCGATGAGCATCGAACTGGTCGCCGAATCGCTGGCCGTATCCATGCGTGGACGCTCGCTCGTCGGCAGGCTGGACATGCGTATCGCGCCGGGGCAGGTTTGGTGCGTGCTCGGTCCGAACGGCGCGGGCAAGTCCACCCTGCTGCGCACGCTGGCGGGCCTGCGTGCGCCCGATGGCGGCCGGGTGGTGCTCGGAGGCCGCGATGTCGCCTCGTATCGCCCGATCGAGATCGCACGCCGGCGCGGTTTCCTCCCGCAAACGATCGTGGACGCCTTCAGCCTCACGGTCATGGAAGCCGTGATGTCGGCCCGCCACCCCAGCCTGCCCTTCTGGGCCTGGGGCGACGAGGACACCGGCCACGCGGCGAACGCATTGCGCACCTTCGAACTGGAGGCGCTGGCGGAGCGCGATATCACGACGTTGTCCGGCGGCGAACGCCAGCGGGTGAACATCGCCACGCTGTTCACCCAGGACGTGGACATCATGCTGCTCGATGAACCATTGTCGTCGCTCGACCTGCATCACCAGATGAAGACCTTGCACGAGTTGATGCGCGCCGCCGCCGAGCATGGCAAATCCGTGATCTATACCGTCCACGACATCAACCTCGCCTTCCAGCACGCGACGCATGCCGTCCTGCTCGACGGCAAGGGCGCCGCGTTGGCCGGGCTGAAGGACGACATCGTCACCAGCGAGCATCTCAGCGCCGCTTTTCACCATCCCATTCATGGCGTCACGCTCGGCGACGAGCTTTTCTTCCGCGCCGAACGCCTCAACGGATCGTCACGATGACGCGACTCCTCACTTTCTTCGGTCTGGTCCTCGTCACCGCCACGGCGACGGCATCGGTCACCGTCGTCGACGACGCGGGGCGGAACGTGACCTTGCCCGCTCCCGCCCACCGCATCGTCAGCCTGGCCCCGAACATCACCGATGCCCTGTTCGCCGCCGGCGCGGGGGCTTACGTCGTCGGCACCTCGCGATTCAGCGACTATCCGGCCGAAGCGAAAAACGTTCCGGTGGTCGGCGACGCCACCATGATCGACCTCGAGCGCATCGTCGGCCTGAAACCCGATGTCGTCGTGGTGTGGAAAAGCGGCAATTCGGCGGCGCAGGTCGATAAGCTCACGCGCCTGGGCATACCCGTGTTCTATTCGGAAACGGCAAGGCTCGACCAGGTGGCGTCCACCACGCGCCGCCTGGGCAAACTCGCCGGGACGGAAGAGACCGCCGAGCGCAACGCCGCTGCCTTCGAGGCCGAACTTCGCCGGCTGAAAACCGCCAATGCGGGCAAGAAGCGTCTGAAGGTGTTCTTCCAGATATGGGACCGGCCGTTGATGACCGTCGGCCGCGCACAGATCATCGACGACGCTCTTACCCTCTGTGGTGGCGACAACATCTTCGCCGACCTCGACCAGGCCGCCCCCACGGTCGGTCGCGAAGCGGTACTGGCGCGCAATCCCGACGCCATCCTGAGCGGTGGCGGAGAGGGAGAATCGTTGAACGACTGGAAGGCGTCGGCCTTCCTTTCCGCCGTGAAGCACGACAACGTCTTCGCCATCGATGCGCCGACCCTGGCCCTCCCCTCTCCCTCGATCCTGTCCGGGGTGACCACCCTCTGCCATGGCCTGGACCAGGCTCGTACAAGGGCAGCGCGGTGACCCGGCCCATTCAGCGATCTTGCGGCTGCCGTCACATTCCCCTTCGCTAAACTCCACATCGACACGTCCCCCCACCGGAACGGAGCCGATGACCCTCGTTTCCCCCGCCTCACCCGGCGATCCCGCCGATCTCTCATGGCTCGACCAGGGAGGCGAAGCCGGCGCGCTGATCCGTGCGTTCGACTGGACGCGGACGGGCATTGGCCCGTTGGAGAGCTGGCCGCAAAGCCTGCGTACCGTGACCGGGATACTCCTGCTGTCGCCGGTGCCGATCGTGCTGCTCTGGGGCGAGAAGGGGATCATGATCTACAACGATGCCTACTCGATTTTCGCGGGTAACCGGCATCCGGCGTTGCTCGGCTCGGAGGTGCGCGAAGGCTGGGCGGAAGTGGCCGACTTCAACGACAACGTCATGCGTGTGGGACTGGCTGGCGGCACGCTCGCCTACAGGGACCAGGAACTGACCCTGGTGCGGCACGGCAAGCCCGAGCCGGTCTGGATGAACCTCGATTATTCCCCCGTGCTGGATGAAAGCGGCAAGCCGGCCGGCGTGATCGCCATCGTGTCGGAGACGACCGAGCGCGTGCTGGCCGAGGAACGCCTCCGCCGTTTTCGCGAGGAACTGGAAGCGAAGGTCGCGGAGCGCACGGCCGACCTGGAGCGCAGCCAGGCGGCGCGCGCGAAGGCCGAACAAGCGTTGTCCCAGGTGCAGAAGATGGAAGCGCTGGGCAACCTCACGGGTGGCATCGCACACGACTTCAACAACCTGCTGATGGCCGTGCAGGGCAGCCTCGAACTGCTCCGCGAGCGCATGCCGCAGGAACCCCTGCTGTTACGCCTGCTCGATAACGCCCGGGCCGGCGCCGAACGTGGAAGCACGCTTACCCGGCGCATGCTCGCTTTCGCGCGGCGCCAGGAACTGAAGAAAGAACGCGTCGACCTGCGCACGCTCGTCGATGGCATGAAGGAACTCATGCAGCGCACGCTCGGCGGAACAGTGGCGGTGGAGACGCACTTCGCGCCAAGCCTTCCTGCCGTGGAAGCCGACCCGAACCAGCTCGAATCGGCGTTGCTCAACCTCGCCGTGAACGCACGCGATGCCATGGATGGTGCCGGCACCATCGTGATCGTCACGGATGAGATATGGGTAGGCGTCGGCGAGGGCCCCGTGGCACCGGGTCACTATGTCCGCCTCGCATTGTCCGATGCCGGCTCGGGCATGGACGAAGCGACACTGAAGCGCGCCGTCGAGCCTTTCTTCACCACCAAGGGCGTCGGCAAGGGCACCGGACTCGGCTTATCGATGGTGCACGGCCTCGCCGAGCAACTCGGCGGTGCATTGATCCTGCGGAGCCGCGTCGATGAAGGCACCACGGCCGAGATCTGGCTGCCCGCCGCGGCGCCACTGCCCGACGCGCCGGCGGCGACCCTGCCGTCCGGCCCCTCGACCGGACGCTGCGCTTCGTCACGCACCTTGAAAATCCTGACCGTGGACGACGACGAACTCGTTCGCGCGACCACGGTGGAAATGCTCGAAGACCTGGGTTATGCGGTGGTTCCCGCACGCTCGGGGGCGGAAGCGCTCAGCTTGCTCGAGACCCACTGCGTGGACCTCGTCATCACCGACCACGCGATGCCCCACATGACGGGCATGCAGCTTGCCGTGCGACTGAGGGAGCGCTACCCCACGTTGCCCGTCGTGATGGCCACCGGCTACGCGGATCTGCCGACCGGTCCCCAACTGGACCTTCCTCGACTGGCCAAGCCGTTTTCACAGGCGTCGTTGGCGGAGGCCGTCTCACGCGTCGTCATTCCTGCAGCCGGGACGTAACCGCGGTAAGATTCCGTCCCACCCCTTCAGCCAGGTATCGCCCCCATGCGCCAGTAATGCCATTACCCCTCGGGGGTGAGCTTCGATCTTCCCCACAGTGGGAAGCGGATGGCATGAAGAGACAGCGCATGACGACGACCTACCTGACGCTCGACGGCGTCACCTGTGTCCTTCCCGACGGAAGGACGCTTTTTTCCGATCTTCACGAATCGTTCGACGGCCGCCACACGGGCCTCGTCGGCGGCAACGGCGTGGGCAAGAGCGTACTTGCGCGCATCCTCGCGGGGCGGCAGGAGCCGACGCGCGGAAGCTGCATGCGTACCGCGTCCGTCCATTACCTGGCGCAACGCGTCGCCGACGATGCGGGTGAATCGGTCGCCTCGCTTGCCGGTGTCGGCGACACGATCGCCGCGCTGGAGAGGATCGAGGCCGGAAGCACCGACCAGCGCGACTTCGATACAGCGGGCGATCGTTGGACCGTGCGCGAACAGCTTCGTGACGCACTCGATGCGGAAGGCCTCGCCCACGTGGACGCGCGCGGCCCGACCCATGCGCTGAGCGGCGGCGAGGCCATGCGCGTGGCCCTGCTCGGCGCACGCCTGCGCGACGCGGATTACCTGATCCTGGACGAGCCGAGCAACCATCTCGACAAGGAAGGCCGCACGGCGTTGATGCGGTGGTTGCGAGAATGGAAGGGTGGCCTCCTCGTCATCAGCCACGACCGGCAACTGCTCGGCCAGATGGAACGCATCGTCGAGCTGTCGTCCCAGGGCTTGCGTAGCTATGGAGGCGACTACGCGTTTTACGAACAGATACGTCGCGAGGAAAGGCACGCTGCCGAACGCGTACTCGATGCGCGAAAGGCGGAACGCAAGCGTGGCGAGCAGGCGCTGCGCGAGCAGCAGGAAAGGCAGGCACAGCGACAGGCCCGCGGACAACGCGACGCCAGCCGGGCCAACCAGGCGCCCATCTTGCTCGGTGGACAGAAGAGCCGGAGTGAAGGCTCGGCCGGAAAGTTGAAGCGACAACGGGAAACCACGCGCGACATGCTTTCCCAAAAGGTCGCCGAAGCGGCGCGGCACGTGGAAAGCGAGGTATCGCTCGCCGTGCTTGCCCCGAGCGCGACACACGTGGCACGCCGCAGGGTGGCCCTGCTGGAGCGCGTGGAGCTACCTTTCGTGCGTGGCGCCGCGGGCATCGTCGATCTCGTCCTCATGGGCGGGCAACGCGTCGGTGTCGTGGGTTCCAACGGCAGCGGCAAGTCCACCTTGCTGCGGGTGCTCGCCGGGCGAATCGCGCCACGGGGCGGGCATGTCGACGTTCCCGTGCCCGTGGCCTGGCTGGACCAGCGGCTTTCGACGCTGGCGCCGTGCCGTTCCGTGATCGACCACATGCGGGAAGCGAATCCCGCGGCGGCCGAGGATGCGCTACGCCTGCGGCTCGCCCTGCTAGGACTCGATGCGGACAAGGTAACTGTGCCTGCCGCCCAACTGAGCGGCGGAGAGCGCCTCAAGGCCGCCCTCGCGATGGCCCTCGTCGCCGATCCGCCACCGCGACTGCTGCTTCTCGACGAACCCGGCAACCACCTCGACCTTGCCTCGCTAGAGGCACTGGAGACGATGCTCCAGCAGTACGAAGGCGCGCTCGTGGTGGTGTCGCACGATGACGTTTTCCTCGATCGCCTTCGTCTTACCGACCGTCTTTCGCCGACGCCGGCGGGGTGGCGGATGACGCCGTGGTGATGCCCTGTGCAACGGAAGCCACCGGGCTACCGGTCACGCGCAGGTTGTTCACCAGGTACTCCCGCAGGACGGGATCGGGAGGTGTTTCCGCGGCCCCGCCGAACGGTCCACGCAGCGCCTCGGCCATGAGGTACATGCCCGCTTCGCGAGCGACGGCGCGTTCGTTCCGGTGTCCCGCCACCGGGTCCACCAGTAGCGTCACGTCCTTGCCGAGCAAGGTCAGTCTCGCCACGTAGCCGAGCACGCCGCGCAGGGCCACGCGCTGGTCGTCGCCACCGGCGAGTATCGTCAGTGGACGGGCCATGCGTGCCGCGTTCGCGAGAGGCGATTGCGCATGCAGGCTGCCCATGCGCCCGCGATCGCCGAGGTCGAGCGCGACCAGCGACATCCATCGTTCGAACGGAAGGACGGCCGAAAGTACCTGCGCTTCGCGTGTGCGCGTTATCCAGGTGAGGTCCCAGGCAAAATCCGCCGGCGGCACAAAGGCCACGCCGACACGGAACAGTTCGGGCTGCCAGGTCAGCCCGAGCAGGGTCGAGTAACCACCGAAGGACGCACCGACGATGCCGACGCGCCCCCGGTCGCCGACGCCCGCGGCGAGCACGGCCTGCGTGCCCTCCACGATGTCCCGCTGGACGCGGCCGTTGCCGAAGTCGCCTTTCGCCGCGAGCATGTAATCGCGCCCGAAGCCCGTGGACCCCCGGAAGTTAGGCTCGAACACCGCGTAGCCCCGGTTCACCAGGAACTGCGCGTAGCCCGTGCCGAATTCCTCCGGGGCGACCTGGCCCCACGGTCCGCCGTGGATCATGGCGACGAGCGGCACCCGCGCCGGATCGAGCCCTGGAGGCACGCGAACGAACCCATGCAGTCGCATGCCATCGGAGGCGGTCCATGAGAACGGCAGTTGCCGTGCCATGGCGGACTCCGGCAGCCATGGCGTCGTGCTTTCGTCGCGCGCCCGTCGCGGCGGATCGCCGAGGATGTCACCGACCTCTCCGTTCGCGGGATCGTAGAGGTGATAACGGGCGCCATGCAGCGCACCTCCGCGTTCCACCACCAGCCAACGCGATCGCCCCGGCTGAAGCGTCAGGGCGCGGCTTGCATAGCGCCTTTCAATGGCATCGACGTGCGCTTGCGCTGCGCGGTCGAGGCCCTTGTTGACGACGATGGTTCCACGGAACACCGCGAGTACCGGCATTCCCGAGGACGGATCGGCCACGAAATCGTCGAGATCCGCTTCGCCAAGTGGATCGACGAGCATGTCGTCGATCGTCCCATCGTGTTCCAGCCGCTGCAGCCGGCGAAGACTGCCTCCCATGTCGCCGGCGAACCACGCCCTTCCTTCGTCGTCCACGCGTGGCCACAGGCCGCAGCGATGCATGCCTTCGCAATGCAATACGTCATGCCGGGTGCCCTCCGCATCGATCCGCCAGGTCACCAGCCTGTCGCCGTGCATCGCCTGGAGGAAGGCGAGTCGCCCGCCCCCGTCGAGTGCATAGCCGGTGATGCGATCCGGCGTCTCCTCCAGCACGTCGCGACGGCCGTCGACATCGAAACGCACGAGCCGCCATGACCTCGTCGAACCCGTCGCCTCCAGCGAACGTTCGCGCACGATCGCCGCGGCGGCCTTCGCCGGATCGGCATCCATGAAAGCACGCTCCTCCGCGCCACCGAGGTTGGCCAGCAAGCGCGAACCGCCTTGGCCAGCCGCGGCGACGGCGAACAGGCGGCGAGCGGAAACGACCAGCAACCAGCGGCCGTCGCGCGTCCACGCAAGGCCGGTCGCGTCGGTGGACGCGAGTACCTGCTTTTCGGCCCCATCGGCGGTCGTCGCCAGCCAGAGGCCCCGCTTGTCGTCCACGCCGCGGATGAAGGCGAGCCGCTTGCCATCCGGCGACAAGGTCACGTCGGTAATGGCCGGACGGACGAGAAACGCGTCGCGTTCGAAACGAACCGCCCGCGGTCTCTCCCGTTCGGTGCGTAACGCCTGGCGGAACGTCTCGTCGGCCGCGAAGGACGGCGTGGCGAGGACGAGCGCGCCGAGCGCCCCGAGCCATACCCGGAACGTAGTCATCATCTTCTCCTTGCGGGCGTCAGGCAGCCGGAATGGCGCGGACCGTCTCGTCCACGACGTCCTCGCGACGCGGAACGATGAGCAAGAGGCTGACCAACGCGGGGATTCCCACGAACCCGCATGCCAGCGTCCAGGCGGCTCGCGCTGGAAGCGAGGATTCGCGATGCCAGGCGAACCAGCCACCGAGGCACAACGAGAGCAAGGCCAGCGCGACGGCGAGCGCGCTCACGGAAGCGGGGATGGGTGGCACGGCGGTTTCAGCCAGCGGGTCGTGGGCCGCGAACAGTCCGGTGGCCATCGCACGCGCCGTATACATGACGGGCGATGCCCACCACGACTTGTAGCGATAGAAGGTGGGAAAATCCTCGCGAAGCATGCGGGTGGCGACCGGCGTGACTCGTCCCGCATCGTCCACCCAGAGGACGGTTTGATAAGGAAGCGCGCCGAGCATCGTATGCGCACGCTGGGTGAAATTGAACGAGACGAGGTAGCCATCGACCAGCTCGACCATCTCCGCCGTGTACAGGTCACCCGGCGCCCCGGGTATGGGCACGCGATAGCGGGGGAGCGGCGGCGTGTCACTGTCGAGCAGATGCCGGCCGTCGAAGAGATAGACGGCGCGGTCGGTCAGCGCCGCGAGGCTGCCGCCGATGGGCGTGGTCCCCAGCAACCATTCATCGGCGGGTACGCTCGCCCGCGGAACGATGCGGCGGGCGGCCGAAAGGTAGTGGTAGAGCGTATGTCCCGCGATGATCGTCGCATCGCCCTTGGCCATACCGGGAAGCGCGCCCGCCGGCGCCGCGATCGTATCGAAAGCCGTGTTGCCGTCCCCCATGCCCAGTTCGCCCACGCGTTGCCCGTCCGCGATGCCCGTGCCTTCAAAACGCATGTGCCGGTGACTGAACGTCCAGCGCGAACGCGTTTCCGGATCGTCGAATTCGATCGGCGTCGTGTTATTGAGCTCGCCACGCGTGGCGATACCGCGGACCTGCCGCTCCAGCTCGTGCACATCGGACAGCACCACCTGTTCGCGCCACAGCGCCGTATCGACCGATGTCGCGCCGGCGAGTCCGGCGATCATGCGGTCGCGCCCCGACATGCGTTCGGATTCGACATGGCCACCTCGTGGTGGCGTGCTCATGTTGTTCGGATGCGTGCCCTGCATGATCCACAACAGTTCAACGACGAAACCCACGAGCAATAGCAGCATGTAGACGGCTGTCTGCACCGGGATGGCGGTGACCATCGTGGCGATGGCGGAACGTGGCGCCTCGCCGAGATTCGGCCGGAACGCGATCAACACCATGGCGAGAAGCCAACCGCACGCGAGTGCCTGCACCGCCAGCGCCGCCGGACCCGTCGCATCCGACATGGCGATCCAGACGAGCGGCACCAGCCCCGCGAACGAATACCGGCGGCTTGCCAGCACGCCATACGCACCCGCGAAGTAGCCACAGAGGGCGATAAGCAACGCCGCCGCCGGCAAGATCGCCTGGCGTAGTTCGACGATGCGCGCCGTGCCCCACGCCTGCCATGCCACGGCCGCGGCAATCGGCAAAGCCACCGCCACCAGCATCGCCAGTGCGCCGGCGCTCAGCACACCGAAGGCGATGCGCCGCGGCGCCACGGGCCGGTGCAGGAGATTGATCCACTGGTTCGGCCGACGCCAGGTACCCATCTGGTGTAGCCCCAGGAGGATGCCTGTCAGTGCGTACACCACGCCGAACACGCGCCGGACATTGATCGGCTGCTGGCCCAGGTCGACCAGCCGGTTGAAGAACACCAGCACCAACAGGTGACCGACTGCGTAGACCAGCACCCAGAGTTGGTAACGCAGCCATTCGGCCTTGAAGATGTCGCGCATGAGGAATCCCCTGGCGGTGGTGGCTCAAGCGGCCACGGGCGCCGCGTGCTGTTTGGACAGGAAACTGTTGACGGCGCGGTCGAGGCTCACCGGCAGGCGGTGCACGTCACGGGCGCCGCAGGCATGGAGGAACTCCGCGAACTCTTCACCCTGGTCGAGCACCAGGTAGTGATGGATGCCGTCGATGCGCTGCGCGTCGAGCAGGCCGGGAATGGTTCGCGGATCGGGCCCACGAAACGGAATGTCGGCGACCCAATGCGATACCCGCGAGCGGAAGTCGTCCGGCGGCGAGATGTTTCGCAATGCGCCACGCTCCATGATGATGAGGTTGTCGGCGACACGCTCCACCTCCTCCATCTGGTGGGAACAATAGATGACCGTACAGCCCGCCATGGCGTGGGAATGGAGCAGGGTCTCCAGGAAGGCGCGTTTGGCGACGACGTCCAGGCCGAGCGTCGGCTCGTCGAGCACGAGCAGTTCGGGGCGCTGCGCCAGGCTGAGCGCCAGGTTGAAACCCGCGCGCTCACCGCGCGACAGCTGGCTCACCTTCTGGCTCGCCTGCACGTTGTAATGGCCGATCACCTCGTCGAAGGCGGCCTGGTTCCAGCGCGGATACTGGCGTCGCTGCATCGCCGTGACGGCGGCGACGGTCATCCAGCCTTGCAGGGTGTGTTCCTCGTTGACGAAGCCGATCCGTTCGCGATCCGAGGGTGTCAGCCGCCGGCTGTCGCGCCCGAGGATGCGTGCTTCGCCCGAGGTCGCGGGAAGGAAGCCCAGCAGGATGCGGAACAATGTCGACTTGCCCGCGCCGTTCGCGCCAACGATGGCGTGGATGTTGCCGCTCTCGATCGCCAGGTCCAAGTGATCTATGGCGACCTTTTGCCCGTAGCGCTTGGTCAGGCCACGAGTCTCGATCACATACCCCGCGTGCGGTGTCTCGTTCATGGGCGTTCCTCGGGCGGGTATCAGGCGGACTTCTTCGCCAGTACGCCCAACGCCTTGTCCAGGCGGGCGATGGCGCGGTCCGGCGGGTAATCCAGGGCGACCACTTCGTGGACGAAGGCCTGTATCGCCTCATCCATGCGCCGGTCGCGCTCGGCCGTACTGAGCCGCTGGCGCGGTGGCGCGACGTACAGGCCCAGGCCCTGGCGGGATTCGAGCCAGCCTTCCGCGGTCAACTCGGCATAGGCCTTCGCGACCGTGTTCGGGTTGATCGTCAGCTGTTGCGCGAGGCCACGCACGCTGGGAAGTTGTGCCCCCGGTTCGAGTTCGCCGGTGGCGATGCGCATGCGCACGGCGTCGACGATCTGCTTGCCGATGGGACGGGGATCGCCGGTGGCGATCTGGATAGGCAGTGCTCGGGTACGGGCCATCGTGGTGAACCATCTGTACTAGTGCAACTAGTACAGCAAGAACACGCGACCCCCGTCAATAGGCCGGTGGTCGTGCTTCCCACCCGCGAGTGCGGGTTCACACGTAGTCACTGCCCCCGGTCGCGGGTGTTGCCCTTGCCACACGCGCCCTCTGTGCCCGGAAGAGCCGTGCTTCCCTGAACTTCCGTGAAAAACCAATTCTTCCCTCGGGGCAGACCGGTCTACGGTTTCGTCGCGCCAGCCTTCTCAGGCAAACGGTAGCGTTGCTTGCCGTAGGCCCAGCTTGGCCAGAGGGCATGCGCCAGCGCGGTCTTCTCGAGTTGCGGATCGACCGGCTGCGGCTCGAGCTTCTCGCCGTTGGGACTGTATTCGCCATGCAAGGTGTAGCGGTACTGCGTCGGCGGCTGGTTGGGGCGAAGCACGATCAGGCGATCATCCTTGAGGTAACCATAGTTGTCGCCGTACTGCATGATGGCGCGGTCCGGATAACGTTGGGTGAGGTCGGCGCCGAGCATCGGGTGTTCGCTGCTGATGCCGATGAGCGAAAGCAGGGTGGGCGCCAGATCGACCTGGCTGACGATGTGATCGTCCTTCTTCACCGGCACACCTGCGCCGAGGATCAACGCGGGAATGTGGAAGTGGCGCACGGGCACGAGGCTCGCGCCGAACACGCGCGCGTCGTGGTCGGCTACGATCAGGAACACCGTGTGGTTCCAGTACGGCGACTGCTTCGCCCGCTCGAAGAAGCGGCCGATGGACCAGTCGGCGTAGCGCACCGCGTTGGCATTGCTCGCCGGATCGCCTTCGGGCTGGAAACGGCCGGCGGGGTATTCCCATGGCGTGTGGTTGGACACCGAGAAGGCCACCGTGAGGGTGGGCTTGTCGCCATCGTCGAGCAGCCGGTGGTGCAATTCGTTGAACATGTCCTCGTCGGACGCGCCCCACGAACCGACGAAACCCGGTTTGGTCTCGAAGGTGGCGCGGTCCACGACTTCGTTGAAGCCGTTGCCGAAGAAGAACGAGCGCATGTTGTCGAAATGCGCCTCACCGCCGTACAGAAAGCGCGTGTGGTAACCGAAGGTATCCAGCAGTGCGCCGAGGGTGAAGAAATCGCGCTGGCTGCGCGGCAGTTTCAACACGGCTTCGGCGGGGGTGGGCAGGAAGCCGGTGGTCACCGCTTCGAGGCCGCGGGCGCTGCGCGTGCCGGTGGCATAGGTGCGGGTGAGCCACCAACCGTCGTTCGCCAGCTTGTCGAGTTCCGGGGTGTAGCCCGCGCCGCCGAGGCTGCCGACGAACTGCGCGCCGAGGCTTTCCTCGAGGATGATGACGAGGTTGAGCGGTTTCTCCCCCTGCCGTGTCGCTTGCTGACGATGCAGGCTCGGGTACTGCGGGTCGAGCGGTGCACCTTCCAGGCCGGCGTCGCGGCGCACGATGGCCTGCATCTCGTCCTCGGGCATCTTGCCGTACACCGCCGACGCGGAGCGCTCATTACCCAGTGCGATGGCCGCGTTCAGCACGTTGTAGAGCGAGTTCAACGGCAAGGTGTTGACCATCGCGTCGTTGGTGAAGGCGACTTGCGAGGCGTTCAGCGGACGATGCTGCAACGTGCCGCGTCCGGCGAGGAAGAGCGCCACGAAGGCGAGTACCGTCGCCACGGGACGCAACCAGCCGCGCATCGGCACGCGATCCGGCCGGCGCGTGGGCAGCAGGCGGAAGCCCAGCCAGCCGATCAGCGCGAAGGCCACGAGGCCCGCGGCCACCGAGAGCTTGTACCCATGCCAGAGCATGGCCGCCACTTCGTTGGGGCTGGTCAGGTATTCGAAATAAAGACGGTTCGGGCGCGTGTCGTACTCGACGATGAACTGCGGCGTGGATACTTCCAGCAACACGAAGGCCAGCCACCAGAAGCGCAACCACCATGCGGCGATGCGCGTGGGCCATGCGCGGTGACCGAGCCAGGGCGAGAGCAGCGCCGGCCACGCCACGATCATGGCGACCAGCGAGAGGTCGATGCGCCAGCCGCCGAACAGCACCGGCCAGAGGCCGCCGGCATCGTGGACGCGGGTCCACTGCCACAACGATAGCCCCACGCGCGAGAGCGTCAGGAAGACGAGGGCGGCAACGATGAAACGCCAGGTGAGCTTGCGCACGTTGGAGATCCGGGTGGGGCGCGGCGGATGGCCACGCGTGGAAGACGCATGTTACAGCGCCAAGACTTTACACTGTGCGTCCCATCAGCAACTTACGGCGGCCTTTCGGCCACCGCGCGAGGATCGACGATGTTCAGACTGGCCGAGGCCCAGCCGATCGCCACCGGGCATGTCCGCGAGGTGTACCAGCACCCCGGCGAGGCGGACCTGCTGATCAAGGTGATCGCCAGCGGCTCCATCGAGGAACGCTGGAACAAGGCCCCGTGGTATCGCCGCATGGCGCGCAGCGGGCCGTACAAGGATTTCGTGCGCGAGTTCCGCGAGTACGTCACCGGGATCTACGTGGGCGGCTACGCCACCTCGCCCATCGCCCGGGTAGTCGGACTGGAGATGACCGACATCGGGCTCGGCCAGATCGTGGAGAAGGTGCGCACGCCCGATGGCCGGCTGGCGCCGACCCTGCACGACTGGGTGAAGGCGGAAGGCTTCACGGCGAAGACCCAGGCGGAACTGGACGAGTTCTACGCGCGCCTGCTCTCGCACAACACCATCGCCGCCGACCTGCACGCATGGAACGTGGTCTACGGCGAGGACTCCCGCGGTGGCCCGCGCCTGGTCATGATCGACGGCTTCGGCGAGAAGAACATCATCCCGCACTGCTCGATGAACCGCGCGCACAACGCCTCGCGGACGAAGAGGAAGTACGAGCGCATGCTGCGGCGGACGAAGGCCGAGGCTCCGCCTACTTCGTAACCGCTGGCGACGGCACGCAGCCGGTCTTCGACGCAGCCGCGGGCAGCAACGCGAAGCGCGAGCGGTTCGCCACGCCCAGCGGCACGACCTTGTCGGCGACGATGCAGTCGTCGAACGCTTCCTCGTTGATCAGCAGCCAGCGATGCGCCGGATCGGCGGCCTGCCACGCACGCGCATCGCGCAGCTGTGCCGCCGAATCGCGCGCGAAGCCGAACTCCGCCACAGGCCGCCGGGCCTGGTAGAGAAGCTCCTCGCGCCACACCACGAGGCCAAGCTGGCCGTCGGTACCGATCGCGGCGTCCGCCTCTTCCATCAGCTGGCGCGTGGACTGGTTGGCGTCGAGCAGCGGATACGTGCCCAACGGCCAGATGATCCATGCCAGCGCCATGCCGCCGAGCAAGGCGGCGACGCCGCGCCGTGGCCTGAAAACCAGCGCCGACACCAGGAAACCCACGCCCACCGCGATCACGCAGACCCAGAGGTCGTGGCCGTGGCCGGGCAATTCGTAGCCTTCGGCGATCCGTTGCGCGGCCTTCGGCGCCTTCGTCAGCGCCCACAGGCCGGCTCCGCCGAACACCACGGCGCAAGCAAGCGTGATCCAGAAGGCGACCCTGGGCAGCCAGCGCGTCTTCAGCAGGTCCACGACATACGGCGCCATCGCCAGGGCCAGCATCGGCAGCGCGGGCAGGATGTAGATCTCGCGCTTGCCGCGCGGAATCGAGAAGAACACCAGCACCAGCACGAACCACAGCAGGGGCATCCACACCCGCGGCTCACGCAGGCGCAAGGCTTCGCGCCAGCGTGGCACCAGGAAGGGCACCAGCAGCCAAAGCGGAATCCACTCGCGAAGGATCACGAGCAGGAAGAACCAGGGTTTTTCCTCGTGCTGCCAGGAATTGGCGTAGCGCTCGGCGGTCTGCCGGAACAGGATGTCGTGCACATAGGCCAGGTATTCCGGCGTGCGCAGCCCGTAGGCCGTCGCCAGCATCGGCGCCAGCCATAGCGCGATGGCGAGCAGGAAAGCCAGTGCGCCGCCCGCCCAGCGCCAGCCGTCGCCCCGGGTCATCGTCACCCCGGGCCATTGCCGCGCACGCATCACGGCGTAGGGAACCAGCATCAGCAAGGCGATGACGCCCACGCCCTTGGTGATCACGCCCAGCCCGGCGGCGAAACAACCCAGCCAGTACATGCGCCAGTTCGGGCCGCGCAGGCAGTGCAGCAGGATGCCGGTATTGCCCAGCGTGATCCAGAACAGGTTGAGCGGGTCGATCTGCGCGTGCTTGATGACGTCGACGAACTGCATCGTCGCCAGCACGAGCGTGGCCGCCACCAGGCCCACGCGCGCGTTCCACAGGCGCCGGCCGAGGTGCCAGACGAGGGCGAGCGTGCCGAGGCCGGAGAAAAGCGAGGTCAACAGGAAGGCGCCGCGCCAGCCGCCGGTGAGCCACATCCAGAACGCCTCCGTCCACATCAGCATGGGCGGCTTGTCGGAATACAGCTCCATGCCCCGGTGCGGGAACAGCCACTGGCCGGATTCGAGCATCTGCCGGGCGACGAGGGCGAAGCGCGGTTCATCCGGCGGCCAGGGGTCGCGCAGGCCGATGCCCGCCGCCAGCACGGCCAGGGCGATCAGCATGAACCAGCCGAACTCGCGGCGAAGGGATCGTTCGTCGGTGGATAGCATGGATACGTCTGGCAAGGCAGTCCCGCGCATCGTAGCCGAAGGGGCAGCCCGCCACCCTTACCGTTCGCTTAGGGGTTCATTTCAATTTTCCGGGGCTGGCACGTCTAAAGGGTTCGCCGGTGCGGAAATCGGCGTTCGTCCCTGCCCGTACGGGCGTCGATTTCCCACCGTGCGACCATATAGCGCTTATCCCCAGCTCATGAACGCGGTCAGGCAAACCATGGATCCATCCGAGGCGGGCACACCGCCCGGCGGCACGCGCGCCACCCAGGTGGTGGCCCTGTTCCGCGAGCACAACGCGGCACTCGTGGGCTTCCTGCGGGCCCGGCTGAACTCGCTCGCGGATGCCCAGGAAGTGGCCCAGGAGGTCTACCTCAAGCTGCTCTCGCTGGACGACGCGACCGTGATCGACTCGCCGCGCGCCTTCCTGTTCCGGGCCGCCTCCAACCTGGCCGTGGACCGCCTGCGCATGCGCAACGTGCGAGCCTCGGCGCCCGCGGACCCCGACGCCGACAACTGGCACGCCACGCCGATTCCCGAGCAGCACGCCTCGGCCCACGAACAGTGGCGCGACCTGCGCCAGGCACTCGACGAACTGCCCCCCAAGACCAGCCGCGCCTTCGTCATGCACGTGATCGAAGGGCGGGAATTCGCCACGATCGCGCGTGAGATGAATCTCAGTGAGCGCATGGTGCGCTACCACGTCGGCAATGCCCTTGCGCATTGCCGTGAACGCCGCGACCGCGCGGAGAACCTCCGATGACCACGACCACCTACGCTCCCGATCGGCAGATCGAGTACACCGCCGCCGACTGGTGGGTCCGCCTGCGCGACCCCGGCCTGCCCGATCCCGCCTTGCTCCAATGGAGCGAGTGGCTCGAAGCCGATCCGCGGCATGCGGAGGCTTTCGACCGCGCATCCGCCCTCGCCGAGGTGGCCGGAGCCATGGACGCGGCGAGCCGCGAGGCATTCGCGCATCGGTTCGCCCCGCCCAAGCCGGCTCGCCGCACGGTTCCGCGCCTCGCTCTCGCCCTGGCGGCCAGCGTGCTGCTCGCGGTCGTCGGAGCGGGTGCGTTCCTGGGTTTGCGCCATGGCCAGGGCGAAGCGCCTAGGCAATACGTCAGCGAACGGGCGGGCCACCGCGACATCGACCTTCCCGACGGCTCCAGCATCGAACTCGGCGGCGCCAGCTCGATCACTGCGCGCTATGGACGCGACGAGCGCACCGTCGACCTCGAAGCAGGCGAGGCTTTCTTCCGCGTCGCGCATGCCGAACGGCCGTTCGTCGTCCATGCGGGGCCCTTGCAGATCCTCGACCTGGGCACCGCCTTCAACGTGCGCCGCACCGGCGACCGGGTGACCGTCGCCGTCACCGAGGGCCGCGTGCGGGTGTCGCCCCTGGCCACCCAGGGTGACGCCGGCACCATCGAACTGGGAGCGGGACGCGAGGTCTCCTTCGATCCTGAGACGCAGGCGATGCGAATCCTCGACATCGACCCCGCGAGCGCCACCGCCTGGCGCGGTCACCGCCTGGAGTTCGTCAACGAGCCCCTGTCCTCGGTGATCGAAAACGTGAACCGTTACAGCGCGCGGCCGATCCGGCTCGCCGATCCTGCCCTCGGCAAACTGACGTTTACCGGTACGGTCGAGGTGGATACCATCGACAGCTGGGTATCCGCCTTGCCGCGAGTCTTTCCCGTCCGCGTCGACACCTATCCCGACCGGCTGGAACTCGCTCGCCAGACCACGATGGCGCGGAGCATCCAGCCGCGCTGAAGACCACAAGGGCCGCAAGTCTTGCAGTACATGCTTCGCGGGCGCCGGCGCGCACTCACCGGCGCGCTCGCGCTGGCTCTCTCGGCGCATGCCGCCGGGGCGGCCGAAGCACCTGCCGACGGCCCGTCCACCCCCATGCCATTCGCCATCGCGCCGCAACCGCTGGCCACGGCGTTGCTGGCCTGGGGGAAGCAAGCGAACGTGCAGGTCCTGACCGCTTCCGGCTCGATCGCCAACTGGCGCTCGGGTGGCGCGCAGGGTGTATTGACTCCGAATGCCGCGCTCGACGAGTTGCTCGAAGGCACCGACCTGCAACGCGAGTCGTACGACAAGCGCACCGTCGTGGTCCGGCAGCGGCAGAAACCCAACAACGCGACACCCGCCCCGGTGGATCCCGACGTCGCGTTCGATCCCGGCACCGTCGTGCCACTTGCCACCGTGGACGTGCAAGGGCTGGTTTCCGACACGGGCTTCAAGGCCGACACCACGCGCACCGTCACGCGCAACGAAGCGCGACTCACCGACGTACCCCAGTCGGTCACCGTGGTGACCCGGGACGTGATCGAATCGCAGCAGGCACTGGATATCGGCGACGTCGCCCGCTACGTGGCGGGGGTGCAATACGTGGACGGTTATGGCGGCTCACCGCTCTTCCTGATCCGCGGCTTCGATGCCGGCCACGGCATGACCGACGGCATGCCCAACGGTATCGCCCGTACCGAGGATCTTCCCCCGCTGATCGGCATCGAGCGCGTGGAAGTGCTGCGTGGCCCCGAGGCCATCCTGGGCGACGCCTCGCAGAACAACAATTTCGGTGGCTCGATCAACGTCGTGATGAAGCGGCCGCAGGCCCAGCCCGTGCGCACGCTGACCTATTCGCTGGGTGAGTACGACGGTGCGCGGCTCGGCCTCGACCTGGCGGGCGCCGCTTCGAAAGACGGCAGCGTGACCTACCGTCTGGTGGCGGCGGGCCAGCGCGGCGAGAAGACGCCGCAGGGCTTCGGCGGCGGCAGGGGCGCCTATCTCGCCCCGTCACTGGCGTGGCAGGGGGAGCAGACGCGGGTGATGGGTGGACTGGAGTTCGTGGACAACCGCGTACCCGGCCCCGACCACACCGTGCTGCTGGGTCCCGGTCTGTCCACCGCCAAGCCTTACCGTTCCTTGTCCGCCGATCCCACCGACGAATCGACCTATCGTACGAGCCGGGCGGTATTCGAGCTGGATCATGAATTCGGCGATGACTGGACCTTCCACAGCCAGGGCCAGTACGTGCGCCAGCGCAGCGACGGCCGCAGCCAGTCCTATCTCGCCAGCGGGTTCGCCGGGGCGCTGGATGCCGTGGATCGCCGCTTCCGTTATTCGGGAACGTATTGGACCTGGCAGAACGACCTCAGCACCACGTTCCGCCATGGCGACGTCACGCACACCGTGCTGATGGGGCTGGACCTGGCGCGGACACACGCCGGCGACAACGGCAGCGGCAGTACCGAGGAAGGCGTCACGGCGGATACCTCGAACAGCGACGCGGTGATCGTCACTCGCCCGCTTGCCTACGATTTGCGCAGCAGCAGCGATTTTTCCGCGAAATTCAACGCGCTGGTGTCGCCGGTCAGCACGACGGTGCAAGCACTGGGCGGTTCGTGGCAGACCAACGCGGGCCTGTACCTGCAGGACCAGATGGCGATCGGCGAGCAATGGAACGTGCTGGTGGCGCTGCGCCGTACCCAGTACGAACTGGAGACGCGCTGGCAGGACGGTTCACCCCGCCGGGTGCACAAGTCGCGATGGATTCCGAAGCTGGGCGTGGTCTACAAGATCTCGCCCACCATCGCCGTCTACGCCGACACCTCCACCGGCTTCCAGCCCGATCCCCTGCTCGGCAAGGACGGCCAGCCGCTACCGGTGGCCACCTCGCGCCAGGTGGAACTCGGTGCGAAGTTCGACCTGTTCGACCAGCGCGCGCGCCTGACGGCGGCGCTCTACCGCATCCACGTCGACCACAGCATCGACCTCGTCTCGCCCGAACCGCCGTTCTTCGCGACGCCGGGGCCGGGCCAGACCAACCGCGGCCTGGAACTGGAATTCGCGGGGCAGGTCGCGCCCGGGCTCGACGTGCTCGCCAGCCTCACCGAAGCGCACATCAGCAACCACGACGACACCCGGCCGACCGGTGCGCCGAAGCACCAGGCGGCCGTATGGGCGAGCTACCGCTTCGGCGAGGGGACGGTGAAGCCGTGGGGCGTGGCGGCCGGCATTCTCGCCCGCAGCCGCAGCCTCGGCCGCACGAGTTCGGACGGGCGATATTTCGGCATCCCCGGGCAAGCCAGCGTGGAAACCAACGTATCGCGCTACGGCGAGCACTGGCGGCTCACGCTCGGCGTGAAGAACCTCTTCGCGCGCACGCTGTACGCCGTGAACTTCGACGAGACCTTCGTTCCGATACGACAAGGGCGTGTGGTCTTGCTCACCGGCACCTACGACTTCTAACGGCTCGGATTCGTCAGCCAACCGATTTCGCGAATGCCTTCAGCGCGACCTCGCATGCCTCGCGGCGGAATGCGTCACGCTCGGCACGTCCGCTCGATCCGCCGAGACGGGGGATGTCGTAGCAGCCATCGGCACCCGGCACGCCGCCGTGGCGGCGCCAGAACCTGTCGTAAGATGCAGCTGTCACGCCGGCACGGCGGTCCAGTGGATGCGCAGCGCACGACACGCCGCGTACGCGCTCCACGCCGTAATACGTGGCCAGTGCACGCACCACCGCCAACAGCAGGTCACGCGGGCGCAGGCCGCCGCTGGCCCGGCTGAACCGGGCTATCGCCCCACGGCCGAGATAGGCCCATGAGCCACGCATGGCGCCGACGAGTAGCCCCTCCGCGCCACCGAAGGTGATCGCGCAGGACGAGATCACCTCCTTGTCGCCGTTCAACAGGTACAACCCGAGCTCCCCCGTGCACTCGCTTTCCGGCGCCCGCGCATGCAGGTAGGCCACTTCGCCATCGCCGAGTGGGAGCGTGGCAAGCCTCACGTCATGGCCCTTGAGCAGGCGGTTGCTCAAGCGTTCGGGGAACTCGCGCGCCACGAAGCGATAGTGGGCTTCGATGAGCCGCGCGCGGGCGTCGAGATCGAAAGACCGCGAGATGTAGTGCGACTGCCAGCGCTCGTACACCCGCGGGTTGAACTCGGCAGCCACCCGCATCGCACGCGATGCACCTACCAGCCGGAGCCATTGGGCCTGGCGGCGAAACGCCGTGAGCGTGCGCAGGAGATAAGCGAGCCGTCGTTCCGGCATGGGCCGGGAGCGTCGCAAGATCGCGCGCCGCCGCGCATGGTCGAATACCAGGCCCAGGGGGCCGCGATCCTGGCGGGGCGACGTCCAGCCTAGCGGCAGGTCGTCGAAGGGCGCGCTGTGGGGGTAGCGAGGCTGCATACCTACAAGACGTACGGCATCCCTGAAATTGAAATGCCGACCTCCGCTCTGATAGAAACCGACTTCCGCTCTGGTGGGAGCCCGCTTCTGCCTTGGTGGGAGCCTCTGCTTTGGTGGGAAGCCGCTTCAGCGGCGATGGGTGCGGACGATCAGGCGCGGCGCTTGCGCCGTTCGTCTTTCCAGACGATCCATGCCGCCAGCAGGGTCAGCAGGGCCATGGCGAACCAGGTGATCGCGTACATCAGGTGGTTGTCGGGGAAGGCGATGACCGTGAGTCCACCGACCGGGCCGTCGTTGCCCTCGCCGCGCCCCGGCGAGGATGCCGCATCGGCATCGACGAAATACGGCGCCACATCGTCGAGACCCTTCGCCGCGGCGATGGCGGCCACGTCACGCGAGAACCAGCGATCCTCCGCCGGCCGGTTCGGCTGCAGGAACGCGCCTTTCGGCTCGCTGATGCGAAGCAGGCCGGTCACCGAGGTCTCCCCCGACGGCCCCGGGGTGCAAGCGGCCTTGCCCCCGCACCAGGTGGGCGAAACGAAGCCACGATTCACGATCACCACATCGCCACCGCGCAAGCGCAGTGGCGTCAGCAGCCATGAGCCCATGCCGAGTTCGGTGCTCGCCCGAACGCGCACGCTCTTGTCCTGCAGGAAGCGGCCGACGAGCTTCACCCGGCGGTATTCGTCGTTGGACGCGCTCACCACCGGCCACTGGCCGCGACCCGGTGCATCCACCGGTTCCGCGTGCACCCGCGCATCCACGCGGACGACGAGGTCGTGCTTCCACGCCCGGCGCTGTACCTGCCAGATGCCCAGCGCGACGAACGTCGCGAACAACAGCGCCCCCAGCAGGGCCAGCAAGCCCAGAACGAAGACGCCGCGCGGTCGGCGCGGCGTCGTGGTGTCGTCGGCGCCTTCCACGCTCAAGGCAGGTTCTTCACCTGCTGCTCGGTCATGTCATGGGACATGCCCGGCATCATGTTCGAGTTGAGGTGGAACATGACCCAGATCGAACCGGAAAGCGTGATCACGACCAGCACCAGGGTGAAGATCAGCGCCAGCATGTTCCAGCCGCCTTCCGACTTCGTGTTCATGTGCAGGAAGTAGATCATGTGCACCACGATCTGGATCGCGGCGAAGGTGAGGATCACCACCGCCAGCGTCTGCGAGTTCGGGATGACCTTGCCCATCACCAGCCAGAACGGGATGGCGGTGAGCACCACGGCGAGGAAGAACCCCGTCATGTAGCCCTTCAGCGTGCTGTGGCTGTGCCCGTCGTCGTGGTCGTGGTGATCGTGTTGTGGGTGGTCGTGCGATTCGATGTGCGCGCTCACGGCAGCACTCCCATCAGGTAAACGAAGGTGAAGACACCGATCCAGACCACGTCGAGGAAATGCCAGAACATCGACAGGCACATGATGCGGCGCTTGTTGGCCGGCGTGAGCCCGAAGCGGCCCACCTGGAACAGCAGGGTGATCAGCCAGATGATGCCGAAGGTCACGTGCAGGCCGTGGGTACCGACCAGGGTGAAGAACGACGACAGGAACGCGCTGCGCTGCGGACCGGCGCCTTCGTGGATCAGGTTCGCGAACTCGTACAGTTCGATGCCGAGGAAGGTGGCGCCGAACAGGCCGGTGACGACCAGCCAGGCCATCATCGTGCCCTTGCGGTTCTTCTGCATCTCCAGCACGGCGAAGCCGTAGGTGATCGAAGACAGCAGCAGCATCGTCGTATTGATCGCGACCAGCGGCAGTTCGAACAGGTCGGCCCCCGAAGGACCACCCGCATAGCTGCGGCCGAGCACGCCATAGGTGGCGAACAGGCAGGCGAAGATGAGGCAGTCGCTCATCAGGTAGATCCAGAACCCGAGCAACGTGCCGTTGGCCGGGTGGTGGTCTTCCTTCATCCAGAACTGGATGTCCTGGTCCGCGACGGCGGCGGAGGGCGTGGCGTTCATATCAGACATGGGCGGCAAGCTCTTCCGTGCGGGCGGCCTCGGTCCGGGCCACGACATCGGCGGGAATGTGGTAGTCGCGCTTGTAGTTGAAGGTGTGGCCGATCGCGGTCACCAGCAGGGCCACGAAGGCGATGCCGGCGATCAGGAACATGTGCCAGATCATGGCGAAGCCGAGCACGAAGGCGAAGCCCGCGATGATGATGCCGGCACTGGTGTTCTTCGGCATGTGGATCGGCAGGTAGCCTTCGGTGCGGCGGCCGGCGTTACGCTCCTTCATGTCCCACCACGCATCCGATTCGTGAATGACGGGGGTGAACGCGAAGTTGTATTCCGGCGGCGGCGAGGATGTCGACCATTCCAGGGTGCGGCCGTGCCACGGGTCGCCGGTGACGTCGCGCAACTCGTCGCGGCGCTTGTAGCTGACCCACAGCTGGACCAGGAACGAGCCGATGCCGAGCGCGATCAGCACCGCGCCGAAGGCGGCGATGCGGAACCAGATGGCGAGCGACGGGTCCTCGAAGTGGTTCATGCGGCGCGTGACGCCCATGAAGCCGAGCACGTAGAGCGGCATGAAGGCCAGGTAGAAGCCCACCAGCCAGAACCAGAACGAGCACTTGCCCCAGAACGGGTCCAGCTTGTAACCGAAGGCCTTCGGGAACCAGTAGTTGATACCGGCGAACAAGCCGAAGATCACGCCGCCGATGATCACGTTATGGAAGTGCGCGATCAGGAACAGGCTGTTGTGCAGCAGGAAGTCGGCCGGCGGCACCGCCAGCATCACGCCGGTCATGCCACCGATCACGAAGGTGACCATGAAGCCCACCGTCCACAGCATCGGCACCTCGAAGTGGATGCGACCGCGGTACATGGTGAACAGCCAGTTGAAGATCTTCGCGCCCGTGGGGATCGAGATGATCATCGTGGTGATGCCGAAGAACGAGTTGACACTCGCGCCCGAGCCCATGGTGAAGAAGTGGTGCAGCCACACCAGGTACGACAGCACCGTGATGACCACCGTGGCGTACACCATCGACGCATAGCCGAAGAGGCGCTTGCGGCTGAAGGTGGAGACGACCTCGGAGAACACGCCGAAGACCGGAAGCACCAGGATGTAGACCTCGGGGTGACCCCAGATCCAGATCAGGTTCACGTACATCATGGCGTTGCCGCCGAAGTCGTTCGTGAAGAAGTTGGTGCCCGCGTAGCGGTCGAGGGAGAGCAGCACCAGCACCGCGGTGAGCACCGGGAAGGCCGCCACGATCAGCACGTTGGTGCACAGCGACGTCCAGGTGAAGATCGGCATCTTCATCATGGACATGCCCGGCGCGCGCATCTTAACGATGGTGGCGATCAGGTTAATGCCGGAGAGGGTCGTTCCCACGCCGGCCACCTGTAGCGACCATATGTAGTAATCGACCCCGACATCCGGACTCTGCGCCAGCCCGGACAAGGGCGGATAGGCCAGCCAGCCGGTGCGGGCGAACTCGCCCACGAACAGCGAGGCCATCACCAGCATGCCACCGGCGACGGTCATCCAGAAGCTGAAGTTGTTGAGGAACGGGAAGGCCACGTCGCGCGCGCCGATCTGCAATGGCACGACGTAGTTCATCAGGCCGGTGACCAGCGGCATCGCCACGAAGAAGATCATGATCACGCCGTGGGCGGTGAAGATCTGGTCGTAGTGGTGCGGGGGCAGGAAGCCGGGGTTGCCGTTGAACGCGATCGCCTGCTGGGCGCGCATCATGAGGGCGTCGGAGAAGCCGCGCAGCAGCATCACGATGCCGAACACCATGTACATGATGCCGATCTTCTTGTGATCGATGCTGGTGAACCACTCGCTCCACAGGTAACCCCACAGCTTCGCCCGGGTGATGACGGCGAGCAGGGCGATACCGCCGATGGCGACCGCGATGAAGGTGCCGACGAGAATCGGCTCGTGGTACGGGATCGCCTCGAGGGTGAGGCGTCCGAAGATCAGTTTGGCTAGATCGGGCATGTTCATTACCGGACTCGGCAAGGCTTGAATTCTGAGGAGGCCGCCGCTCTTAGAGCGGACGTCCGGCAGGTGTCATCGGCTGGCCGGCGCTGCCGTTGCCGACGCACAGGGCACCGACATAACGCTGGCGGGCGTCGGCCAGGCCCACTCGCGCGCGGGTCGCGGCGTCGAGCGAGGTCACGTTGTAGGCACCGACCACGCCCTGGCCACCACGCGCATCGAGCGCCGCCATGTCGTTCATGCACATGCGGTTGGATTCGACGCAGCGGTTGAGGATGGCGTTGTAGAGGCCGGGGGTGACCGTCCCGTAGTAATGGACCGGTTCCTTCTCGCTCGGCTGTTCGAGCTTGAGGTAGTCCTCGCGGCCGAGCTGGTCCGCGCTCGCCTTGGCCTTCGCCACCCAGGCGTCGAAATCGGCGTCGGACAGGCTATGGAAGCGGAAGCGCATGTCGGAGAAGCCGGCGCCGCTGTAATTGGCGGAAATGCCTTCGAAATCGCCGGTTTTGTTCATGACCGCATGGAGCTTGGTCTCCATGCCCGGCATCGCGTAGATCATGCCGGCGAGCGAGGGCACGAAGAACGCGTTCATGACGGTCGAGGCGGTGATGTGGAACTCGATGGGACGGTCCACCGGGGCCGCCATCTCGTTCACCGTGGCGATGCCCTGCTCCGGATAGAGGAAGAGCCACTTCCAGTCCAGCGCCACGACCTCGACCACCAGGGGCTTCGTGCCGGGTGCCACGGTGCGGCCCTGGGATATCTGCTCCAGGGGCCGGTACGGGTCCAGCTTGTGGGTACTGGTCCAGGTCACGGCGCCCAGGGCGATGATGATCAGCAGGGGGGCCGCCCAGATCAGCAGCTCCAGCACCGTGGAGTGGTTCCAGTCCGGGGCGTATTCGGCGCGGGCCGCCTCGTTCGACGCCCGGTACTTCCAGGCGAAGATCAGGATCATCGCGATCACCGGGACGATGATGATCAGCATCAGCACCACGGAAATGATGATCAGGTCGCGCTGCTGCCGGGCGATGTCGCCCGAGGGGGATAGCAGCACGGCATCGCAGCCCGACAAGAGCAGGGCCAGGGCGGGGATCAGCAATCCGCGCAACATCTTCATGGACATTCGCATGATGGAGGCAACCGTGGGGACACGAAAAAATACGCCGATACGCCTGCGCAGGCCATAGGACACTTTGTCCCATGGCCCTGCAAGCCGAGTAGTGCGATCCTTGGCTATCCTGCCATCCACCTCCCCGAGCGGGCCGAATACGATGTCGAGCATTTCACACGCCCATCACAATGCCGCGGAAGGCGCCGAGAACGACGTCCGCCGCCAGCACCAGACCAGCCATGCCGCCGTTGCCCCAGGCGAAATCGCCGTGGGCGTGGTGATCGGCCGCGCTTCGGAATACTTCGACTTCTTCACGTACGGCATCGCGTCCGTCCTCGTGTTCCCGTCGGTGTTCTTTCCATTCCTGAGCCAGTTGGACGGGATCCTGCTGGCCTTCACGATCTTCTCGTTCGCCTTCATCGCGCGCCCCTTCGGCACGACGCTGTTCATGGCGATCCAGCGCAACTGGAGCCGGGGCACCAAGCTTACCGCCGCCCTGTTCCTGCTGGGCACCTCCACGGTTTGCATCGCCTTCCTGCCGGCCAACACGTCCAACGGCTACACGGTCATTGTGATTCTGTCGGTGCTGCGCTTCTTGCAGGGCATTGCGCTGGGCGGTTCCTGGGACGGCCTGCCCTCCCTGCTCTCGCTGAACTCACCGAAGAACCGCCGCGGCTGGTACGCCATGCTCGGCCAGCTCGGCGCCCCGACCGGCTTCCTGATCGCCGCCTCGCTGTTCCTCTTCCTCAATACCCAGTTGTCCCGTGAAGATTTCCTCGGCTGGGGCTGGCGCTATCCCTTCTTCGTGGCCTTCGCGATCAACGTCGTGGCGCTGTTCGCCCGCCTTCGCCTGGTCGTCACCGAGGAATACACCCAGCTCCTGGAAGAGCGCGAGCTGGAGCCGATCGGCATCATCGAGATGATCCAGGCACAGGGCTACAACCTGTTCATCGGCGCCTTCGCCGCCCTGGCCAGCTACGCGCTGTTCCACATCGTGACGATCTTCCCGCTGTCGTGGATCTCCCTCAATCGCTCGCAGGACATCAACAACGTCCTGATCGTGCAGATCGTCGGTGCCTTCGTGGCGATCCTGGCCACCGTGGCCTCGGGCGTCATCGCCGACAAGGTCGGCCGCCGCAACACGCTGGGCACGATGGCCGTGCTGATCGGCCTGTTCGCCATCGCCTCGCCCTGGCTGCTGGGTGGCGGCAAGGTCGCCCAGGATGCCTTCCTGATCGTCGGCTTCGCCCTGCTCGGCCTTTCCTATGGCCAGGCGGCCGGCACCGTCACCGCCAACTTCGCCAAGCGGTTCCGTTATACCGGCGCGGCCTTGACCTCCGACTTCGCCTGGCTGATCGGCGCGGCCTTCGCTCCGCTGGTGGCGCTGGGCCTCTCGGCCCGCTTCGGCCTGGTCGCGGTCAGCGCCTATCTGCTCTCCGGCGTGGCCTGCACCCTGCTGGCGCTGCGCATCAACAAGGCCTTCGAGACGGACCGGAACAAGGCTTGAGGGGGGCGGATCGTCCCCGAATAGCCGCCCGATCTTCGGCGCCGTGCCCCTCCGGCACGGCGTACCCTATGTCGCATGCTCTTCGACCTCCCCGACCACGAGACCCTCTACCGGGCCCTGCTCGAGCGTGATCCCGCCTATGACGGCCATGTCTTCGTCGGCGTGACCAGCACGGGCGTTTTCTGCCGGCTCACCTGCCCCGCGCGGAAGCCGAAGCTCGAAAACACCCGCTTCTTCGACTCCGTCGCCGGCTGCTTCGAAGCCGGCTTCCGGCCCTGCCTTCGCTGCCGCCCCCTCGACCCGGTGGGCCAGCGCGAACCCGTGGTGTCGGCCCTGCTTCGGCGGCTGGAAGACGAGCCGGAGCGGATCTGGTCCGAGGACGACCTCGTCCGCCTTGGCCATGATCCTTCCACTGTGCGCCGGGCCTTCAAGCGTCACCTCGGCCTCACCTTCCTCGACATGGCCCGCCTGCGCCGGGCCGGACGTGGCATGGATCGACTGGCGGCGGGAGCCAGCGTCATCGACGCCCAGCAGTCGGCCGGCTACGACTCCGGCAGCGGTTTCCGCGAAGCCATCGTCAAGCTGATCGGCGACAGCCCGGTGGAGCTGCGCGGGCGCGAACTGCTCAAGGCCGACTGGATCGAAACCCCTATCGGCAGCATGTTGGCGGTGGCCGATACCCGTGCCTTGCACCTGCTCGAGTTCTTCGACCGGGCCGCCTTGCCCACCGAACTGAAACGCTTGCGCGAGGCGAGCCGTTCCACGATCACGTTCGGCCGCACGCCGGTCATCGACCGTATCGAGGCGGAGCTGCGTGATTATTTCGCCGGAACCCGGCTGGCCTTCGAGACGCCCCTCGCCCTGCATGGCTCGGTGTTCACCAAGGCGGTGTGGGACGAGTTGATCGCCATTCCACCGGGGACGACACGCAGCTATTCGGAGATCGCGGCGGCGGCGGGACGGCACACGGCGGTCCGGGCGGTCGCCCGGGCCAACGGGGCCAACCAGATCGCCATCATCATCCCGTGCCACCGGGTGATCGGCGCGGATGGGTCGCTGACCGGATATGGCGGTGGGTTATGGCGGAAGGACTGGCTGTTGCGGCACGAGCGGAAGGTGGCGGCAACTTGATCGCCTCAGCCCAACACCGGATACGGCCCTTCCGCGAACACCTCGTCGTGATATCCCTTCACGCCGATAGTCCGCGCCAGGTCGCTACGAAAATCCTCACCGCGCCGCAGGCATTCCAGCACGAAGGGGAAGTCGCGCTTCGGCGTCCAGGCAAGGTCGCGACGGGCGCGGGCGCTGTCATAGACGCGGTCCAGCGACGGCAGCAATTTCCACCCACGCGCCGAATAGAGCGCATCCACCTCCGGGAACAACCCTCGCACCACGGCGGCTGCGTCCTGGCGCAACGCGGCGACGTCGTCCCGCGAAAAAGGTGTCGGCGCCGAAACGATGTAGCGACCGAATCCTAGCGACGGCGCCTTGTCGAGTGCGCACAGATGCGCCTCGACGATGTCCTCGATGTCGGCTCGCCGATACAGCAGTTCGTTGGCCTGCATGTTCAGCGTGCCGTATGCCGAGCGCACGCTGGCATTGTCGTCGTCTTCGGGAAAGAAGCGCGAGGTCCGCAGGACGAGCACCGGCAGGCGGTCCTTACGGGCCACCAGTTCGCACATGCCCTCGGCGGCGATCTTCGTCGCGCCGTAGATGTTCTTCGGCACGGGCACGACGTCTTCGTCGATCCACGCCGCCGGTTCGCCGGGCGCGGGAGACAACGCCGCGCCGAATGCGCTCGTCGTGCTGGTGAAAACGAACGAGCGCACGCCATGCGCCACCGCGGCCTCCAGCAGCGCCACCGTGCCGCCGACGTTGGTGTCGACGAACTGCCGCTTGGAATGCGTCGCGACGTGCGGCTTGTGCAACGTGGCGGCGTGGATCACGCGGGTGACGCCGGACATGGCATCACGCACGAAGGCCTCGTCGGCGATGGAACCGACGATGTCCGTGTACGGCGAGGGCTTGATGTCCAGGCCCTTCACCGCACGGCCGTCCGCTCGCAAGCGGCGCACGAGCGCTTCGCCGAGATGGCCAGCGCTGCCTGTGACGAGAACGGTCATCGCATCCTCACCAGATGAGGTCGTCGGGCACGACGAACTGCTTGTAGTAGTCGTCGACATCTTCTTCCGACGGCGCCGCCGCGCCCTCCTTGCGCCCGTGGTCGAGCACGATCATGTCCGGCGCACGGGCGTGGATCTTGTCGGCGGGCAAGCGGGGAATCAATTCGTAGCCCTCGCCGGCACGTGCGATGGCGAGCGCGCCGGATGCCAGTTGCGCGCGGAGCGCGTCGTTGACGAAAATGCTGGCGATCTTGTCGCCATCGGGAAAACGATAGGCGCTGTCGCCTTCGCGCTTCACCTTGGTCGTCTCGATGATCTGGCGCACCTGGGCGCGGATTTCCTTCGCGCGGGCCTCGGCGTTGCGCTCGGCGGCCAGGGCCCGGTCCCGTTCGGCACGTTCCGCCTGCAATTTGCGTGCGTCGATGGAATCATCGGCCGGAGGCGGCGGCGCCTTGCCCTGCCGCTGCTTGGCCTGGTCGCGCACGATCTTGGCGGCCTTGTCTTTCTTGACCAGGCCGGCCTTGAGAAGTTGTTCCTGTAATGGGTTGCGCATGGCGAACGTTTCTTTTCCGCTGGGACATCGATTCTAGCGCCGAAGGGTTGGTTACATTGCGTTACGTGCCTAGGCTTGGTGGCCTCCCCGGAGGTAGAACGAATGCACGTCCTCATTTTCCCGCGCTCCGTGCGCCTGAGCCTGGCCCTGGCCACCCTCCTGGCCACCCCCGCGTTCGCGGCCGACCGGTTGCCGCCACGCGCGGAATGGAAGGCGAGCAGCTCCTCCCAGCAGGTACCCGCGCTGGCGCCCGAACACGCGATCGACACCGATGAGACCACGCGCTGGGGTGGCGCCTTCAGCCCGGGCCAGTGGTTCCAGGTGGACCTGGGCAAGGTAGCGAAGGTCGGCGGTGTGCGGATCCATTGGGACAGCGGCTTCGCCGCCGCGTACTCCATCCAGACCTCCGTGGATGGCAAGGATTTCCATCCCGTCTATACCGTGACCGACTCGCCAGGCGGGACGGAGTACCTCGTATTCCCCGCCACCGAGGCACGCTTCGTACGCCTCGCCGCGCCTGCGCGCACGGCGGACTGGGGCGTCTCCGTGTTCGAGTTCGAACCGTTCGCGGCAGCCGATGCGGCGCGCATCGCCGGCCTCGATGGCAAGGATGATGGCGCCTCGCTCTGGTCCGACGGCCACGCACGGGGGATCGTCGGCAAGGGCCCGGGCGGTACACGGCAACTCGAGGTCACCCTGCCCCGTCCGCTGGATATCGCCGGGATCGAGGTTCTCTGGGATGGGCCGCGCGACGGGGCCACGCTCCAGGGACGCGACGCCACGGGCGCATGGTCCACTCTCGACAGCGATCCCGGTAGCCTCGGCGACAGTTCCTACCTCGCGGCGCGTGAGGCGCGGAACGTCGGTGCGTTGCGTCTCGTCGTCGGCGCGAAGGATGGCGCCTCGCCTCGGATCAAACGCCTGCGCTTCCTCGGCCCGCTCCGTGCCATGACGCCGATGAAGCGGTACCAGGTAGCCGCTTCACGCGCCAACGCCACGCTGTTCCCTTCCTCGCTGCACATGCAGCAGGTGTACTGGACGGCCGTCGGCGTGCCCGCCGGGCTACAGAAGTCGATCTTCGACGAATACGGCAATATCGAGCCATTCAAGGGTGGCCCACAGATCCAGGCGATCTGGCGCGACGCTTCCGGCCGCACTGCGGTCTCCGACGGTGCCGAAAGATCACACGCGCTGCGCGACGGCTGGAAACCCATGCCATCCGTCAGCTGGACCGTGCAACCCGGCTTGTCCATGACCAGCGAGGCGATCGCGGTGCAAGGGAACGGCCAGCCGGTCGTGCTTCTGCGTCATCGCCTCCGTAATGCCGGCGCCACTCCCGTCGATGGCACGCTGTCCCTGGTCGTGCGTCCGATCCAGGTGAATCCGCCCTGGCAAAATGGTGGCGCATCGCCGATCCACGACATCGCGATCACCGGCACCGGCGCGAGCACGAACGTGCGCGTGGAAGGGCGGACGCTACTGACCTCGCTCACGCCGGTGGACCAGGCCGGGGCCGCTCCCTTCGGCGCGCATGGCGAGACGGAGATCACGGCGAACGCGGCCGCCGGCACCGCTCCCGGCGCGAGGGAAGCCCACGACGCCGACGGTCTCGCCGCCGGACTGCTCGGCTATCGCGTGCACCTTCAGCCCGGCGAGCAGCGTGACGTCGTACTGGCTTTCCCACTCGGCAACGCACCGGCCGATGCGAACGGTCATCTGCCCGAGCCACCGGCGATTGACCGTTCGCTCTTCACCGCCGCCGGATACGACACGCTGGCGGACAACGTATCCGACGAATGGCAGAAGCGCCTCGGCGGCGTGGGCATTTCGCTGCCGGACAAGTCGCTCGTGGATATCCTGCGGTCGCAGGCGGCATACATGCTCGTGAACCAGACCGGCCACGCCATGCAGGCGGGACCGCGCAACTACAATCGCTCGTTCATCCGCGACGGCGCCGCGACCGCCTCGATCCTGTTGCGCATGGGCGAGGTCAAGACCGCACGCGACTACCTCGACTGGTACGCGGCACATGCGGTGCACGAGAACGGCCTTGTTTCACCGATCCTCAACGCCGACGGCAGCGTGAACCGCGGCTTCGGCTCGGACATCGAATACGACAGCCAAGGGGAATTCATCAACCTCGTCGCCGACGTGGCCCGCTTCGGTGGTGGCCCTGCGAGCGTGAAGGATTATCTCCCCAAGGTTCGTGCCGCGATGCGTTTCATGCAGGAGCTGCGTGAACGCACGATGGTGCCGGGCTACCTGTCGAACCTGCCCGCGCCGGAACGCTTCCACGGGATCATCGCGCCTTCGATCAGCCACGAAGGCTATTCCAGCCCCACGCACAGCTATTGGGACGATTACTGGGCGTTGAAGGGCTGGCATGACGGTGCGTGGCTGGCCGACCAATGGGGCGACAAGGAACTGGCCGCCTATGCGCGTGAACAGTACGCCGCCCTGCGAGAGTCGCTGCGCAAGTCGATCGAGACGACGATGGCGTGGAAAGGCGTGGATACCATTCCCGCCGCCGCGGATCTCGGCGACGGCGACCCCACCAGCGTGTCGATCGCCCTCGACCCGGCGGGACAGATGGACGTCCTGCCACACGATGCGCTGGTCCGGACTTTCGACCGTTACCTTGCCGACGTACGCAAGCGCGAAGCGCCGGGCGAGTTGTTCGCATACACCCCGTATGAATTGCGCAACGTGCTGACCTACGTGTATCTCGACCGGCCGGACGACGCCGCCGAACTGCTCGCCGATGTCGTTCGCGATCGCCGGCCGCCCGAATGGAACATGTGGGCCGAGGTGGTTCATTCGCGGCTGCGCCATCCCGGCTATCTCGGCGACATGCCGCATACCTGGATCGGCTCCGAGTACGCGCGCACCATCTTCGGCATGCTGATGCGCGAAGCCGACGACGGTTTGTACCTTCTGCCGGGAGTGCCGGCATCGTGGGTGGCGGGAAGCGGCCTCTCGGTAACGCGGCTACCCGTCGCCTATGGATCGTTGAGCATGACCGCACGCAGGGACGGCAAGACCTTAACAGTGACACTCGACAAGGGCATTCGCGCCGGAACCCCGGTGCGGGTGTTCTGGCCTGGGCGGGCGAAGCCCGTGAAGGTCACCGCCGATGGCAAGGCGGTGAAGGAATGGGATGCCGATGGCGTGAGGTTCGCCAAGCCCTTCCACACCCTCACGGCGGAGTACTGAGGGGTTACATGAACTCGACGAGAACCCTGACCCTGCGGCTGAAACGGCCACCCCGCACGGTCGGGCGGATCTCGCGCAAGCGCGCATTGAAGGTATATATCTCGCCGGTGCCCAAGGCATTGAATCGGGTCTCGGCACCCGGAGCGATATTCTTTTCAGTCTCATCGGCGAGTTCGAGCCCGACATTCTCGGGGCCGTCGAGCGTGAACAGATCCGGCTGGCCGACGACCGCATCACTGGGATCGCCGAAGGTGAACTTGGCGACGAGGCCCACCGGCTCCTGGCACTGCTCCACCCTCAGATGGAAGGCTTCCCATCGTGTCGCCCGATCGGGTGTGGCGAAGTTGCCCGTGTTGAAGGGGCCTAGCGTCACCGTCTGGTTGAGATCCTCCGAGACGATACTGCACGCCGGACGGATGAGCGTCAGGTCATAGATCTTCATGTGACGGAACGGTTTCGTCGCCGCACCGTTAGGCTGATATGTCCATTGCTGACCGATGATCAACCTGTCGAAGGCGCCGAATTCCACCGGACCCGCCGTACGGACGATACGGTACCCGATGTCGGCATGGTTGCTACGCACCGGCTCACCCAGCTTGAATGTGCGTTGATAGGTATGCGGAAATGAAAAGCTGGTGCCTTCCTGAAGTTCGTCGATGTAGAGTTCGACACCGAAGCCGGAGTCCTTTCCATCGACGGTCAACGGTACGAGGCCATTGACCGTGACCCTGCTGTAGGCCCCTTCGAATGTCGCCTCGCCTTCCGCGCACGTCGCCAGCACATTGCCATCGCCGTGTGCTTTCTCGTCACGGACGATGGTTCCGGGGAGCATGTCGTTGGTGACGGTGATCTGCGCGGTCTGCCCGATCTGGTAGTAGCCATCGGCGGAGTGATAGCAACCTCCCTTGGCCCACGCTGCGCCGGAATGCCAGGATGCGCCGACAACCACCGCAAGCAGCAGGTTTCGGTGGAGTCGCTTGCTCGTATGCTTCATTGCTTACCTCGTTCCGTAAGGAGTGACATCCACGACGACGTCGTGGGTGGGAAAGTGGCTGTCCAGCCACGTGGTCCATCGCACCGCGCGACGGATCAGGTCCGCGCGGTAGCGCCTGTTGAAGCGGGGCGTGCGCGAGTGATAGTTCGATGCTCGCGTCCATACATCGCCGCTGTCGTTGTGCAGGTGCCCGCGTATGCGCCATGCCGCGAGCATGAAGGGATAACACCCGGGTGCGGCGACGTCCGCCGCGGTAATGCCGTATCGATCGAGGTCGTGGAGATAGGCCGTGTTGAACTGAAGCGCACCGACGTCGAAGGTGCCGTTGTCATTGCGTACCCATTGGCCGGGTTTGCCGGCGAAGTCACCCACGTTGGCGAAGTTCGCCGCGCTTACACCCTGCATCGCGACGGTGAAATCCGGTCCGTTGCCGGGATCGCCACCATGGACCGAGCAGGTTACGTTGCTGATCGAGCCATCGAACGTGATCGTGCCGCCGTCGACCGCGAATGCGGACGGAGCCGCCAGGCCCGCGATGAGCAGGGCGGAGGTCATTACCTTGAGGTTCATCCAATCAACCTTTCATTTCATGATTTTTTTTGAGCAACGACTCCTTCGGAGCCGTCGGCCTGGGGAGACACGGGGTCATCCCCGCGCATCACGCAGCCGTGCTCGACAAACGCGAGCGCTAACGAAAGTGTGTAGGAATGCGCCCGCAATCCATATGGAAGATTCCTCAAAATTTCGAGTTTGTTCTCGACCTTCGACACGGCTCACGCTTTCGTCACGTGATCCAATTTCTCAGGACAGCAAAGCCCGTGCCGTGCTAACCGACGACACGAGCAAGTTCGTATTTATTTTTTATCGGCCGATTTGCCGATTCCGTGCCTATTGGCCGATCTTTCGCAGCGGTTTGCCGCTCATCAGGTTTCTTTCGATCTGCTCGAGCGTCACGTTCTTCGTCTCCGGCACCCACCAGAACGTGATGACGATAAACAAGGCATTGAGCGCGGCATATAGCCAGAATGTCTGGGCATTGCCTATGCCGCTGAGCAGCGTGAGGAAGGTCGCTCCCACGATCATGTTGGTCACCCAGTTGGTGAACGTGGAGCAGGCGATGCCGAAGTCACGGCCCTTGAGTGGCTGTACCTCCGAACACAGGGTCCAGATCAGCGGCCCCGCGGACATCGCGAAGCCGACGATGAAGAGCAGCAACATCGCCACGGTGAAGTACTGCTCACCGCGCGAATCCACGCCCAGGCCGAGCATCGTCCCGACGATGCCGAGACCCAACGCCATGATCGTGAAGCCCGCATAGAGAATCGGTTTCCGACCCAGGCGGTCGACGAAAGCGAACGCGATCAGCGTCGCCAGCACGTTGGTCAGACCCACGGCCGCGGTGAACCACATCTGTGCCTGTGTGTCGTATCCCATGTCCTTGAAGATGCGTGGTGCGTAGTACATCACCACGTTCATGCCCGTGAATTGCTGCATGGCTTGCAGGAGTACGCCGAGGCCCACGGAGCGGCGGAAGTTCGGGTTTTCCCTGAACATGCTCAAGCCGTGCTGTCGCGTCTTCAGCTGCTCGTCGATATCGTCCATCTCCTTCTTCACGATGGCTTGGTCACCGCGCAACTTCACCAACACCACCTCGGCATCCTTGCGTCGTCCCCGCATCAGCAACCAACGCGGGCTATCGGGCAGGTAGAACAGGCCGAGAAGGAAGAAGACACCAGGCACAGCGATGACGCCCAACATCCAGCGCCAGTTCCCGGTCGAACTGAAGGCCGTGTCGGAGAGGAAGGCCAGCAGGATGCCCGTGGTGATCATCAGCTGGTAGGTCGAGATCATCGCGCCACGGACCCGTTCCGGCGCGACCTCGGCGAGATAGAGCGGTGCGGTGAACGTCGCCACGCCGATGGCGAGGCCCAGCACGAAGCGAGCCACGATGAGGATCGTGGCCGATCCCGCGACAGCGCAGAAGAGGGAGCCCGCGATGAACAACACGCCCGCCAGGACCAGGGATCGTTTTCGCCCCAGGGTGGCGGACATCCATCCCGCGCCCAACGCGCCGACAGCCGCACCGGCCATCATGGCGCTGACAATCCACTCGATGGTCCTGTCGGACACCTTGAAGTCGGACTGGATGAATTGCGTGGCGCCGGAGATCACGCCGATGTCCAGGCCGAACATCAAGCCGGCGAGTGCGGCGATGACACATGTGGTGACGATGGCGGCCTTGGGGTTGGCCTGGGTTCGATGGGCTGCGACGTCCATGGAAACGGGTCCTTCTATGGATGACATGCCCGGCATTGGAGGCCTAGGCATGTATCCATCCCGTGTGCGGCATGTCACCCCACGGTGACCGCGCTACTCCAGCACCCCGATTCCCATCTCTCGCGAGTCCATGCGGCCATGGTCGTCCACCACGCGCACGAGGAAGCGGCCGGAGCGTTCCGGTACCCACATCAAGGACTGGCCGCTCGGAACGCTGCCGAGGTAGGCGTCGTCCACGAACCAGTAAAGCGTGTGCGAGGCGGCATCGGTCGTCGCCGAGAAGGCGATGCTTTCGCTACCCAGGCGCGACACGCGTATCTGGTACGTGCTGCCCTTCAAGGGCGAGGTGATCTTCGGTGGATCACCCACCGGTTGGCCACCGCCCTGGCAGTCCGGCAGCGACGGTGGATTCCTTCGGGGCATGCCCGCCTGGGCGAAGACGCGGGCGAGATCGGAGGGCCAGTATTCGTAGACTTCCGTACGCGTCCGTCCCGGTTCGTAGGGAGGACACGCCGGCTTCCCCGTCGCCGTATCGACCACGACGGGGCGGTGCACGTTGCTCACCTTGATCGGCGACTTGCCGGGGATGTACCACGTGCTTCCCACCTGGGGGCACCATGCGTTGGGCAAATCACCGCTGGCGAGACAAACGGGTATGCGGCGAAGATTCGGCGGATTGCGCCGGATGGGCTCGGCCAGGCCGGGGCGCTCGGCACGCAGCGCATCGGCGATACGGAAGAACAACGGCGCGGCGGCGTCCACGCCGACGAAAGCCGGATTTCCCGCGCCATCGAAGTTGCCGATCCATACGACCAGTACGTAGGGACCGAAGCTACCGGCGGTCCATGCGTCGCGAAAACTCCACGAGGTGCCGGTTTTCCAGTAGACCGGAAGGCGCGAGGATTGTGCGGCCACCGCATCGTCCGGACGCGGATTCTGCCTGAGCATGTCCATGACCATGAAGCTCGCCTCCTCGCTGAGAAGGCGCGTGCCACCGCTCTTCGGCTGCGCGGCGAGCAGGCGCAGCGGTCGAAGTTCGCCCCGGTTGGCCAGCATCGCGTAGAGGCCGGAAAGCTCCTGCATGGTCACTTCACCGCCACCCAGCACGAGGGCCAGCCCGTAATGCTGTTCGCTGGCCATGCGCGAGACGCCGGCATCGCGAAGGAACTGGTAAAGATTGGGATTGGCGAGCCTGGCCGCCACCTGCACCGCCGGAATGTTGCGGCTTCTGACCAACGCCTGGGTCGCCGTCACCGGGCCAAGGAAGTGGCCATCGAAGTTCTCCGGTGTATAAGGACCGAAGGCGGAAGGCACGTCGCGCAGCACGGTCTCCGGGTGGAGCACGCCCTGGTCGAAACCCAGCGCATAGATGAAGGGCTTCAGCGTGGAGCCGGGCGAGCGTTTCGCCAACGTGCCGTTGACCTGCCCCTGGATCGACGCATCGAAATAGTCGGCGGACCCGACCATGGCCTTGATGCCCATGTCGCGCGTATCGACCAGGATCGCCGCCGCGTTCCGGATGCCGCGATCGCCGCTGCGCTCGACGTACTGGCGCACCTGACGCTCCAGGCTGTGCTGGAGGCCGAGGTCGAGCGTCGTCGCGACACGCATGTCGCTGTCGCCGTCCAGACGACGTTCGGCAAGCACCTGCTCCACGAAGTGCGGCGCCTCGAACGGCAGTTGCGACAGCGGACGTAGACGCAGGGGAAGATCGAACAACGGCCGCGCGCTCGCGTCGTCGGGATGCTTCGCGATCCAGCGCGAGAACAGGCGGTCGCGCGATAGCTTGAGGCCCTTGCCGATCACGGCACTACCGTCCACATGGCCCGGCAGGCCTCGCGACGGCTCCTGCGGGATGACGGCAAGGGTGAGCGCTTCGGGCAGGCTCAGCCGCGCGGGCGCCTTGCCGAAATAGGCGAGGCTGGCCGCGCCGACGCCTTCGACGTTACGGCCGTAGGGCGCGGCGTTGAGGTATGCCTCGAGGATATCGTGCTTGGAATACAGCAACTCCAGCTGCACCGCGCGAACCGCTTGCACCAGTTTGCCGCCCGGACTCCGCGTGTCCAGGCGCCACATCAGCCTGGCGAGCTGCATCGTGATCGTGGAGCCGCCTTGTGCATTGCCTCGGCGCACGTAGGTCATCCACGCGCCGCGCACGAGGCCCCAGGCACTGACACCGGGATGCCAGCGGAACCAGCGATCCTCATGCAGGAGGACGGCGTCGACGAGCGCCGGGGAAACATCCTCCAGCGGCACCCACGAGCGGTACCGCTGGTCGCTCGCCAATGTCAGCCGAAGCAGCCGGCCATTCGCGTCGTACACGGCCGTGGATGAGGGAAACCACATGCGTAGATCGTCGTGCGGCCACAGGCGCAGCCCGACCGGTACCGCCACGAGCAGCAGCAACGCCACGAGGGCGTTGTGCCACTTGATGCGGTGGAAGAAGCATCCAACCTTTATGGCTTCCGCTCCACCGTCATCACGCCGCCGCCAGGGGCGCGTGCCTGCACACCGCGGTCGTAAAGCGATTCGACCAGGGCCGGGGGAATGACGAACTTGCCGGCGTTGGTCGCCTTGATCCGATAAACGAACTCCTGCACGTCACGGCTGGCGTAGCCATAGACGACCACGCGATCCTCGCGGACATCGGCGTACTCGGGTTTCCAGGTGGATTCCGGGTTGCCGATCGGCGAGCGCCATGCGGGCGTCCCGTCGCCCTCGCCACCGTCCTCGCCCTGGGCCGCTTCGTCTCCCTCGGCACCCTCTTCCGTGGCCGGCGCCGTCTCGTCGGATGAAGCCGTTGCCGCTTCCGGGGGTGCCGCTGTATCGAGCACGGGTTCGAATCCACCGGGCAGCAAGTCGACGATCGCGATGTTGTCGACACCTTCGTCCTTCGTCGCGCGGATGCGCAGGTGCACGTCGATCTCGTCGCCGGTACTCACGCTGCCCACCGACTTGCCCTTGGTGTCCGTGTAGGTGCGGGTGATCTCCAGGCCATCCTTGCGCGTGTCGCCGGCCGGCTTGCGGTCGAAGCCGGTCTGCGCCACGCCGTACCAGCCGGTGGAGTCCGCGTCGTTGACCAGCCGGAGGCGTTGCGTGCCGGCGGGCCAGTGCCCATCCAGGATCGACCCCTTCGCCGCGCCGATCGGCGTGACGGTGCCATTGGCCGCTACCGCACCGATGGAGAGCTTGGCCGGATCGCCCCCCGCGTCCTTCGCCCACGCATCCAGCGCGAGGATGATCATCGCCGAGGAGAGGGTGTTGTAGTGCCCCATGCCTAACGGACGAACCAGGTTCTCGACCGTCTCCGGCGGCAGGGCTTTCGCCAGATCGGGGAAGTGCTTCGATAGCAGGTACAGCACCGTGGCATCGCGAATGGGCGCGTCGTAGTAGTCACCGTAGACGTACGACTCGTCCGTGGGCTTGCGCACGAGGATCTTGCGCGGCCCGGCGATCAGGTCGCTGGCCAGGCGATCCTGGTGGAGCAGCTTGTACGAAGCCGCCAGCCACGCGGCGGCGAGGTCGTTTTTCCACTCGTTCGCATGCACTTCCTGCAAGCGGCGTTGCAAGGATGCGAGGTCGTTCGTGGTGACATTGCCCTGCCGCGTCAGCAGGTAGATGGCGTATGCCCTCTGGCGCATCTCCACCAGCGAATCGCCGCTGTCGTTGGCGGCGATCTGGCGGAGGGCCTCGTCGGCCGAGGCCAGCATGTCGCGCGGCACGATCACGCCGCGATCGCTCGCCTCGACGAGGTAATGCACGGCGTAGTCGGTGGCGAAGGTATGCGTGTCGGGCGTCGCCGTCCACAGGCCGAAGCCGCCCTGTCCGTTCTGCCTCGCGCGCAAGACATCGAACAAGGCTGCGACCGGGTCCGACGGGGGCGGCGCGTCACCGGACATCCGGGCCAGCTTCACATCGCCGAACTCGGGGTTCCGCCCGAGGATCAGGGCGGGCATCGCCGCGCTGATCACCTGCTCGGTGCAGTAGTGCGGGAAGTCCACGAGGTATGCGGCAAGTCCGCGCGCCAGCACGACCGGCACGGTGGAGAAGGCCGCGTCGCGCTTGGCGTATTCGTCGTGCATGTCGCGCAGGCCGGTCACGTCGCCGCGCGAGTGCGCATCGACGTGACCGAAGGTGAGATCCGTGCGCATGGGCGATGCGGGGCGCACCGACAGGTCGACGCCCTGCTTCGCGGACTTGCCGTTATAGCTCGCCGTGAAGCCCAGGTTGCCCGAGCCCAGCTTGTCCGTCGCGCGCACGCGGAAAATCGCCACGCCCTCGCGCATCTCGCCAAGGTTCAACGTCTTCGTCGCGTCACCCACGATCTGCAATTGCGGGCCCAGCTTGAGGCCGACCGCGACGGGCACTTCCTTTCCGCCCAGGCCGGTCAGGTTGTTCGCCACGCCGACGCTGATTTCCGCCTCGTCGCCCGGGGCGAGCGTGGTGGGCACGTTCGGTGAGAGGACGAAGTCGCCGCGGACCGTGGTGGCACCTTCGAACGTGCCGATGCGTTCCGGCGACACGCTGATCGCCATGACCCGGAGCTTGCCGTTGAAGTAGTCGGGCACCTTGTAGGTCAGGTCGCGGGACCCGTCGACATCGACGATGCCCGACCAGTAGGCCACCGGCTTGTCACGCTTGCGCCGGAACGGATTCAGTTGGCGGCCGATCGCGCCGTCGGCGTCGCCGCCCGGCGCGGCCATCGCCATCAGCTTCTGGAAGTCGGGAATGATGAGGTCGAGGATCTGCGACGTGGACACCTCGAGCATGCGCTTGCGGAAGAAGTACTGCAGCGGGTCGCCCAGCTTGTAGCGAGCCACTTGCAGGATGCCTTCGTCCACCGCGAAGACCACGGCGCGCGTCGGGTGGGGCGAGGTGACGTGGAAGGTGACGGTATCGCCGGGCTTCACCAGGGCCGGGGCTTCCACGGCGATGCCATTGCGGCGCGCGTCCATGTTCACCGAGAACGGCACCACGCCGAACGACAGCGGGCTCATGAAGATCTCGTCCGAGGAAGGATCACGGACGTACTGCACGTTGATGTAGCCGTTGCCTTCGAAGTCCGCGGGCACGGTGATGTGCTGTACCGTGCTCGTGGTATCGGCGTGGAACCAGGCGTGCGCGTAGACCTTGTCGCGCTCGATGGTGATAAGGCCGCTGCCGGCATAGGGGGCACGGATGGCGATGTCGACCGTTTCGCCCTGCGCATAGTCGGTCTTGGACAACGTGAGTTGCAGTTCGGCGTTGCGTTCCAGCGACCGCGAGACGTTGCCCTCGCCGGCTACCGACCACGCCACGCGATTGACTTCCTTGCCGTTGGCATCCTTCACCACCAGGGCGAAGTTGCCCGGCTTGTCCGTCGGCAGCGTCACGTCGACGCCCGCGGCGGGAATGCTCAAGGGTACTTCGGACAGCGTCGACTCGCGCGCCTTGGATTCGTACTTGAAGACACCCGAATCCTGCTTCGTGAGGACGGAAACGTAACGCGTCTCCACGATCGCCTGCTTCAGCCCTGGCAGATCCATGCGTTTCGCATTCGGATCGATCGCCACGAGGTTGACGCTGCGTTTCGCGTCACGGCTCACGTAGTCGAGGTTGTCGACGGCTTTGTATCCGACGAGCCAGTCGTTGGACGACACCATGCCTTGCGTGGCCGCGGCGACACTGCGGCCACCTTCCGCCTCATAGGCCTTGGCGAGGAAATACAGCTGGTAGGTGGCGTCGGCGTACTTGGACAGGTCCAGCGCGAACTCCGCGTGGCCCTTGTCGTCGGTCTTCACATCGGCCAGCTTCTCCTCGAAGCCTTCCTTCGCGCGGCGTACGTCGTAGAAGTGGTAATCCTTGTAGCTCGGGAACGAGGGGAACGCCGGGCGCAGGGTCAAGGAGCCTTCCACGCGCCGATCCGCCGCGGGTGTGCCGAACAGGTTCCGCACGTCGACCAGCGCTTTCAGCTGCGTGGGCTTCACCCAGCCTTCGGGCACGGCCGTCGACAGTGCCGCCGAGACCTTCATCCGGTCCGGCTGGAACTCCTTCACCTGGACCGTGGTGCTGCCGATCTGCGAGTAGGGCTTGCCGTCCTTGGCGATGTACAGGTTCACCGTCCAGTTGCCGGTCGGCGAGGTCTCGGCCGTGGTGTGGTCCAGTTCCGCGAAGCCCGCGGCGTCCATGGCCACCGTCTGCTGGCGTACCGTGGTGCCGCGCGGGTCCACCACCTCGGCGATCAACGGCATGCCCGCGACGCTTCGCGTCCAGCTGTTGGCACGCACGATCATGCCCACATGGAAGAGGTCGCCCGGCCGGTAGATGCCGCGATCGGAGAACAGGTATCCCGACAGCTGGCCCTGGCTGTGCGCGTTGGGCTCACCGCCGATGTCGAAACGGGAGAAGTCCAGGGTGCGGTCGTACGAGGTCACCGGCAGGAACGACAGGTCGTCACCCTGGCGCACCACGTACATCGCCGGCGCCTTCTCTTGCGTGAAGCCCTTGAGATTGGCGAAGTGCGCGCGTCCATCCGCACCCGTGTTCTGGGTGAACAGCGTGCTGCCGTTCTTCGCGATGACCGCCACGGAGGCGCCGCCCACCGGCGAGCCGCTGCGGATGGATTGCACGAAGATATCCTGGCTACCGTCCAGTGACTTCTTGGCGATGACGCCGAGATCGGTGATGACGACGAGGCGCTCGTCCTTCGGCCAATCGTAAGGCGCCGTATCGATGTCGTCCTCGGACGCGGCATCGGCGGCCGCGGTGTCCGCATCGCCTCCCGCCTCGCGTGCGGCAGCCTCGCGCGCGGCCTTCTCGCGGCGCTCGCGTGCTTCCTGCTCGGCCTTGGCGTCGTAACCCGAAAGTTTGAGAAGGAATACGCCGCGCTTGCCGGCGGCCAGGTACTGGCCCAGGTCGAAGCCTTCGTAGTGCGCCTTGCCGGGGCCTTCGTCCGGGAAGGAAACCTTCTTCACGAAGCGGTCCACGATGTGGTCCGGCGTGAAGCCATACATCTCCGGCTTCGCATAACTGCCGGAGTTGAGCGACACCAGGTGCTGCAACTGGTCCGGCAGCACGCGGCCGACCTCGACGCGCATGCCGGGGATGTTGCGCGACACCACCGAGACGCGGCGATCGCCGCTGAGCGAAAGCAGGGACCCATCCGCCATGAAGCGAAGCAGGCGCGGGTAGTCGGGCACGGTGAGCATGTCGGCCCGCGCCTTGGGCATCACGTAGCCGCCGAAGGAAGTCATGCCCTTGTCCACGCGTACGTAGATACGCTGGCCTGGCTGGGCGTGGTAGCGGAAGCTCTGCGTTTCCGACCAGTCGTTCTCGGTGGGCACGACCTCCGGCTTGAGCGGGGTGAAGGACCGCAAGTCGGCCTCACCCACTTGCGACACCGAATAATGCTTGTCGTCCCCCTCCGGCACGGCCCATACGTGCAAGCGCTTGGCCAGCTCGTTGTCGCTCACCGGGCCGCCGAAATGCATCACCACCACTTGTTCCGGCTCGAACTTCGCGTTGTCCACCAGCGTGGCCGAGACCTCGTCGAGCTTCAGGCTGTACTGGCCGGGCACGCGCACCGAGGTCTCCAGCGCCTCTTCCGTGCCTTCGCCGCCGCGGCTGCTGCGCACGCCGTCGTCCAGCTTGACACCCACGGCACCGTCGTCCCTGGGCAGTTGCAACGGTTGCGAGTGGACGAAAGCATTGAGGCGGCGCTCGTCGTAGGTGACGCTGAACTTCAGGGCGGCCCCGCGCTTCTCGTCGCCATTGCGCAGGTCCAGCGAAAGGCGCTTCTCGAACTGCGCCGCGTCCACGGGGTAATTGAAGCCGAACTGGACGATCGTCTTTTTCTTCGTCGGGTCCTGCGGATCCTGGTAGAACTCGCCGTTGACGACCCTCGCGGTGAAGGGCGCGGTGCTGAAGCTGAAATGATCGTCGGCCAGCAATACCTGCGGCGCGAACACCTTCGCCTTATCGAAGCTCACATCGATCTTGCGGCCGACCGGCCAGTCGCCCGCCGGGACGAAACGCAACACGCGATCGTTTTCCCATGCCCATTGGCCGGGCAGTTTCGGGTCCATGGCGATGCCGTCGGTGACCGGCTTGCCCAACGATTCGAGCCGGGCCGCCGAGCCGGAGAAGGTCACGGTCAGGGGATGGATCGTCACCGGAACGTGCTCGTAATCGCTGATCGACGGTGCCGGCGCCTCGAAGCTCACCCGGTCCGGCTCCGCGGGCCTGGGCCTGTTCTGCCACCACTGCCAGCCGAACCATCCGCCGGCGATCAGCAGCAGCGTTCCAGCGATGCTGCCGGTGAATTTCAGCGGGTGGCTGCGGGCGACCCGGGCGGTCGCCGGCACCCAGCCGGGCGCCGACCAGGCCATGTTGCCGAAAATGGGCCGGAACAACCGGCCCAGCAACCAGAACAGGCCGCGCACGAAGCGCACGGGCAACAGGGCGATGAAACGAAGCAGATCCATGTGTCCCTTTCCGATCCCATAAGATGACGGCGCAGTCGTCGCCGTGCCGCGGATACGGCAAGGCCCGTCCCCCGCATCCGCGGTGAACCGGCCTTCGCTTCGTATCCCCAATGACCATGCTGCGCGCGAACGGTGTCGCGGCTGCGACGGAATTCTGGCACAGCGCGGGACACGATCGGGGCTTTTGCGGGCATGTTGCAATAGAACGATTCTGAAAAAGCTTTCCGATCCGATATGACGTGATCCGCCTCACGCATGCCGGGTAACGGCATGTAAAGGGCGCGAACATTGCGCTATGGTCGCTACATTCGCCGACAACGTGAACCTATGAACGACGACGCGACGGGTCCGATCGAGAGGGCGATCGCCACGGGCGACCACGAATTTCGTGAGTTGGCCGACTTCGCGCCCGTGATGATCTGGCGATCGGGGCCGGACAAGCTCTGTGACTGGTTCAACAAGCCCTGGCTCGACTACACCGGCCGCGACATGGCCGCGGAAGTGGGCGATGGCTGGGCCACGGGCGTGCATCCGGACGACCTGGAACGCTGCCTCGACACCTATGTGGACGCATTCGACGCGCGCAAGCCGTTTTCGATGGAATATCGCCTGCGCCGGCACGACGGCCAATACCGCTGGCTGCTCGACAACGGCGCGCCTTTCCATCGCGGGGGATCGTTCGCCGGCTATTGGGGCAGCTGCGTGGACGTGTCCAACCATCGCGATGCCGAGCGCGCCCAGCGCATCGTCATCAACGACCTGAACCACCGCATGAAGAATGTCCTCGCGGTGGTCCAGGCCATGGCGATGCAGAGTTTCACCGACGATCGTCCGCTGGACGTCTCGATGGGCGCCTTCGGCAGCCGGCTGCGCGCACTGGCGCGCGCGCACGATCTGCTCCTGGACCCCTCGCGCGACGACCTCACCCTGCACGGGGTGATCGAATCCGCCGTCGCCCCGCACGATCCGGGGAACGCCCGGATCACCTTCGAAGGTCCGCCCCTCGTGCTGGACCCGGAGGCCGCCGTGGCGATGGCCATGGCCATCCACGAACTGCTGACCAACGCCGCCAAGTACGGTGCGCTGTCCACGCCGTCGGGCACGGTGGCGATCGCCTGGACGTACGTGGGGACGCCCGGCCCGGGCAAGGCTCGCCTGGAGTGGAAGGAGCGCGGCGGTCCGGCGGTCGCTGCCCCCATGAGACGCGGATTCGGCACACGATTCATCGAACGGGTGCTGTCGGGCCAGTCGCGCGGCCAGGCCGCCATCCGCTTCGAGCAGGACGGTGTCCGCGCCGTCTTCGAAGCCGCCGCCGGACTGCCCTGGTCCCGTCCGCCCAAGTAGAACGCTCCGGGTTGAATAAATGTCGGTCGCCCTTGTCGATAAGGTCGGGCCACAATCGACGTCTCCATGAACACCGGGAGTCCTTTCCGGTGACCAGCAAGGAGAACGGCGATGCGTTTCATGGTGATCGTAAGGGCGAACGAGGATTCCGAAGCCGGCAAGATGCCGAGCGAGGAAATGCTCACGGCCATGGGCAACTACAACGAGGAACTGGTCCGGGCCGGCGTCATGCTGGCGGCGGAGGGTCTCCACCCCAGTAGCAAGGGCGCCCGCGTGCGCTTTTCCGGCAATCGTCGCGATGTCATCGACGGCCCCTTCGCGGAGGCCCGCGAACTCATCGCCGGTTTCTGGCTCATCCAGGTCCGTTCGCTCGACGAGGCCATCGAGTGGGTCAAGCGCGCACCCAATCCATTCGAGGGCGAATCCGAGATCGAGATTCGCCGCATCTTCGAGGCCGAGGATTTCGGCGTCGAGTTCACACCGGAAGCGCGTGCCCAGGAAGAACGCCTGCGCGCCGAGCTCGCCTCACACCATTGACCCACGACAGACGGAGTTCGTCATGAAGATCCAGCCTTACCTCTTTTTCAACGGTACCTGCGAAGCGGCTTTCCGATTCTATGAGAAGGCGCTTGGCGGCAAGATCGGCGAATTGCATCGTTTCAAGGACATGCCGCCACAGGAAGGGTCCGCCAACGACGGCTGCGGCGGCATGACGCCGGAGGCGCTCGCGGCGATGGGCGAGAAGGTCATGCACGTGAATCTCGTCGTCGGTGACCAGATGATCATGGGATCGGACAGCCCCGACGATTCCAAGGACGGCATCCACGGCGTCACCATCACGTTGGGATTCACCGACGTGGAAGAAGGCCGCAAGGTGTTCGAAGCGCTTTCGGAGAAGGGTGACGTGCAGATGCCGTATGGCGAGACCTTCTGGGCCAACGGTTTCGCCATGTTCAAGGATCAGTTCGGGGTGCCCTGGATGATCAACGCCGGCGACAAGCCCAGCCCGTGAGGAGCCAACCATGCAATTCCTGATAATCCGCAAGGCGGACAACGATAGTGAAGCCGGCGCACGTCCCACGCGCGAGCTCATCGAAGCGATGGGCGACTATGTGGACACGCTTGCGGCCGAGGGCCGTTTTCTCGCCGGCGAAGGCTTGAAGCCCAGCCGCGAAGGGGTGCGGGTCACCTTCGGGCCGGACCGGAAGGCCGTGGTACAGGACGGCCCCTTCGCCGAAACGAAGGAACTGGTCGCCGGCATCAGCATCATCGAGGCCCGATCGATGGAAGAAGCGGTCGACTGGGTGAAAGGCTGGCCGGCGGAAGATGCGCACGGCGATGCCGTGGTGGATATCCGGCCGATCGGCTGCCCCGGCGGCCTGGGCGGCTTCGGCGATCCCAGCGAAGCCGATTCCCCCCAATCCCGTTACGTCGTGATGTTGAAGGCGAACGAACGCAGCGAAACCGACTGGAATCCCGGTCCCGAGATCCTCGGCCGCATGGTCGAAGCCAACCGCGCGGGGAACGAGGCCGGATTCCTCATCGCCGGACATGGACTGTCGTCCAGCCGCCACGCCAAGCGGGTGGGCTTCAGCAAGGGCAAGCCCACGGTATTCGACGGCCCCTTCGCCGAGATCAAGGAAATGGTCGCCGGTTTCTGGGTACTGCGCGTCGACAGCCTGGACGACGTCATCGCCTGGACGGAAACCTATCCGTTCCCCGACGGCAACGACGCCCGGCTGGAAATCCGCGAGCTCTACCGCATGGAAGAACTGATGCCCGTGGCGTCCTGATTGCCGCAACGCGGCTTGCCACGCATGACGGCGGATGCTGTCATGCGTGGCCATGACGAAACACGACACCCATCGCGCCATCGATGCGATCTGGAAGATCGAGTCGCCTCGCCTGATCGCCACGGTCGCGCGCATGGTGCGCGACCTCGACCTGGCCGAGGAGCTGGCCCAGGACGCGCTCGTTTCCGCCCTGGAGCAGTGGCCGCGTGAAGGCGTGCCGCGGAATCCCGGTGCATGGCTGACCCAAGCGGCGAAGCATCGCGCCGTGGATCGCATCCGGCGAGAACGCATGGCCGGCCGCAAGCTCGAAGCCCTCGGCAAGGACATGGAGGGCTTGCTCGAGTCGGACGATGACCGCCTGATCGATGCGCTCGACGACGACATCGGCGACGACATGCTGCGGTTGATCTTCACCGCCTGCCATCCGGCGCTGTCGATCGAGGCGCGGGTGGCCTTGACGCTTCGCCTGCTCGGCGGACTCACCACCGACGAGATCGCACGCGCTTTCCTCGTTCCCGAAGCCACGGTCGCCCAGCGTATCGTTCGGGCCAAGCGCAGCCTGGCGGATGAAGCGGTGGCCTACGAAGTGCCTCGCGGCGAGGCCTTGAAGGAGCGCCTCGCTTCCGTGCTCCGCGTCCTCTACCTCATCTTCAACGAGGGTTACGCCGCCACCACCGGCGGCGACTGGATGCGCCCCGCGCTCTGCGATGAAGCGCAGCGCCTGGGCCGCATCCTCGCCGAGCTGATGCCCGGTGAAGCGGAAGTCCACGGGTTGGTGGCGCTCATGGAAATCCAGGCGTCCCGCGCGGGCGCACGTACCGGGCCGGACGGCCAGCCGATCCTGTTGCTCGACCAGGACCGGCACCGCTGGGACCGCCTGCTGATCGGACGCGGCCTCACCGCGCTGGAACGCGCCGAACGCCTGGGCGGAGCGCATGGCCCCTACGCGCTGCAAGCCGCCATCGCGGCCTGCCATGCACGCGCCGCGCGTGCCGACGATACCGACTGGCCACGCATCGCCGCGTTGTACGCCGAACTCGTCGAGGTCGTGCCCTCGCCGGTCGTCGAACTCAACCGCGCGGTGGCGGTGTCGATGTCGGAAGGACCGGACGCGGCCTTGCCCATCGTCGAGGCCCTCATCGGGGAACCCGCTCTGCGCGACTACCACCTGCTGCCCAGCGTGCACGGCGACCTCCTGTTCCGCCTCGGCCGCATCGACGACGCGCGCGAAGCATTCCTCCGCGCGGCGCGCATGACACGGAACGAACGCGAACGCACCTTGCTCGAATCACGTGCCCGGGCCTGCACGAGCGCGACGCCGGATTGAACCTGCCGACAACGTTGCGCACGGATTCCCGAACCGTGTTAGCCTGCATCGCAAATGCAATGCAGGAGCGCGCCATGAAGACCGCCACCATTCCTTCGATCCGCGTGGAGCCCGCCTTCCGGGAGAAAGCCGAAGATGTCCTCGGCAAGGAGGAAACCTTGTCCGCCTTCGTCGAGACCGCCATGGCGGAAGCCATCGAGCGTCGAACCATGCAGCGTGAGTTCGTCGCCCGTGGCCTTGCCTCACTGGCGCAGGCGGAGCGGACCGACATCTATCACGCCGCGCAGAGCGTACATAAGGAGGCCGCCGAGCGAATCGCCGCCGCGCGACGAAACAAAGGAAAGGAATGACTTACGAGGTTCGCTACACGGATGGCGCGCGATTCGACCTCCTCCGCTTCACCGACTTCCTCGCCGGCCACGATCCGGACCTGGCCGAACGGGCGCTCGCGACGCTCGTGCGCGCCGTGCGGGTCCTCGAGGAATTCCCCTATACCTGCCGCAAGGCAGAGGCGAACAATCCCTTCCTCCGCGAACTCGTGATTCCTTTAGGCGCCCACGGCTACGTGGCGCTTTTCCATATCGGCAAGGAACACGTCGCGATCGTCGCCATCCGCCACCAGCGCGAGGACGACTATTTCGCCTGATCCGCGTTCAGTGCGTGATGTCGATCTTGACGTTGGTGCCGTCGGGCACGTCCTGCAATTGTTGCAGTACCGAACCGGTCAGCTCGAAGTGCTCCTTGGCCGGCACCGGGTTCAGGTTCTCGACCGTGTATTCGCCCTCGGCGAAGACCGGCAAGGTGACATAGGTGTAGCACTCGCCTTCCGCCCGCGTCTTTCCCGCTTCGATCAACGCTTCGACCAGCGGCGGCAACAGCCAGTCTTCGGCGATTTCCTCGCGCAACAGGTTGTTGAATCCCGGCACACTCTCGGCGACACGCTCGATCTCGGCGGTGCCCGTGTTGAGCCAGAAGATGCCGCCTTCGTCCGCCTCGTAGAACATGTCGCCCAGCGCGGTGAACAGCAGGGGCGTGAAGGCGTCGCCGATGCGCCAGCGCCAGGATTCGGCGAGCGCGTCGATGGCGTCCTTGTCCGGCGTGCAGATGAGGTCGTTCCAGGAGAGGGCCATGGGGGCGCCTTTTTCGATCGGGGCCGCCATTTTAGGCCTTCTTCGCGCGCGATGCCTCGCGAACCGGCCCGACAAGGCTCAATGACCGGGCGCGTCGTCCACGGCGCGGTTCACCGCGCGCACGAAGGCTGCCCGCGCCTTGGCCTGCGCCTCGTCCGTCGCCACGGGCCACGCCGCCAGTTGCACGATGACGAGACGCCGCTTCGGATCGACGTGCAACAACTGGCCGAAGATGCCGATGCCTTCGAAGCTGCCATCGTCGTACGCCCACCACTGGTAGCCGTAGCCACGTCCCTTCACGCCGATCGCCGCATGCGTGTGCGTGGCGTCTTCGATCCAGCCATCCGCGAGTACCGCCTTGCCGTCGGCCATGCCTCCGTCGAGCAGGAATTGTCCCAGCCGGGCATAGTCGCCCAGGGTGGCGGAGACGCCGGAGCCACCGGCTTCGGTGCCATCCATGTCGTCCTTCAGCCAGAGCGCATCGGCCGCCATGCCGTAGGGTCTCCAGATCTTCTCCGACAGGTACGATGCCAGCGTCTTGCCCGTCGCCCGTGTGACCAGGATGCCGATCAGGTCGGTCTCCCCGGTCTTGTAGACCCAGCGCTCGCCGGGCGCGAACTCCCGTGGCAACCGCGACATGTACGAGACCAGCAAGGGAACGCCGGGCTGGCGCGCGCCTTCATACATCATCGCGACGTCCGAATGCGGATCGGTGTAGTCCTCGTTCCAGCGCACGCCCGAGGTCATCGAAAGCAGTTGCCGGATCGTCACGTCGCGATAGGCGCCAGCGGCCAGTTCGGGGATGTACCGCGTCACCTTGTCATCGAGGCTGTGTATCGCACCGTCGCGCAAGGCGGCGCCCACCAGGGTGGAGGTGAACGATTTGGCCACGGAGAACGAAGTCCAGCGGGTAGCCGGACCGGCGCCGAGGCCGTAGCGTTCAAGGCGTACCCGGCCATCCTCGACGACCATGACACCCGCCACGTGGTGGGCGGCCATGTAACGTTCGAGCGTCGAATCGTCGTCGAAACGCGGTGACAGCGGCGCGCCTGCCGGTAGTGGATGCGCCCTGCCGTGCCGCACCACGTTGCTCGCGTAATGTGTCTCCATCGCACGGAACGCCGCTTCGCGCTGCGGCTGGTTCCAGAACAGCACGTCGGTGCGGCGCGCATGCGGCGCCGAGCATCCCACAAGGAACACGAGGACAAGCAACAACCCCAGGCCCGGTGGGAGCCGAAAGCCCAGGCTTGGTGGGAGCCGACTTTGTCGGCGATGGGACTTGCCGCAGCCCCCAATCGCCGACAGGGTCGGCTCCCACCAGGCAGGCTTCATCAGGGCTTTCTCGTGCGGTTATGGAGTTCGAAGGCGCCTAGTGCGAGCGACGCGATCGCCAGCGGCCCCAGCCCGTAGATCACGCGATAAGCAAGCAAGGCCGCCAGGACCTGGGCACGCTGCTCCTGTGGAAAGGCCGCCAACGTCAGCGCTTCGAACGCGCCGATCCCGCCTGGTGTATTGCTGACGATGCCGGCGATGATCGCGCCGACGTAGATCGGCGCGAAATCGAGGAAGCTGCCCGCAATCTCGGTGGGAAGCAATAAGTACATGGCGGCGATGGCGCCGATCATCTCGAGTACGCCGATGACGATCTGCGCCCCGGCCGACCGGGCCGACGGCACGGGCGTGCTGAATTTCCAGACCCGCAGTTCGTCGTGCTTGCCAGCCAGCCAGCGTAGCAACAGCACGAAGAGGCTCACCAGCGCGGCACCCAGCCATCGGCCCCAGCCATGCGCTATCGACGGCTCCAGCATCAGGGCGATGGCGGCCACCGCCGCGAAGCCCATGGCCACGGCGAAACCGACCAGTCCGACGACCCGCGCCACGTCGGCCGCACTCACACCGCGGGTCGACAGGATGCGATAGCGCAGCGCGGTACCGGTGATGGCGTGGAACCCGAGCGCGTTGCAGATCGCGTGCGCGGTCGCGCCGGCGAAGATCTTCATGCGCATCGACACCTTGCCCGGCACCACGGTTTCCACGGCGAAGACATCGTAGGCGGTAAGGCAGGCCCAGCTGAGCAGGGCCGCGGCGATGGACCCGGCGACGTGCCAGCGGGGAATCCGGTCGACGGCATCGCGTACGTCGTGCCAGGCCATGCGGGCGATGTACCGATGCAGCAGGAACACGGCGACGCCGAGGATCGCCAGCATCAGCACGTGCTTCGCCAGCCATACGGCGACCGTCTTGGGGGACCGCTTCTTATCCGTCACTGCTCCACTCTTACCCCAACGGGCGCTCGCCCACGAACGGCGGGCATCATCCCACGACGAGGGCCCGGCGGGGCTAGACTTGCGTCCAGAGGTTTTTTCCGGAGACACCATGCTTCGTTACGAAGGTTCGCTCTGGCTGTCCGACGGTGCCCGCCGATGGGGTGGCGCCGATCGCGTCGAACTGCTCGCGCAGATCGGCACCACCGGTTCCATCACCGCCGCCGCCAAGGCGGTGGGGATGAGCTACAAGGGCGCATGGGATGCCGTGGAAACCATGAACAACCTGGCGGGTGAAACCCTTGTCCTGCGCGCCACCGGAGGGCACGGCGGTGGTGGCGCCCGTCTCACGCCGCGTGCCGAGCGCCTTATCGCCGCGTTCCGCGGCATCGACGCGGAGCACCGGCGTTTCGTGGAGCGTCTTGCCGCGCTCGGCGACGAAGCCATCGACGACATCCACCTGCTGAGGCGATTCACCATGCGGACCAGCGCGCGCAACCAACTGTCCGGCGTCGTTCGCGCCGTCACCGCCGGAGCGGTCAACGACACGGTGGACATCGCCTTGCCGGGCGGCACGTCGCTCGTCGCCACGGTGACGAAGGAGAGCACGGCCAGCCTGGCACTGGCGCCGGGGCGCGCGGTGATCGCCCTGGTCAAGGCCAGTTGGGTCATGCTCGGCCTGCCGGACGAACGCCTGCGCGTATCGGCGTCCAACCAGTTGCCGGGCAGGGTGCGGCGGACGACGACGGGCGCGGTGAATGCCGAGGTATCCGTCGAACTCGACGGTGGAGGTACCGTCACGGCCATCGTCACCATGGAAAGCGCGAACGCGCTGGGACTGGCCGAGGGCTCGGCCGTCGTCGCCATCTTCGATGCCTCATCGGTGATCGTCGGCGTGACCGACTGAGGGAGCGGCTATACGACCCGGCCGTCGCGCACCTCGATGGTGTGGCCGTCCAGCGCCTCGACGTCGGCCGGGTCATGGGTGATCACCAGTAGCGGCAGGTCGAGGCGCGCCTGCAATGCCATCAGTTCGTGGCGCATGCGACCGCGCAGGGCGGGGTCCAGCGCGGCGAAAGGTTCGTCGAGCAAGAGGAGACGCGGCTCCACCGCCAGCGCGCGCGCCAGCGCCACCCGCTGGCGCTGGCCACCGGAGATCCGCACCGGATAACTGTCGGCCACGGCGGCCAGTTCGAAGATGTCGAGCCAATGGCGTACACGGTCGTCGTGCGAGTGGCGGCGGGGATTGAGCCAGCGCCGCGCGAGCCCGAAGCCGATGTTCTGCGCCACCGTGAGGTGGGGGAACAGCGCATAGTCCTGGAACACGTATGCCACCCCGCGATCGCGCGGTGGCACGTCCACGCCCGTCGCGGTATCCAGCAACGTGCGTCCGTCGACCCGGACGTGTCCTTCGTCCGGCGTGAGCAAGCCGGCCATCGCACGCAGCGTCAGGCTCTTGCCTGCGCCGGAGGGACCGAAGATGACGATGCGCCGGTGCTCCGATGCGAAAGCCACGTCCAGCTCGAAGTACCGGTCGTCGGCACGCAGCGTCTTGCGGATGGCGATGTCGACACTCATGGACGCATCCGCCGCAGGTGGTCGGGCGCCAGCCAGCCAGCCAGTAACAAGGCGACGACACAGGTCACCGAAGTGACCGCCACCATGATCCCCGCCGAGCGATCGTCGCCTGCCTGCACGGCGGCGTAGATCGCGACCGACAAGGTCTGTGTCCGTCCGGGCAAGTTGCCGGCGATCATCAAGGTCGCGCCGAATTCGCCGAGTGCCCGGGCGAAGGCGAGCAAGGCCCCCGCGGTGATGCCGCGCGCGGCGAGCGGCAGCGAGATGCGAAAGAACACCGCGGCCTCGCGCAGCCCCAGCACCCGCGCCGCATCCTCGAGCTGTGGATCGACCGCCTCGAAAGCGGCGCGGGCCGCTTTCTGCACGAGCGGAAAGGCCACCAGGGTCGAAGCGATCACCGCTCCCTGCCAGGTGAAGACCAGTTGGATACCCAGGCGGTCGAGCCATTCACCGAACACGCCGCGACGGCCGAGCAAGACGAGAAGGTAGTAACCCAGCACCGTCGGAGGCAGCACCAGCGGCAAGGTCAGGATCGAATCGACCAGTTCGCGCGCATGCGAGCGCCAGCGCGACAGTCCGAAGGCGACGGCCACGCCCAGCACGAGGTTGATCGCCGTCGCCCACAACGCGACCTTGAGCGAGAGCGCGAGCGGAATCCAGATCGCGCCCACGGGAGCTCAGGGCGCCCGGAAACCGAAGCCGGCGAGGATCGCCCGTCCGTCGGCCGACTGGACGAAGGCCTCGAACCGGGCCGCCTCGCGCGCCTGCTTCGAACCGGCGACGACGGCGATCGGGTAGGTGATCGGCGTGGGCGTGGCCACGACGGCGGCCACGTCCACCCTGTCCTTCATGATCGCCGCGTCGGTGGCGAACACGAAGCCGGCGTCCACCTCCCCGCGAGCGACGTAATCCAGGCCTTGCCGCACGTTCTGCGCCAGCACGCCTTTCGCCGATATGACGCCCCAGAGTCCCTGCCGCTCAAGCGCGGCCTTCGTGTACCGGCCCACGGGCACGGACGCCGGATCGCCGTAGGCGACGCGTGTCACCTTCGGGTCCTCGAGGTCGGCGGGACCCGTCACGTGGACGCGGCCGTCCTTCGGCACGACCAGGACGAGCCGGTTGCTGGCGAAATCCTGCCGCGTGGCGGGGTCGATGGCGCCCGCCGCGACCGCCTTGTCCATGGCGGACTGGTCGGCCGAGGCGAACACGTCGGCCGGGGCGCCACTGGATATCTGGCGCAACAGCACATCCGACGCGGCGAAATTCAGGACCACGCGGGTTTCCGGATGCCTGGCCTCATAAGCCTTTCCGACCGCCTGGAAAGCATCGGTCAGGCTGGAGGCCGCCGAAACCACGAGATCGGCCGCGGCCGCGCCGGCCGGACCGGCAAGGAAGAACAGCGCGGCGACGAACGGCCGAAGGCGCATGGCGGGGGTTCCGGGTAGGGATCATCGCAATATAGGAACCTACATAGCGGTTGGTCAATGACATTCCACCCGCCGCGTCCGCGCAGGAATCGCCAAGCAAACGGACAGCGATCGATGGCAGCTTGGGCGCTGTATCGAGGGTGGAAGGGGCCGCATGAAACACGCGCTGCGCATCATCGGGGGACTGCTGGTGCTCGGCACCTTGGCGGTGCTCCTGTTCTTCTGGCTGGACCGCACCGAAACGACCACGGATGCCTACGTGACGGGACGTATCCACCCTGTGGCTCCGCGCGTCACCGGCACCGTGCAGGTACTGCGGGTGAACGACAACCAGCACGTGAAGGCCGGGGACGTATTGCTGGAGCTGGATACGCGCGACTTCGACGTACGCGTGGAACAGGCGCGGGCGGAGATCGACCGGGCGAAGGGCCAGCTGGCCAGCGCGGAGGCGCAGATCGCCGAGGCCGACGCGGCCATCGTCGCCGCCGAGGCGAGCGCACGGAAGACCGCCCTGGATCTGCGGCGCGCCGCCGAGCTGGTGAACGAGACACCGCGCGGCGTGTCGCGACAGGAATACGACGCGGCGAAGGCCGCGGCCGACTCGGCAGTGGCCAACCGTGCCAGCGCCGGTGCACGCAAAGTGGCCGCGCTCGCCGCCCGCGAATCGGCGAAGGCGCAGGTCGCCACCGGCGAAGCCTCGTTGCACGACGCCTTGCTGGCCTATGGCTACACCCGGGTGATCGCGCCGGTGAGTGGCTACGTGGGACGCCGCACCGTCGAGGTCGGCGCCCGGGTCAACGCGGGGCAGACCCTGCTTTCCATCGTCTCCGACGAGGTATGGGTGGTGGCCAACTACAAGGAGACCCAGCTGCACGGGATGCATCGCGGCACCGAGGCGCGCATGACCGTCGATGCGATTCCCGGCGTGACCTTCATCGGCCACCTGGACAGCCTCTCGCCGGCCTCCGGATCGCAGTTCGCCCTGCTCCCGCCCGACAACGCCACGGGCAACTTCACCAAGGTGGTCCAGCGCGTGCCGGTGAAGATTATCTTCTCCGCCGAAGACCTCGGCCGCTACCGCGAGCGGCTCGCACCCGGACTGTCGACGATCGTGAAGATCCGTGGCGAAGGAGAAAAGGCGCCATGACGGCGCGGCCGATGGTACTGGCCGTCCTCGCCCTCGGCCTGGCCGGCTGCGTGGTCGGGCCCGACTACCGGCGTCCGGATATATCCGCACCCGCAGGCTGGCGCGATGCGCCAGCGTCCTCCGCGCCCGTCGCCGTATTGCCGGACGCGTGGTGGAACCTCTTCGGTGACGAGGAACTGGGCCGGCACGTCGAAGCGGCCCTCGCCGCGAACCAGGACCTGGCCGTGGCCCTGGCCCGCCACGACCAGAGCCGCGCCCTGCTCGGCGTCGCGCGCGCCGACGAGTTCCCCGATATCGCCCTCGATCCCGCCTTCGCACGCGGGCGCACCTCGGCGAATGTCTCCAACCGGTTGCCCGAACTGGAAACCACACTCTGGCGCGTGCCGGTCGACGTCGCCTATGAAGTGGACCTCTGGGGCCGCGTGCGGCGCAGCGTGGAGGCCGCCGGCGCGGACGTGGAAAGCAGTGCCGATGCGGTGGCGGCGCTACGCCTGAGCCTCGCGGCCACCACGGCGTCGACCTACCTGTCCCTGCGCAGCACCGATCGCGATATCGACGTGCTCGCACGCACGGTGAGCCTGCGCGAGGATGCCCTGCGTCTTGCGGAACGCCGTGCGCACGCCGGTGTCGTCGGCGACCTCGACGTGCTCCGCGCGCGCGCCGACCTGACCCAGACCCGCGCGGATCTCGCCGATGCGCACCGCCGGCGGGACAACCTGGAACACGCGCTGGCCGTGCTCGAGGCCCGCGACGCGCCGGATTTTTCAGTCGTGCCCCAGCCGTGGACGCCGAACGTTCCCGAGGTACCCGCCGGATTGCCTTCCTCGTTGCTCGAACGGCGGCCCGACGTTGCCGGCAACGAACGGTCGCTGGCGGCCGCGAGCGCGCGGATCGGCGTGGCGCGAGCCGCTTTTTTCCCGCAAGTGAAACTCACCGCCTCGGGCGGCGTCGCCAGCAATGGCCTGGGCGACCTCACCGCCGCCGACAGCCGCGCGTGGTCCATCGGGCCGTCCGTGCACCTGCCGATCTTCGAAGGTGGCCGCAACCGCTCACGCCTGCAAGCCGCGGAAGCGGCCTATCGCGGCGCGCTCGCGAACTGGCGGCAAAGCGGCATCGTGGCCTTCCGCGAAGTGCAGGATGCGCTGGGCGATACGCGCTGGCTGCGCGAACGTGGCGCCGCGCTCGATGCCACGGTGGAGGCCGCCACCGCCACGGCGAAGGTATCCCGTTCGCGCTACGACCGCGGCCTTGCCGGCTATTTCGAGGTGGTGGATTCCGAGCGCCAGGCGCTGGCCAGCCAGCGCGCCGCGATCCAGAACGACCAGCAGCGCCTGCTCGCCGCCGTCTCGCTTATCAAGGCGTTGGGCGGGGGCTGGCAGGAAGGCGATAGCGTGCCGAGGCAGCCGGTGGCGACCGCGGCAGGCTCGCCGTGAACGCGGTCGCCGGTACCACCGCCACCGCGGCTCCCACCCCTCCCGCGAACCTGCCGTGGCTCGGCATCGTGGCCGTGCTCGTCGGCGCGGTGGCGACGACGCTCACCTCGCGTCTCACGTCCATCGGCCTGGCCGATCTTCGCGGTGCGATCGGTGCGGGATTCGACGAGGGGGCATGGATTCCCACGGCGTTCTCGGCGTCGCAGATGATGATCGGACCGCTGGCGATCTTCCTCGGCCGCGCGTTCACGCCGCGGCGCGTGCTGCTGGCGGGTTGCGTCGTCTATGGCGTGGCCGAATTCCTGATCCCGTATTCGCCCGACCTGCGCACCCTGATCGTGCTGCAGATCTTCGCCGGCCTCGGCTCCGGCACCTTCATCCCGCTGACGGCCTCGTTCATCCTGCTCAGCCTGCCACGCAACCTCTGGCCCTGGGGCCTGGCGGCCTATGCGATGAACATCATCCTGGGCCTCAACGTCGCCTCGTCGCTGGAAGGCTGGTACGTCGAGCACGTGACCTGGGACTGGATCTTCTGGCAGAACACCGTCGTCGCCCTTCCCTTGTTCGCGCTGTACTGGTTAGGCCTGCGCCGTCTTCCGATCGATCGCGAGTACCTGCGTGGCGGTGACTTTCGCGGCATGCTGATCGGCGCTTCCGGCTTCACCCTCATCTTCATCGGGCTCGACCAGGGCGATCGCCTGGATTGGTTCTCGTCCTCGCTGGTGGTCACGCTGCTCGCACTCGGCGTCATCCTGTTGGGTCTGTTCCTGCTCCACGAGTCGACGCTGGATACGCCGAGCGTGGACTTCGGCCTGCTGGTTCGCCGCAATGTGTTCGTACTCATCGTGCTGGTGCTCGCCACCCGCTTCCTGGTGACCTCGAGCAATACGCTGGTGGCCAACTACCTTATCCAGGTACGTGGCCTGCGCCCCCTGGAGGTGGGCAACGCGTTGCTCTGGGTCGCCTTGCCACAGTTGATCATCGCGCCCACCGTGGCCTGGCTGCTCAATCGCATCGATGCGCGTTTCGCCATCGGTACCGGCTTCGCCATCGCCACCACGGGATTCCTGCTCGCGACCGGCATCACGTCGCAATGGGCGGAGGGAAACTTCAGCGTGGCGTTGCTCTTGCAGGCGGTGGGGGAAACGCTGGAACTCACGGCCGTGATCTATTTCTTCGGCCACCACGTGGGACCGGCCGACGGCATCACCTTCGGCGCGATCATCCAGACGGCGCGGTTGTTCGGCGGCGAACTCGGCACCTCCGTACTGATCATGTTCACCCGCAAGGCCGAACAGTGGCACTCGAACCTGATCGGCCAGCATGTGATCGCGGGCGACCCAGTCACCACCGAACGCATCGCGGCGTACGCGCGCGTGGTGGGTGCGGCGAGCCAGGGCGCGGGCGAGGCGGAGGCGCGGGGCGCCGGCCTGCTCTCCACCGCGGTGCGTGCGCAGGCCTATACCTTGTCCATCCTCGACGGCTTCCTCCTCGCCTCTTGCGTGGGCGTGCTCGGGGTGGCGCTGGTGTTGCTCCTTCGCGAACCGCCGGTGCTCGCCACGCCACCCGCGGTACCGCCCCTGCCGCCGCCCTGAGTCGACATGCGGACCAGCGACACCGTGTCGCATCGCCTTCACGACGGGCCGTGCGATCATCCCTGGACCCATGTCCAGGGTTGCAACACAGGGGCGCCGGTGCGTCGAGCTCGGACAAGAAGCGGTTGGTTGGCATGGATGGCGCTCGTCGCCGTCTGGCTCACCGTGCTTGCGCCGACGGCATCGCGGACGGCGCAAGTCTTCGTCTTCCCCGATCTTGGCGCGTGGTGCGAAAGCGCCCCCGGCGAGCATCGAGGCAACGGGCACGAAACACGCGATACCGATGCGGCTTGCGGTTACTGCACGCTGTTCGCCCAGCAGCCCGCGCTCGCCGGATCGTTCTTCATCGGCCATGTGCAGGCATCGTCCGCTCCCGCCCAGGCCCTGCCACCGGCGGTTCGCCACGGGCCGGCACCGCTCACCATCCATGCTTCGCCCCGAGGTCCGCCGTCCGCCGCGCACGCCTGATCGCTTCCGATCCCGACGTACGCCAACGACCACGGACCCCGCTCCCATGCCCTCGCCTCACAACCATGGACGCGCGCTCGCGCGTGCCATCGCCTGCGCCATCGGTGCTTCCTCCCTTGCCGTCCACGCCACCGGCGACGACGACCCGCAACGCGCCACGACGCTGCGCGAAGTACGTGTCTCCGCCGCGAGCCATGCCAGCACCATCGATCCGGACATGCCTTCGGCCGTGGAAACCGTCAGCGCCGCGGAGCTAGACCGGCTCAACATCGTCAATACCGAAGACGCCTTGAAGTACCTGCCTTCCTTCGGCATCCGCAAACGCTTCGCCGGTGACGAAAACGCCACCTTCTCCGTACGTGGCACCAGCAACCAGCAGAGCGCGCGCGGCCTGGTCTATCTCGACGGCCTGCTGCTCTCCAACCTGCTGGGCAACAACTGGGCGAATCCACCCCGCTGGTCCATGGCCTTCCCGGAAAACCTCGCGCGCGTCGAGGTGCTCTACGGTGCGTATTCAGCGCTGTATCCGGGGAACGCCATCGGCGCGACCGTGCTCATGACCACACGCATGCCCGAAAAACTGGAGGTCACCGGCCATGTGCAGGCGTTCACCCAGCATGTCGACAGCTACGGCGTGGACCGCGACTACGGCGGCAGCCGGCAGAGCGTGACGATCGGCGACCGTTCCGGACGCTTCGCCTTCCTCATCGGCGTGGCGCACCTGCAATCGAATGGCCAGCCACTGGTCTATGCGACGCAGGCACGCTCCGCGCGGAGCGGCACGGCGAATCCCGTCACGGGTGCCGTCGCCGACACCGGTGCCAATGGCTTGCCGCGCGAAGTGTTGGGCATCAACAGCGAAGGGCAGGAAGCCACCAGCCAGGACGAAGCGCACATCCGGCTGACCTACGATTTCACGCCCGAGCTTACGGGCGCGCTCACCGCCAGCTACTGGAAGCAGGACCTCTCGCATCGCACGGAAACCTTCCTGCGTGACGGCAGCGGGAATCCGGTCTGGTCGGGCCCCGTCACGATCGACGGCCGCCAGTACACGATCCCAGGGAATTTCTTCGCGCCCAGCACGCGGCAAAGCCGAAATACGCTCTACGGCATTTCACTGGGGACGCACCGGAAAAGCGGATGGAACGTCGAGGCCGATGCCTCGCTGTTCGACATGGGTCGCAACCGCGACCGCGTGGCTTCCGGCGTGACCGACGATGGCGCGGGCCTGCTGACCGCGGGTGACGGCAGCCGCTGGCGCACGCTGGACCTGCGGGCGAGCCACACGCCGGATTCGCTCTCGCCGAACACGCATACCGTGAGCTTCGGCTACCACTTCGACGGCTACCGGCTCGACAACGCCAGCTACGCGCTCGCCCAATGGCGCACGGGCGGCGCGGGCGCGCTCACCGCAGCCAACGGCGGCAGCACGCAGACCCAAGCGGTATACCTGCAGGATGCATGGCAACTCGATGAGCGCTGGCGCCTGACGGTCGGTGCGCGGTACGAGCAATGGCGGGCCTTCGGCGGTTCACGCGCGACAGGCGCCGCATCGATCGGCTATCCGGCGCGTGACGAATCGCATGCCTCACCGAAGGCATCGCTGGCCTGGAGCGCGACCGACTCGATGGTGGTTCGGCTCTCCGGCGCACGCGCCTACCGCTTTCCCACGGTCAACGAATTGTTCCAGGGAAGCTTCAACGGCATTTCGCTGGTCAACAACGATCCGAACCTGAAGCCGGAAAACGACTTGTCGCGCGAGTTGTCGGTCGAGTGGTACCGGGCGAACAGCCTCACCCGTTTCACCCTCTACCGCAGCGACACCCGGGACACCTTGTTCAGCCAGACCGACACCACCGTGTTTCCCAACGTCACCAGCGTGCAGAACGTGGATCGTGTTCGCACGCGCGGCGCCGAAGCCAGTTATGACGGCCGCGACGTGTTCTGGCAGGGATTCGACCTGGTCGCCAACGCGGCGTATACGCAGGCGACGACCGTGCGGAACGCGCGCAATCCCGCCTCGGAAGGCAAGCAGTTCTACCGCGTACCGCGCTGGCGGGCGAACGTGGTCGCCACGTGGCGCGCCACGGAACGGTTGTCGATGACGCTCGCCGGGCGCTATTCGGGACGCCAGTACAACACGCTCGACCACAGCGACGTGAACCCCGACACGTTCGGTGGGGCCAGCGACTTCCTCGTCTTCGATGCGAAGGTGGACTGGAAGGTAAGCCCCCATGTCTCGCTCGGCATCGGTGTCGACAATCTCACCGATCGGCGTTACTACGTGTACTACCCCTACCCGTCACGAACCTGGCTGATGGAAGCGACCTTCCACCTCTGACCGATGCGCGGCGGCGTTAGGGCGTCGCCGCGCATCGGTCAGGCCGCCACCTGCACCGCGCGCTCCCACGCGGCTGCAGGCATGTGCTCGTCGAGCATGAAAGACGCCGGACCGCCACGCCAGAGACGGTCGAAGAAGGCTCCCACGCCGGCGTTCCCCGTCGCCAGGTCGCAACTGAGGCGTAGCAATTCAGCGCCGGGTACGGCGAGGCCGCCGGGACGGCGTACCAGGAACGGCTCGATGCCTCGCGCGACGCCGTGCGCCGCCTCCTTGTAGATAGACGCGCGCTCGGGAAGCAGCACCGCGAGATCCAGCAGCGTTTCGCCGATACCGGCCAGGCCGTCATACGCACCCGGCGACACGGCATGCCTTCGCAGCAGGTCGCCCTCCGCACCGAGCACGATCTCGCGGTAGCGGATGTCGCCCGTGCATGCGAAAAAGCGGGCGACGACGGCGAGAATGCCGGCCGTGCCGTTACGCCAGTAGGGAAACAGGGTCGGTCCGCCCACGTCCTTCGGCCAGCTCGCGGCACCGTCGGGATTGATGCCACGCTGCGCGAGGTCGAAGGCGAGTCCGTCGCGCGCAGCGCGAAGAAAGCGCTCGTCACCGGTAGCCACGTGCAGGTGGAGCAGGAACAGCGCGATGCCGGAGGCACCGTGCGCAAGGCCCACGGGTTGTACGGTTCCCCGTGGCCAGTGCAGCATGCCATTGTCGATGCGCGAGTCATGCAGGAGCATGTCGCCAGCGACACACGCGTCGTCGAGGAAGCCGGCATCGGACGTCTCGTGCCATGCCTTGATACGTGCAAGACCCCATCCGGCCAGTCCATCGTACAGGCCATGGCGCTCACGGATGCTTTCGCCCGCCGGCCGTCCCCGCAGCAGCGACGCCGCCTCGGCGCGCGCATGCGCATCGAACAACACCCAGGCGATGCCGGCATCGCCGTACATGAGGCTGTCACCCCGATGGTCCGGCCGCTGGCAACCCTCCAGCACGTAGGTAAGCAGGCCCGGCGGTGGCGTCCTACCGCCGCGCAGATAGGCGTGAAGCACACCCGCGGCGCCATGAGCCACGCCCCAGGGATGCGTCTCGAATACCTCGGGTCCGGCGGGCACATAGCGGTCCACGCGCGCGCCACGAGCTCGCTCATCGATATAGTCGAACAGCGCATCGGCGGCGTCCGTGGCCGCTTCCGTGGAGGAGGCGAGGTACGGCACGGGTGCGGTGTCCCGCGGCAGGTCGGCGATCGATGCACGCAGGGACGCCATGGCCGCGACCGGTGGAGGCCGCCGGTGGACGTCGGCGGCAAGCAACTGCTCGAGAACCTGGACGAAAGCCTCCGGATAACCCATGTCCGTCGACATGCGGCGCGCGAAGCGAAGCGCTGCGCTCCGGTCCAGCGGCAGCATGGCATTCATCGGCATGATCGCCGCGGCGAGGTTCGCACCGAAGGCATAGACGTCTTCCGCACGGGCGTCGACGGGCATCTCACGCCGGGACAGCGGCGATGCGAATCCTGGCGTACGTACGTCCACCGGGTGATCGAGGCCTTCCTCGACCGCCGATTCCAGGTCGATCAGACGGGTGCCTCCCTCGGCGGTCACGATGCAGTTGTGGAACGACAGGTCGCCCATCGAAATGCCAGCCGCGTGCAGGCGTTCGAGGTTCCGGGCGATGCTGGTGAATACCTCCACCACCTCGTCGAGAAATCCGGCGACGTCGGCGCGGGTCGCCCGCGTCTTCAACCAGGGATACCGGCGCGCCAGCCAGCTGCGCAGCGTGACGCCCTCGACGTACTCCTCGACCAGATAGCTGTGCTCCCAGTCCTGGAAATAAGCGACGGGTGCCGGCGCGATGCGCAGGGAGGCCAGCCGGCGCAGCAGCCGGTATTCCTTGCGCAACATCGCCGTCGCGGCGTCACCACCTCCGATGAAAGGACGCGCTTCCTTCACGATCACGGCGCGGCCTTCGTCGAGGTCATCGGCCAGGTAGATGCCGCCGGCGGCGGAGAACGACAACGAGCGCTTGATACGGTAGCGGCCTCCACCCAGGAGCGGCGCGTCCATCGACTTGCCCGCCTCCTCGCGCGGGAACGGATCGCGCAGCCAGTCCGGAAGGTGGAAGTGCGGCTTGCGCTGATCCGGTTCCATCCGGCCGTCCGGCCGGCGCAGCAACCATTCAGGGCGGCTGTCCGCCGCGAGGCGATGCTCGCCGGCGATTCCGCCGTAGCGGTAGTAAAGGACACGCGAATCGCGATACCGCCGGTCACTCAGGATATAGGGTCCCGCGTATCCCGAAAGCGCGGCATGGAGATCGTCGATGATGCCGCGAAAGTCGGCGGCGTCATGCGGATAGACGGTGATGAACTTGCCCGATCCACCGCGCGGCCAGCGTTTTCCGTTCACCGCGGATAGTATCCGGGCATCGGCGGCGAACTTGAACGCGATGCCGGCGGCGGCCAGCATCGCGGCCGCGATCGACAGCACGATGCGTGCCGTCGAGGCGACGGACGAGACGTGGATCTTCCAGCCTTGCGCCGGCAACACGAGGCCGGGCGGCGCGCAATGCATCCAGATACCGGTGCGCCGCATCCGCCACTCGTCGGGAACGATCTTGCGGACAGGCTCGACGAAGTCGGCCGGGTCGATGACATGCCGCCCATAGGGCTCGAAGAATTCGCGGTCGATCGCCGTGTAATGCAGCAGTTCCGTACGTCGCTCCATGCTTCGGTGATTCCTGTGAAGGGGTGTCGTCGTGAACCGGTCAGTCCTCGAATCCATCCGAGTTGGCGATCGAGCAGGCCCGATGACTGCAGCTGCTGTAGTTGGTGCCCGTCACGTCCGCGGAGTCCATCTCCGCCATCAATCGCTGAAGATCCAGTATCCGGTCCATGCCTTCCCTCCTGTGGGTGATGAGTTCGCCTCCGCGAGGCGCGGATGCAGGACGAATCTAGATAGCGCGGCGAGGACTGGCAACGGCGGCCATGCCCGCGCATGGTGGTTCCGATCCGTGCGACGCATGTTTCTCGGGTGGTCTATCGAAAGCGGTCGTCATCCTGTCCGGAAATGGACGACGACGTCCGTTTATGGACATGGAAGACCTCAGCCTCCCAGGGGAAGGCGGACCGTCGCGACGGCCCCCGGTGCGTCGACCATGGGTGAAAGTTCCACCGTGCCGCCATGCGCTTCGACGATCATCCGGGTGAGGCTGAGACCGATGCCCGATCCTTCGGGCTTGGTGGTGAAGTAGGGGACGAACAGTGCGTCGCTGGACGGTAATCCGATGCCTCCGTCCTCTATGACTATCCGGACGTAACGGCCCTCCAGGCGCCAGTCCACGCGGACGGCGCCAGACACGGGAAGGGCCGCCTCGACGGCATTGCGCAGCAGATTGATGAAGGCCTGCGTCAACTGGTCCTCGTCGCCGCTCAGTGTCACGGCCTCCACGCCGACGATGGCGACGGGCAGGCGCTGCTCGAACATGGCCAATCCGGCAAGCACGCGGTCGAGACGGAACAGGCGGACGTGTAACGGCGGTAGTCGGGCCAGCTTGCCGTAACCGGAAAGAAACCGTGCCAGCGAGACGGCGCGCCGTTCGATGACTTCCAGTCCGATCTGCAACTCCTCGCGTGTCTCGTCGACACCGCGCTCCGCGAGCAGGGTCGAAAGGCTGCCCGCGAGCGAGCCGATCGGCGTGAGCGAATTGTTCAACTCGTGGCTCAGAACACGGATCAGGCGTTGCCAGGCCCGTCTCTCCTCTTCTCCCAGCGCGACGCTGAGATCGCGCAGCATGAGCAATCTGTGCTCTCGTCCATCGCTGTGCCATGCGGCGCGCCGTATCGACCAACGTCCGCTCCCTCCAGGAAAGCGTCCGTTGAAAACGGCGTTGTCGGGCGCGGCAAGGACTTCGGCTAGCCCGAGCGACTTCACGTCCTGGCCGATGACCGTACTTCTCTCTGCACCGATCAGCTTGCGGGCGGAAGGATTGATGAGCCGCAAAGCATCCTTGTCGTCGACGACGAAGACTGGGTCACCCAGTGCAACGAGCGTCTTGCCGAGGAACCGCGAGGTCGCGGTCCGTTTCCGCCTGCCTTCGCGAAGCTCGTCGGAGAGAAGGTTCACGTCGGCCATCAGGTCTTGCAGGGGATCGTATCCTGGACGCACCCGTCCACGCATGCCGAAATCGCCCTCGCGCAGCGCACCCAGGAGATCGGATACCGCGGCCAATGTTCCCAACGAGCGGTACCCGGCAAGCCAGCCCAGCGCGAACGTGAGCGCCAGCCCAGCGAAAAAAACACTCGCGCGGACCGTCAACGGCAATCCATCGCAAACCGCGAGGACGCCACCGGAGGCCATCATCGGCAGGAGGACGATACCCGCCCACGTCATCACCCCGCGACGCATCCGGTCGGGGTGCAAGGTGTAGGTCATCCTTCAGTACCGGAGGACAAGACGGCGGGCACGGCTCATCCGGTCAACTCCGCTCCCTTCGTCCGCTGCTTGCCGAGTCGGCGATAGAGCGCCTGGCGCGAAATCCCAAGCGCATCGGCCGCACGTTGCAGGTTGTGCTCGTTGCGCTCGAGCGCGTTCCGGACCAGGAGTTCCTCGGCCTCGGGCAGGGTCAGGCCATCGAGCGCCAGCGGCGTGTCGCCGGGACGGCGGAGCGCCAGACCTTCCGCATCGATGGTGTCGTGATTGGCGAGAAGGACGGCGCGTTCGACCGCATGCTCGAGTTCACGCACGTTGCCCGGCCAGTCGTAGCCTCGCAACACCCGCTCGGCGGACGGTGAGAATGTCATGGCCCCGCTGCCGCGGCGCTGGCAGTCGCGCAACATGAAGTGACGTGCGAGCGGCACGATATCCTCCTGGCGTTCGCGCAAGGCAGGCAAGCGCACCTGCATGGCGTTGAGCCGATAGAGCAGATCGCGGCGAAAGCGATCGTTACGGATGGCCGCATCGAGATCGGCGTTGGTCGTGGAGATGATTCGCACGTCGACGCGCCGTGTACGCATGGTGCCGCCGCGCTCCAGTTCACCCTCCTCGATCACGCGCAGCAGCTTTGCCTGCTGCAGGGGATGGATATTGGTGACTTCCTCCATGATAAGGCTTCCCCCATCGGCCAGTTCGAAACGGCCGGATCGCGGCACCGGCTTGTCTTCGCCGAACATCTCGTCGGCGAAGCGCGCGTCGGGAAGGCTACCCATGTCGACGCGGATCGCCGGTTGCTCCGCGCGTTTCGACAGCGCGTGGATTTCACGGGCGAACAACGATTTCCCCGTGCCGTTTTCCCCCAGGATGAGTACGTTGGCGTCGCCGACGGCGATCCGCTCGATCAGTTCGACCACGCGCCGCATGGCGGACGATTCGCAGACGCGAAGCATGTCCCCGGATTGGCGGGACAGGGCGGTTTCCGTGCGCAGCCGCCTGTTCTCCTCGCGGATCTCGCGCAAGGCGATCTGGCCACGCAATGTGTGGATCAGCCGCGCGTTGTTCCATGGCTTTTCGATGAAATCCGCCGCGCCAAGGCGCATGGCCTGTACCGCCACGTCGATGCTTCCCCAGGCCGTCATGACCACCAACGGTAGTTCCGGTGCTTCCTCACGGATACGCAGCACGAGTTCGAGCCCCTCGCGGCCGGAGATCGTATCGGCGGAGTAATTCAGGTCGACGACCGCACACGCGAATTCACTCCGCGACACGGCATCCAGCGCCGCGGCCGGGGAGTCGACCTCCACGGAGGGAATGCCTTCGGAACGCAACAGCATACGCATCGCCAGGCGAACGTCTGGATGGTCGTCGACGACGAGCACCGGCACCTGGACCCTGTGATCTTGGTACATATTTGTCCCTTTCAGTCGCTGCGCAGGACGCGCCAAGGTTCCACCGCGGCCGCCCGCCATGCGGGCAACAGCACGGCAGCGATCGTGGCCGCGGTCATCATCGGCACCACGGTGGCGAATACCCATGGATCGCTCATGCCCAGGAGGGAGTCGGCCGTGAACAACCATCGATGCGCGGCGAGTGCGGCGAGCAATCCCGCGGCGACGCCGGGTAACGCCCAAACCAGGGCCCGCCGCAACACTTGCGCCATGAGGTTCGCGGGTGTCGCACCCAAGGCACCGCGCAGGGCGAACATGCGACGGCGTGACACCACCTCGACAGCCTGCACCGAGTAGTGGCCTACGCAGGCGAGCGCCAGGGCGAACGCCGCGAAGCTGGAAAGGAGCACGGCGTCGCGGCGCGGTTCCGCGTATGCCGTCTGCGCCACCTGGTCGAGCGTTCGCGCGTTGGCGGGTGCGAGGGGCGGTGCCATGTCCTCGATGATCCGTGCGAAGGCGTCCGCGGTCGCAGGGCCCACGCCCGGCCCGCGCAGCACGGCATACATCGATGTCCACTGGCGAACGATGGCGAACGACGAGGGATCGATTTGCACGAGCGGAACGAAGACAGCCGGTTCGACCTCGGCCGAAACGCCCGCGAGTGGCGTATTGGCGACGACGCCGACGATCCGCGCGGCATGCCGGCCCGATGCCGGACGCACCGTACCGTCCACGCCACGTCCATCGACCTGGTCGAGATAGGCCTGGTTCACCATGACGACGCGCTCCGAATCGTCCCGATCGTCATCGTCCAACCATCGGCCACGGGTCTTTTCCAATCCGAGCGACTCGAGCGCGCCCGGCGTCACCACCACGTACTGCAGCCGAACCACGGCCCCGCCAGGACGAAGGAAGGGCATCACGAAACCGTCGCCGACAGGAAGCTGGGTGGACCATCCCACGCTTTCGACACCGGGCAAGCGCATGGTTCTGGCGCGCAGGCCCCCGGTGAGCCGTTCGACGGTGCCCCGCTCCGGATACCACGCGGGTGGCGCGCGGATTTCCACGACCAGGGCATTTGCGTGATCGAAACCCAGTGGACGCTGGTCGAGCCGCCACCAGCGCAATGCCGCCGCGCTCGAGGCGCATAGCAGCAAGGTCGCCAATGCCGTCTGTACCAGGGCCATCGCCGAATACATCCGGCGCGACGCGAAAGCCGCGGCCGGATAACCGGGCGCGGCGAAATGCTGGTGAGCCACCGCGCTGCAAGTAGCCAGCAGGGCGGCGAGCAGAGCGCTGGCAAGGACCGCCACCAGCACGTCGCTTCCGGGTGCCAACGGTGCGGCCGAAGCCAGCCAGCTATCCGGTACGAGCGGACGGACCGCCATCACCAGAAGGGCTCCGACAGGCATGCCTATCGCTACCGCGAGCAGTGCGATGATCACCGCTGCTGACAATGCCGGCACCCAGGGACGCCATCCCGTGGCTCCCAATGCGAACAGCAAGGACGTTTCCCGCCTGCGGTCCAGTGCGCGGGACAGCATGAGGTTGGAGACATTCATGGCAGCCACGGTGAGCACGAGCAGTGCGCTTCCCACGCATAACCAGATGGTCGTCCTGGCTCCCGGAGCCGTCAGTGCATCCAGGGATGTCGCGCCGTACCACTGCCCGTCCGCTGGCTTCAGGTGCAACCTGGCGGTGTTGCGCCCGGCCGTGTCCATGACGCTATCGGAAAACGCCACGATGCTCCCAGGCGCAAGGAGGGCCACCGCCGTCATGTTCTCGGTGCGATCGGCGGAATCCTCGGGCAGGACCAGGGGCAGGATCAGGTCGACATCGGTGAAGAACCGATAGTCCGGCGGCAAGACGCCGCTTATACGCATCGGTTGGCCGTCGACCAGCAGCACCTGCCCGACTGCCGCCGGGTCGGCTCCGAACCAACGGCGCCACAGCGAATCCGACACCATCACCTCCGCACCGCCCCCGTGGGACGGCACACGCTCACCGAATGCGGGGACGACACCAAGCGTCGGCAGGAATCCCACATCGACGCGTTGCGTCCGCAGCAGGCCCCGATGACGTCCATGAACGACGTTCATCGCCTCGGGCATGAGGGCGGCACCACGTGAAAGCACTGGCGTCGGGCTTCCCACCATGTTGTAGAGGCTTGGTGAGGCCGCACGCATGGGATCGTCGGCCGTCCGTCCACCGTAGACGGCGACCCTGGCATGGTTGGGCCAGGGTGGTGGACGGAGCAATACGGCTTCCGTCAGCGTGAACGCGCCGGCCAGGGCGGCTACTCCGATGGCAAGCGTCGCCGACGCCAGCAAAAGCGAACCAGGCTGGCGCGGCGAGGCCCGCCAGAAACGTACGATGTCCATGAAGCGGTTCATGGGGACGATGCACTGTGCCGCCGTTCGTCCAGGCCCGACTCCGCCTCGCTCTGCAACTGCCGGAACGTGCTCTCGTCGACGACCCTGCCATCGAGGAGGCGAACGGTGCGATCGGCCATCGCGTTGAAACGGTCGTCATGCGTGACCATGCAGATCGTCCGGCCGTCCATGTGCAGGCTGTTCAGCAACGCCATCACGGTTTCGCCATTGTGCAGGTCGAGGTTGCCGGTCGGTTCGTCCGCAAGCAGGATCGACGGGTCGCCCGCCAACGCCCGTGCCACCGCCACCCGTTGCTGTTGGCCACCCGATAACTGGGCTGGGTAGTGACGCATGCGATGCGCCATGCCCACGCTACCCAGGGCATCGACGACGCGTCGCGCACGATCGCGCGCCAGCATGTCCTTACGGAAGCTCAGGGGCAGCGCGACGTTGTCCGCCACGTTCAGGTCGTCGATCAGGTTGAACGCCTGGAAGACGAAACCGATATGCCGGTTGCGCAGGCGCGCCCTCTCCGTGCGTCCTATGGTGTGAACCGCTTCGCCGCGGAAACGCAATTCGCCATGACTGGGCGCGTCCAGGAGGCCCATCAGCGACAACAGGGTGGTCTTTCCACATCCCGACGGACCGGCGATCGAAACGAATTCCCCCTGCCGCACGGTCAGGTGGATGTCGGTCAGCACCTGGCATTCCACCGATCCAGCATGGAATACCTTGCCGATGCCATGCATCTCGATGATCGCTGGCCGCGTGTGCGCTTGCATCGCGAAACTCCGGTGCGGCGGTTCACCCAGCCTAACTGCAGTCCACAGCGTTGTCCCGGGCGCTAGACCTTTCTGTGTCAAGAGAACGCCAACGCTGCCGGAAAGGCGTAGCGATTGCGTTTGCCGGCGTCGCGGGCGAAGCGTCCTCCCTGGTCCCGCGATCGGCCCGGAGGCACCCTTCACATATGTAAAGGCATTGTGTCCCAACGACGTAATCGTTTACATGTAACATCATTTACGTGCCCACTTCGTCGTCCGATGCCAGTATCCTTGCCCGCCTGACGTGCCTCCGTTCGCCGTCGCTCCGTCCCCCAAGGCCTCGCCCATGAACCGTAACCCCCGCATCGAAGACCTGATCGCCCGCATGACCCTCGAAGAGAAGGTCGGCCAGTTGGGCGTGTTCGCCGATGCCGTGCGCCCCTTCGCACCCGATATCAATCCGGAGACCAATGCCCGCGGCGCCGCCGAGGTGCTCGAGCAGGTCCGTGCCGGAAGGGTCGGCGCGTTGTTCAACGGGGTGGGTGCCGCGGAAGGCCGGGAGGCCCAACGTGTCGCCGTGGAGGAAAGCCGCCTTGGAATTCCGCTGCTGTTCGGAGCGGATGTGATCCACGGCATGCGCACCGTCTTTCCGATCCCGCTCGGTGAAGCGGCCAGTTTCGAACCGGGCCTCGCCGAGCGCACGGCGCGTGCCACCGCCGTGGAAGCCACCGCGGCGGGTGTCCACTGGACGTTCGCACCGGCGGTGGACATCGCACGTGACCAGCGATGGGGCCGCGTGGCCGAAGGTGCCGGTGAAGACGTGGTGCTGGGCTCCGCGTTCGCCGCGGCGCGCGTGCGTGGCTTCCAGGGCCCGGACCTGACGGCCGACGATGCCCTCCTCGCCACGCCGAAGCATTTCGCCGCCTATGGCGCCGTCGCCGGCGGCATGGAATACAACGCCGTCGACATCGCGCCGCAGACACTCCGCGACGTGCACCTGCCGCCCTTCAAGGCGGCAATGGACGCAGGTGCGCTCACCTTCATGAGCGCGTTCAACGACATCAACGGCGTGCCGGCGTCGGCCAACCGCGAACTGATGACGGACATCCTGCGCGGCGAATGGGGCTTCGAAGGCCTCGTCGTCTCCGATTACACCGCCGATATGGAATTGATCGCACACGGCTTCGCGGACGACGAACGCGACGCGGCGCGCCTGGCGTTCCTCGCCGGCGTGGACATGAGCATGCAGAGCGGCTTCTACGCCGCGCACCTGGCCGACCTCGTCGAGAAAGGCGACGTGCCGTTGGAGGTGCTCGACGAAGGCGTGCGTCGCGTGCTCTCGGTGAAGCAGGCCATCGGCCTGCTCGACAACCCATACCGTTCGCTCGATCCCGCCGTCGAGGCGGATACATCGCCGAATGCCGCCCACGCTGCGCTCGCACGCGATGCATCGCGTCGTTCCATCGTCATGCTCAAGAACGACGGCGTGCTGCCGCTGCGCAAGTCCGGACAGAAGATCGCACTGATCGGCCCGTTCGCGGCCGATGTCGACAACCTCGAAGGATGCTGGACCTTGTTCGGCGACAAGCGGCGCCACGTCGACATCGAGACCGGATTGCGCGACGCCCTGGCGGACGCGAGCTCGCTCGACGTCGTCGCCGGCTGCGGCATCGAAGAGCCCATCCAGGGTGGCATCGAGGCCGCCGTGGCCGCCGCGAAACAGGCGGACGTGGTGCTGCTCGCCATTGGTGAGCCGCAGAATTATTCCGGCGAAGCGCAGTCGCGCACGCAGATCGTGGTCCCTCCCGCGCAACAGGCGCTGGCCGAAGCCGTGGCGGCGACGGGCACGCCGGTCGTGGTGCTTCTGAAGAACGGCCGGGCACTGGCGCTCACCGGCGCCATACGCGAGGCGAATGCGATCCTCGTCACCTGGTTCCTCGGTAGCCAGACAGGCCCCGCGATCGCCGATGTGGTCTTCGGCGACTACAACCCCTCGGGGCGCCTGCCCGTGAGTTTCCCGCAGGATGCCGGACAGCAGCCCTATTTCTACAACCACCTTCGCACGGGGCGCCCGGAGTTGGCCGACCAGCCACCGGCGTTCAAGTCGCGCTATCGCGAAGTCACCTTCGACGCGTTGTACCCCTTCGGACACGGGCTCAGCTACACGAGCTTCGAGTACAGCCTTCCCCAGGTGAAGTCGACGGTGGGCTGGGATGAAACCATCGTCGTATCGGCCACCGTGACCAACACCGGGAAGGTCGCCGGTGAAGAGGTGGTGCAGCTGTATGTCCACGATCGCGTGGCCAGCCGCGTGCGGCCGGTGCGCGAATTGAAGGCCTTCCGCAAGATCATGCTCGCCCCTGGCGCGTCGGAGGAAGTGTCCTTCGAATTGACCCGCAAGGATCTCGCGTTCACCCATCGCGACGGCACCACGTTCGAAGCGGAACCCGGCGACTTCCAGGTGTGGATCTCGGGTTCGTCGGCGGCGGGTGTACCTGCGACGTTCGTGCTGTTGGGCCAATGACGGGGTAGCCTTGCGTTCGAAGGGCAGGAAGCCTACATAGCTGCCCTCTTCGCCCGCTCCCGGGCACTGCCTGCCTCGTCATAGCGTACGCGTCCCATGAAGGAGCGTACGATGAAACGACAACGTCGGATCTCGCGCCATGCGGCTGCACGCCGTGTGTGCATAACCCTGTGCATGGCGCTCGCGCCCACGCTCGGCATCGCCCAGGTACCCCCCATGCAGCCCGGCGTGGCACCGATCACCTGGCGTCCCTGCACGCCGGACCTGGTAAACGACAGCTGGGCCGCCGCCTTGGGGGAACGGCTGGAATGCGGAAGCATGCTGGCTACACCCGACGAGGATGTCACCGGGAAACGCCCGGTCACCGTCGGCCTCGTTCGACACAAGGCGGGACGACCCGAGAAACGAGAAGGGGCCATTTTCTTCAATTTCGGAGGTCCCGGTGCCAATCCGCTGGATTTCCTGCCGCCTATCGCCCACCTCTGGGCCTCGCGCTCCATCGACCATCCATTGGATGGCGACAAGCGGCGCCTGGCCGACCGCTTCGATCTCGTCGCGGTGATTCCGCGAGGATTGCGTGGAGGAACCCTGTTTACATGCGGAACCTACCCGGCGTTCCTCACCACGCATGACCCGACGGTCTACCTGGCCGACTGGAACTGGGTCGGCTTCGTTCAATCCGCCAGGATGTATGCGGATACCTGCGGCGAGCATCCGCTGCATTCGCATGTGGGCACCCTGCAGCATGTCGTCGACATCGAACATGCCCGGCGCGCACTGGACGAGCCCGTGATGCACTTCGTCGGCATTTCCTACGGCTCCTGGGTGGGTGCCTTCTATGCGTCGATGTATCCGCAGCACAGTGGCCGCATCCTGCTGGATTCCGTCATGAACTACGCCGGGACGTTCGAACAGCAGCTCACGGATTCTCCCGAGGAGCGCCAGGCGCTGTTCGCACGAAACGCCCTGCGGCCAGCCCTGGCCCAACCCGATGTGTACGGCATCGGCACCGATCCCCGGGTAGCGATGTCCCGCTTTCGCGACATGCCATCCCGGGCACTCTCGGCATGGGCCCAAGGGATAAACACGCCCTACCAATTGGCCGCGGCGCTGACCCTCGCGGACTGGGTACGGGGCGATATGCAGATATCCAGCGATCGTCTCGTGACGCGCTTATGGAATCACATCTTCAGTCCGGATACCCAAGCGAACGACGCGATCAAGGCGGCGGCCACGGAACTCGTCTCCCTGCTGGACATACCGGTCGATCCGTCACTGGATGGCCTGGTCGATCATTCCGTATACACCGCCGTGATTTGCGGCGACACGTCATGGCGGAACGACCTCAAGGCCTGGCGCTCACTGGTCAGCCGGATAGGAAAGAACTATCCGGCCGCCGGCGGCGAAGCGGTCATCATCGGCCTGATCTGCTCGCACTGGCCCTCGGCGCCACGGTGGAGACCCGCGTTGACGGAACTGGCGAAGGCCCCGCCCGTGCTGATGATTCAATCCGAGTTCGATCCGGCAACACCGTTCACGGGTGCCATGAAGGCGTTCGACGCATCACCCGATGCGTACATGGTCCTGGCGCGCGGCTCGGACATGCACGGGTTGTTCGGCCAATCGGCGACGCCATGCGTCGAACGTGCCGCCGGTCGTTTCCTCCTCACCGGCCAACTGCCGGCCTCACACCTGTCGGGCTGCGACTTCGTCGCACCACCCACGCGGCGGGAAGTCCGCGAAGCAAGCGACGCACCGACGGAAAGCGATGTTCGCGACGAACTGCGGCGTCTGTATCGGGCCATTTGACGGTAACGGCGCATCCTCCCCGGGCCACCACGTACCTTGGTACGATGCGCCCGCCTGTCGGCGGCGCGCATAATCCGGGCGACATCAGCCATGGGAATGCACGCATGAACGACCTGACCGGCAAGGTCGCCCTCGTCACGGGCGCCGCCAGCGGCATAGGCCGCGCGATCGCCGTCGCCTACGCAGGCGCCGGCGCATCGGTCGCCATTGCCGACATCGCCCACGACAGGGCGATGCAGGTGGCTGCCGATATCGGTGGACGCGCCATCGGTATCGGCATGGACGTAACGGACGAAGCGCAGGTCGAGGACGGCTTCGCCCGTGTGGAACGTGAACTCGGGCCGGTGGATATCCTGGTGAGCAATGCCGGGGTGCAGGTCATCTCGCCACTGGTCGACCTCTCCTTCGCCGACTGGAAGCGCATGCTGGCCATCCACATGGACGGAGCATTCCTCACCAGCCGCGCGGCCATGCGCCAGATGGTGGCCTCCGGCCGCGGCGGATCGGTGATCCTGATGGGATCGGCGCATTCGCACGTCGCCTCGAAATTCAAGGCACCGTATGTCGCGGCGAAGCACGGCTTGCTCGGCCTTGCCCGGGTGATCGCCAAGGAGGGTGCCGCCGACGGCATCCGATCCAACGTGATATGCCCGGGATTCGTGCGAACGCCGCTGGTCGAAAAACAGATTCCCGAGCAGGCGCGCGAATTGGGTATCTCCGAGGAGGAAGTCGTCCGCGACGTGATGCTGCGCGATACCGTCGATGGCGAATTCACCACGCTCGAAGATATCGCTGAAGCCGCCCTGTTCCTCGCGGGTTTCGGGTCGAAAGCCCTGACCGGACAATCGCTCGTGGTGACGCATGGCTGGCATATGCATTGACGGAAACCCGCCTTCCCGCCGAATGCATAACCCTTGCTCGATGTCCCATCTTTCGCCGACGCAACACTGGCGGTTATCCGCTACCGGTCCTCGGCGGCAGCCCCTAATTTTGTCGGCCGCCCCGATCGATAGGAACGTCGATGAAACCTGCCTCGCTTGGCCTGCTCGCCGCAGCCCTCGCCACCTCTCTCCCCGCCACGGCGGAATCCGCCGCTCCACTTGCATGGACATCCTGCGACAGCGTGCCTGCGGTGGCGACCAACGTCGCGGCTCGCATGGAATGCTCACGCCTGGCCGTGCCGCGTGACTACGCCAACCCCGCCGCGGGCACCCTGAACCTGGATGTGGTCCGAGTGAGAGCCGCTGCTGAACGTGGCGCGCGCCACGACGGCACCTTGCTCCTGGAGCCGGATGAATTCACGGGTTCCCTGGACCAATCCATCGCGGCGATGGCATCGCGATGGCTGGAAGGCGACGAGAACTGGCGCGACGTCGCCAATCGCCTCGATCTGGTCGGCCTCGCACCGCGCCTGATGGATGAAGCGAGCGGATACGACTGCCTGTCGGCGACCTCGCGGCTTCCCCGCCACGCTTCACTGGGTGCCGACACGACCGACGCCAATTTCGTGGACGCCGAAAATCTCGCGCTGGCCGTAGGCACGGCATGCCAGAACGACCCGATGCATGCGCATATCGGCATGCCGCCGCGCGTGGAGGACATCGACATGCTGCGCGGCGCCCTCGGCCAGTCCAGGCTGCACATCCTCGGCACCGGCTACGGCGGCTGGGTGGCGACGTATTACGCCGAACGCTACCCGCGGAACGTCGGTCGCCTGCTGCTCGATAGCACGTGGGATGCGGACGGCTCCCTCTCCGAAGCGATGGAAGCACGTATCGCCGAACGCGGGCGGACGATTCGCCGGGCCGTCTCGGCCCTGGTTGAAGCTTCCGGTCGTTATGGCTGGGGAAACGATGCCAACGACATCCATCGGCGTCTCGGCATGCTTCCCGCTTCGGCACATGCCGTTTGGATGCGCCACGTGCATGGCGAACACGAACTATCGGCCGCGCTCGCGATGGGACGCCTTCTGGAGCGTGATTCCACGCTTTCGACAAGCGCGCTTCGCGGCTCCTTTGCAACGATACGATTCGCGGTCGACGCCAAGGACGACGGCGCCATCCGTGCCGCGGCGGAACGGCTGCTCGATCGGCTCGATGTCGAAGCCAATGGCGACCTTTATGGTTTCGGCCCCCGCGCCGACGGCATCCCGCCCGCGGTCGTGGCCAGCGCCTTCGCAGCGCGTTGCAACGACGGTTCGTGGGGCACGCGTCGCCGATACTGGCGTGATCGCACACTCGAGTTGGGAGAAGCATGGCCCGCCGGGGTCGGTAACGATACCTTCCAGGGCATGGTCTGTAGCGAATGGCCAGGCGCCTTCGAGAAGATCACCTCGGCACCCGCGCTCCACGACGTGCCACGGTTCCTCATGGTGCATGCGGAATTCGATGACGAAGCGCCGTTGCGCAACGCGGCGATGATGCTCAACGCACATGCGAGCGCCACCATGGTCGTGGCGCGTGGCCTGCGTGCGCATGGCGTGGTCACGCGCACCGACCGTCCCTGCGTGTCGGCCGTGGCCGGCCGGTTCCTCGCGGACGGCGCCCTTCCAGCCGACAAGCTGACCAATTGCCGGTTACCCGCCGCCGCCGCGTTGCCTTCGCCCTGACGCGTCGGTCAGAACATCACCTGGGCACGCACCTCGACTATACGGGGATCGACGCGTACATCGCGTCGATCGCTGATCGCCCGGACATAGTTGCCCTGCAACTTGAGGTACTTCGTCAGGTACCAGTTCGCACCGAAGGTCCAGTCGTGTTCGGTGCCACCCAGCGTGGGACCATCGTCCAGGTCGAGCGTGCTGTAACGGAGCACGAATTCCAGCGCGCCCCAAGGACCCTTGGGCACCACGTCGGAAACATTGCCCGCGCTGTACGAGCGCGACTCGCCGGTCGCCACCCAACTGCCGAAGGTGTACCAGCCATGCGCCTTGTAGGCGGGCTTGTTCTCCAGCTTTACCCTGGCATCCAGGTATTCGCCCTGCACCGACCATGGCCCGCCGATCCACAGTGCCTCGAGCCCGCGGCGATCCACGTGCTCGGCCACGCTCAGCGCCCCGGAGTCGATCAGGCGTTGGGTGATGAGCCCTGCTTCCGGCAACGCCCGCAAGCGCACGCTCGGTGGCGTATAGCGGCCACGGCCGTCGGTCGTTCCATAGGGCGTTTCACGCGACAACGATCCGCCGATATGCAGGACGTTGCCCGGCGTGTTCAGCGGCGTCCACGCTGCGCGGCCAGCCACCATGTGGCCGTCCAGGTCACCCTGGAGGTTGCCACCGTTGTAGTAGCCCAGTTGCACGAGATAGGCCTTGCGCGCAAGCGCCCAGTCGATACCCAGGCGGCGATTCGCATAGATGGCCTGCATCGGAAGCGAGGTTTCCAGGAAGGACGTGCTGCCCGTGCTGGTATTGCCCTCGAAGCCGACGGGCGTCTTCATGAAACCGATGCGAACCGCGCCGGCATCGCTACCCAGCACGGCCTTGGTCTGCAGGCGGAAGAACACGTCCAGCCAGGTCTTGGCCTGGAAATCGAATACCGCCGTGGCGTCGTACACGCCCTTCTTGCGGACGAAGAAGCCGAATTCCTTGCGGCGGTTGGTCTGCGCGTCCTCGTAGATGCCCTCGTCGTGCGAGAAGCGGGCGAGGTCGTACTGGTATTTCACCGTCAAGCCCACATCGGTGCCGTCGGCGAACACGTAATGGGTCGGCCAGTTGGTGCGCCAGTCGTAATCGTTGCGTGTGGCGTCGGCCGCCTCCGCAAGCACGGGAGCGATCAGCGCCACGGCGCCGAGGATGAACTTCTTCAAGCGGGTACCCCTTCCAAGGCAGGCCGGCGGCACCGGCTTGCGATATGAACCTGACTATACAGCGGACATGAGAATCGACTCAACGCCGCCCATACATCATCGGCAGGGCGCGCCAAGGCTTGAAAAGGGCGTCTTCACATTCGTGGGTGGACGAGGCGCAGGCAGGCTCTACGGACGCTGTGGCTGGCGGGAAACCCGGATCTCGAACAAGGAGGGCCAGCGCTTGCCGGTCACGAACAGACGGTCGTGCGTGGCGTCGTAGGCGATGCCGTTAAGCACGTCATCACTGAGGTCGGCCAGGCGGGTCTTGTCCATCAGACCCTTCAGGTCGATCCAGCCGACGACGTGACCCGTGGCGGGGTCGATGCGGGCGATGCGGTCGGTCTGCCAGACATTGGCGTAGATCTCGCCCTTCACCCACTCCAGTTCATTGATGCTTCGCAGGGGAACGCCATCCGCTGTCACATCGATGGAGCCGGTGCGATCGAAATTGGCCGGATCGAGGACGCGAATGGTGGGCGTGCCGTCGCTCATGTAGATGTGCGTCGCGTCGCGGGTGAACGCCCAGCCTTCACCGGGATAACGGAAGGCGCCGAGCAACCGGAAGCTCGCCTTGTCGTAGACGAAGGCGATGCCTTCCTGCCAGGTCAGCTGTACCAGCTTCGTGCCCGCGGCGACGATGCCCTCGCCGAAATACCCCGGCGGCGTATCGAGCCGCTGCACGACCTCGCCCGTGGCCAGTTTCACCTTGCGCACGGTCGACGTGCCACGCTCGCCGGTGCTTTCGTACAGGTAGCCGTCTTCATAGAACAGGCCTTCGGTGAACGCCTGGGGATCGTGCGGATACGTGTGGACCACCTTGTAGCCATACACGGGGATGGTTCCGGCCGAGGCATGCGCGGCGAGGGAACCTGCGACCAGCGCGACGAAGGCGAGTATGGCGATCTTGTTCAAGGGAAGGACTTCCACGGCGGACGCCGCATCATAAGGAAAGGGGCGCCGAAGCGCCCCTTTCGATCACCGCGAGATCGATCGCAGGATCAGATCGCGTAATACATCTGGAACTCGAGCGGGTGCGTGCTCGCACGGTAGCGGGTCACTTCCTGCATCTTCAGCGCGATGTAGCCGTCGATGAAGTCGTCGGTGAACACGCCACCGGCCTTCAGGAACTCGCGATCCTTGTCGAGGGCGACCAGCGCCTCGTCGAGGCTGGCGCAGACCTGCGGGATGTTCTTCTCTTCTTCCGGCGGCAGGTCGTACAAATCCTTGTCGGCCGGTGCGCCCGGGTCGATCTTGTTCAGGATGCCATCGAGGCCGGCCATCATCAGCACGGTGAAGGTCAGATAGCCCGACTGCATCGGGTCCGGGAAGCGGATCTCGATACGGCGGCCCTTCGGGCTCGACACGTACGGGATACGGCAGGACGCCGAGCGGTTGCGTGCCGAATAGGCCAGCATCACCGGCGCTTCGAAGCCCGGGACCAGGCGCTTGTAGCTGTTCGTGGTGGAGTTGGCGAAGGCGTTGATCGCCTTGGCGTGCTTGAAGATGCCACCGATGTACCACAGCGCCGTCTGCGAGAGACCACCGTAAAGGTCGCCGGCGAACAGGTTCTCGCCGTTCTTCGACAACGACTGGTGCACGTGCATGCCCGAACCGTTGTCGCCGACGATCGGCTTCGGCATGAAGGTGACCGTCTTGCCGGCCTGATGGGCGACGTTCTTGATGACGTACTTCATCGTCATCAGTTCGTCGGCCTTCTTCACCAGGGTGTTGAAGCGGGTGCCGATCTCGCACTGGCCCGCGTTGGCCACTTCATGATGGTGCACTTCGACCACCTGGCCCAGCGATTCCAGCACCTTGCACATGTCGGCGCGCAGGTCACCCAGGCTGTCCACGGGGCTGACCGGGAAATAGCCGCCCTTCACGCCCGGGCGATGGCCGGTGTTGGTGCCGTCGTACTTGTAGCGCGACGACCAGGCGGCTTCTTCCGAACCGATCTCGTAGAACACGCGGCCCATGTCGTTCTGCCAGCGCACCGAGTCGAAGATGAAGAACTCGGGCTCCGGGCCGAAGAACGCCGTGTCGGCGATACCGGTGGACTTCAGGAAGGCTTCGGCGCGCTTGGCGATGGAACGCGGGTCGCGGCCGTAGGCCTGCATGGTGCTCGGCTCGAGCACGTCGCAATGCATGATCAGCTGCTTGTGCGCGCTGAACGGGTCGAGGTGCGCCGTTTCCGGGTCCGGCATGAGGACCATGTCCGACTCGTTGATGCCCTTCCAGCCGGCGATCGACGAACCGTCGAACATCTTGCCGTCTTCGAAGGTGCCCTCGTCGATGGCATGGGCAGGGAACGTGACGTGGTGGTGCTTGCCGAGGATGTCGGCGAAGCGCAGGTCGACGAACTCGATTTCCTCGTCCTGGATCAGGTTCAGCACTTTGGAAGCGGCGGACATACAAACCTCGAATGGGTATGGGCGGAGTGCATTTAGCAATCGCTGTGCCAGCGTTTCCGCCATCGACGGACCGGCCTGGGGCAAGCCTCGGCATCATAGAACGGGTCAACGGCTCGTGTGCAAATGCACCATATTGGTGCGTCAGTCCTTCGAATGCACCGTTCTGGCCGCCTTTCAGCGTTTTTCGCGAGACCGGCCGTCATCGTTTACCCTGCGTCGCGGCCTAGGCCGCTTCCCACCAGGCTGCTTCCCACCCCCAGGGCGGCGGCGCGATTTCATTTCGGGTAATGGCATGACGAACGAACACGATGACGACACTCCCGACACCGGGCGCCGCCGCCTGCTCGGGGGCATGGCCACCACGGGCGCGCTGCTTGCGCTGGGTGGATTGCAGGAGGCCGTCGCCGACGGCAAGAAGCCCGCGGCACGGCCGCCCGGCGGGAAGGATCTGGATACCCTGCTCGACAAGCACATCCAGAACGTCGTGGTGATCTATGCGGAAAATCGCAGTTTCAACAACCTGTTCGGCGATTACCCGGGGTTGCAGCAACCGCTGAGCGCGGTGCCGCCGGAACGCTACATCCAGCGCGATCGCGATGGCACGGTCTTCAAGACGCTTCCGCCGATCTGGGGCGGCATGGTGCCCCACGAGCAGGTCGTCGATCACAAGAGCTACAAGATCGTCGAAAAGGACATCGCCGGCCTGCCGAACGCGCCTTGGGCGCTGCACACGGGCGACGGCACGCCACTGCCGCATGGCCTCATCACGCGCGACCTCGTGCATGCCTTCTACAACAACCAGTTGCAGATCAACGGCGGCAAGAACGACGGCTTCGTCGCCTGGGGCGACAATGGCGCGCTCACCATGGGCTATTACGCCAGCACGCCGGTGCACCTGCGCCTCTGGCGCCTCGCCGAGCAGTTCACCCTCTGCGACAACTTCTTCATGGGCGCGTTCGGCGGCTCCTTCCTCAACCACCAGTATCTCGTGGCCGCGCAGCCGCCCTTCTATCCCGCCGCGGACAAGAGCCCGGCGCAGTTCAACATCGCGGTGACCGAAAGCGGGGATCCGAAGGATCACCGCCTGAAGATGGCGGAGGACTCACCGGCCAGCGCCATGCAGGGCAAGCCGAAGTTCGCCCACCACAATTCGCTGACGCCGGACTTCTGGGCCGTGAACACGATGGGCCCGCCCTATTCGCCCGGCTTCAACGTGGACCGCAAGAATCCACTGCTCGCCGATGCCACCAGCGCGAACACGCTGCCGCCGCAAACGCACAAGCACATCGGCGACCTCCTGTCCGACAAGGGAATCGACTGGGCCTGGTACGCCGGTGGCTTCCAGGCCGCGCTCGACGGCAAGGGCGACGGCACGGACGGCGGCTTCCCGCAGACGCCGAATTTCCAGGCCCACCACCAGCCGCTGAATTACTTCGTGTCGCTCGCTCCTGGCAGCGAGGCGCGCGAGCGGCACCTGCGTGACGGCGGCCTGGGCGAGACATCCGCGACCAATCGTTTCCTCGCCGACGTGGACTCGGGCAAGCTGCCGGCGGTGACGTTCTACAAGCCGCAAGGCAATCTCAACATGCACGCGGGCTATTCCGACGTGGAAGCCGGCGATCGCCACATCGCCAACGTCATCCACCACCTGCGCAAGAGCGCGCAGTGGAAGAACATGCTGGTCGTCGTCACCTTCGATGAGAACGGCGGCTGGTGGGACCACGTCGCGCCGCCCAAGGGCGACCGCTGGGGTCCGGGCTCGCGCATTCCCGCGCTGGTGATCTCGCCTTATGCGAAACGCGGTCACGTGGAACATACGGTCTACGACACAGGCTCCATCGCCCGCTTCATCACCCGCAGGTTCAAGCTGGAAACCCTGCCCGGTCTGAAGATGCGCGACGACGCGATGATCGCCGCCGGCGGACCCGCGCCCGGCGACCTGACCGAGACGCTCGACTTCAGCATCGAGGCATAGCGACCCCGCCTCAGTGTCCCGGCGTGCCGCCCGAGGCGAACGGCGGCTTCGCGAACCAGATCGCGATCATGGCCAAGCCGAACATCAGGCCGAAGACCCAGAAGACGTCGTTGACGGCGAGGGTCGCGGCCTGCATGTCCACGATCCGGTTCAAGGCCGCGTTCGCCGTGGGTCCCTGCACGCCGAAGGCCTGGAAACGATCGAGGTACTCGGTCGTTGTCCGGCTGCCTTCGGAGACGTTCTCGGCGAGCATGGCGTGATGGTAGGTCGTCCGGTGCGAATACATCGTCGTGCTGACGGCCGTCGCGATGCTGCCGGCCAGGGTGCGGAAGAAGTTCGAAAGGCCGGAGGCGCTGGCCACGCGCTCGTCGGGCAGTCCGGACAGGATGATCTGGTTCACCGGCACGAAGAACAACGCCACGCCCGCACCCATGCACATGCGTGGCAGCGCCAGCTCGCTGTAGGGCGCGTTGGTGCTCAGCGTGGACATGTAGAACGAGGCCCCGGCGAAGATGGCGAAGCCGACCGTGTTCAGCAGGCGCAGGTCGAACTTGTTCTGGAAAGCGCCCACCAGGGGTGACATGACGATCGCCAGCACGCCGATGGGCGCGACGACGAAGCCCGCCCACGTCGCCGTATAACCGAGCACCTCCTGTACCCACATCGGCATGACCACCGTGCCGCCGAAGAAGGCGAACATGCCCAGCGACAGGCACAGCACGCCCACGAGGAAGTTGCGCTTGCCCAGGAGGCGCAACTCCACCACCGGATTCTTGTGCATCAGCTCCCAGGCGACGAGGAAGGTCAGGCACACGAGCGACACGATCGCCAGCACGGTGATCGTCTTTGAGGTGAACCAGTCGTCGTCGTTGCCGTTGTCGAGCATGAACTGCAGGCAGCCCACGCCCACGGCAAGGAGGAACAGGCCCACCGCGTCGACCGGCATCTTCACGATCTTCGATTCGCGGTCGCGCAGGAGCGCGTACGTGACCACGATGGCGAACAGGCCCACGGGGATGTTGATGAAGAAGATCCACGACCAGTGGTAGTTGTCGGTGATCCAGCCGCCGAGGATGGGACCGAACACCGGCGCCACCACGACCGTCATCGCCCATAGCGCCAGCGCGATCGGGCGTTTGGCCACCGGGTAGTTGTTGAGCAACAGGGTCTGCGACAACGGCACCATCGGCCCCGATACGGCGCCCTGGCACAGGCGGAACACGATGAGCATCGGCATGCTCTGCGAGAACCCGCACAGGGCCGAGAACACCACGAACAAGGTCACCGAGATGGCGAAGGTACGCACTTCGCCGAAACGCCGCGCGATCCAGCCGGTCAGCGGTTGCATCACCGCACTCGCCATGGAATACGCGCTGATCGCCATCGTACCCTCGTTGCTGCTGACACCGAGGTTGCCGGCGATGGTCCGCACCGACACGTTGACGATGGAGATGTCGAGCACCTCCATGAAGGTGGCGAAAGCAACACCCGCCGTCAGGAGCGCCAGCTGCGCGCCGCGCAGCGGTGGCCTCGACTGGCCTTTCTCGTTCGGTGCCGCCATGACTCAACCGCCGCGCCTTGCCGCCGCCACCGGCTTCGGCACCGCATCGACGGTGTTGGCACGGATGATTTCCTGCGCGCGTTCGTCGGCGCGGTCCATCTCCTGCTCGTATACGTTGGTGCTGGCCAGTGGTTTGTCGCGTGGTGTTTCCGCCAGCACGCGGCCGTTGCGATCGTGCGTGTCCACGTTCACATAGGTCGACAAGCCGATGCGCAAGGGATGCCTATGCAGGTCGTCGGCGTTGATCGCCACGCGTACCGGCAGGCGCTGCACCACCTTGATCCAGTTACCCGTGGCGTTCTCGGCGGGCAGCAACGAAAAGGCGCTGCCCGTACCCGCGTTGAGACCCACCACCGTGCCGCGGTATTCGACATCCGAGTACATGTCCGTCGTGATCTTCACCGGCTGCCCGATACGGATGTGTTCCAGCTGGGTTTCCTTGAAGTTCGCATCCACCCAGAGATCGGACAGGGGAACCACCGTGAGCAAGTCCTGTCCCGGCTGGATGCGTTGGCCCACTTGCACCTGGCGCCGCGCCGCATAGCCTTCGATGGGCGAGACGATCGCGTTGCGCCCGTTGTTCACCCAGGCGTTGCGGAACTGCGCGCGCGCCTGGATCACCGCGGGAAAATCCTCCACCGTGGTGCCGTCGACTTGCGCATGGGCGGCGGCGGCCTCGCGTTCCGCGGCCTGCAAGGCGGCCAGCGCCTGCTGCATCTGCCGCTTGCCTGTGTCCACTTCTTCCGCAGATACCGCCCGCCGCTCCAACAGGGGATGACGACGGTTATATTCGTCGCGCGCCTGCTCGTACTGCGCGCGACGCTGGGGGATCGCGGCGTCGGCCTGGTTCGCCTGCTGCATGCGCGCCTGTGCTTCGCGCACGGCCTGGGCGAGCTGCCCCTCCGCGTTCATCAGGGCGACGCGGGCATCGACCGGATCGAGTTTCACCAACACCTGGCCCTGATGGACGCGGTCGGTCTCCTCGACGGCCACTTCGACCACGGTGCCCGCGATCCGCGACGAGATCGTCACCATGTCGCCTTTCACGTAGGCATCGTCGGTGGTTTCCCGCTGCGAGAAGACGAAGATGTAGAGCAGCAGCCAGGCGAGGCCGGCAAGGACGAAGACGGCCGCGATGGCGGAGAGGATGATCACCTTCTTGCGCCGGGCCTTCGGGTCCTCCTTCTTTCCATCCTTTTTTTCGTTCGTCTTTTCGTCCTTGTTCTCGTCCTTCGTGCGCTGTTCTTCGTCGCGCCGCTCTTCATCACGGCGTTCGTCTTTCTCTGGAGTCATCGCGTTGAATCCTTTCCGGCGGCGGTGGCCGGAAGATCGGGCAGGTCGTCGACGTGGTATCCGCCGCCGAGCGCGTGGATGAGCGAGAGGTTGGCCGATAGCAGCTGGCTGGCGAGTTGCAGGCGCGCGTCGCGCTGCTGGTCCAGTTGCATGTCGGCGTTGAGCCAGGTGCGGTCGTCGATCAGGCCCTTCGAGCGGCGGTCGGCGGCCTTGGCCTTCTGTGCCGCCGTCGCCTCGTACTGGCGGTCCACTTGCACGCGCTGGTCGTCGAGTGTCCGCAGCGTGGCGACGCCTTGCGCGATGTCGCCGGCCGCCTGCACCACGGCGCCGTCATATCGGGCGACGGCGCTATCCAGCTGTGCTTGCGCGCTCTCGTACTGCGCACGCAGGCGTCCGCCGCTGAAGATCGGCAACTGCACGCTGGCACCGATGTTACCGAGGGTCAGGTCGGTGCGCGTACCGGAACCCAGGTCCGGGTAGGTGCGAAGGAAGGCGCCGAGGGCCATCAAGCTCACGTCCAGGTAGTAGGCCTTGCGGGCCTGGTCGATGTTTTTCGACGAGGCCTCGATCTGCCAGCGCGCGGCGGCGATGTCGGGTCGCCGCGCCAGCAGGCCGAGCCGTGCGTCGGACGGAAGGCGAGTGTCGGGCGTGGGCAGCGGCGCAGGCGTCAACGTGCCCAGCTCGTCCGGCGACACGCCGACAAGCGCGGCCAGCTGCACCCGGTCGAGGTTCGCGGCACCTTCCCGTTGCGCTTCCGAGCGGCGCAATTGGGCGAGTTGCGCATCGGCCTGGTCGAGTGCCGAGGGATCGTCGAGGCCGCTTCGCACGCGCAGCGCGACCAGTTCGCGGTACTGCGCCGAACTCGACGAAGCGTGACGGGCGATCTCGAGTCTTGCCTGCTGCGCCTGCCAATCGAAATAAGTGTTCACCACGTTGTATTGAAGCGACGTGGCCGCCGACGCGCGCTCCGCTTCGGCGGCGCGGGCTTGCCCGACGGCCGCGGCCACGGCGTCTTTTTGCTTGCCCCAGAGGTCCAGGTCCCACGTCGCCAGCGCACCGGCCACGCCGCTGTTGCTCCAGCTGTGTCCGGGATTGAGCTGGAAGCGCTGCGCGCTGCCCGCGGCACCCGGCGTCTCGCCACGCACGGCGACGTCGCTATAGCCATGTGTACCGTCCAGCAGGCCACGCACCTGCGGGTTCAGCTCGGCCCTGGCCGAATCGACGGCACGCAGCGCCGCGCGGTAGCGCGCCTCGGCCTGCTCCATGTCCGGCGAACCGCGCATGGCGAGGTCGACGATGCGATCGAGTTGCGCATCGCCGTAACGCTTCCACCATTCGGCGCGCGGCCAGCCCGCCTGCGACGTGGGCAAACCGGCGAGCGGCACCTCGTCGCGCGGTACGAAAGCCGGGGGCCGCACCGGGGGAGCGCAGCCGGTAAGCGCCAGCAGCGCGACGATGACGGCGACGCGCAAGCCGCCGTGGGGACGGCGCGTCCGTTGGGTGAATGACGCCATGGCAGGTCCGTATCGGAAGTTCTTGCGACCGGGCGGCCACGCGGGGTCGCCCGCCATGCGTCACCGAACATATCAGCGCCCCGCGTGGGCACCGCGTGACGGGACGGGGTGACCTGCGGCTAAGCTATGGGGCCGTCCCCCATCGGAAAGTCCCCGACGTGAACGACCTGATCAGCGCCATCCTCCTCGGCATCGTCGAGGGGATCACCGAATTCCTGCCCATCTCCAGCACAGGCCACCTGCTTATCGCCGAGCGTTGGCTCGGCGCCCGCTCGGACCTGTTCAACGTGGCGATCCAGGCCGGCGCGATCCTCGCCGTCACCTTCATCTACTGGCGAACGCTGTGGAGTCTCGCCATGAACTGGCGCAGGCCAGAGACGCGCGACTACGTGCTGAAACTGCTGGTCGCCTTCCTGATCACCGCGGCGCTCGGCCTCGTCGTGGCCAAGCTCGGCTTCAAGCTGCCTGAAACCGTGACGCCCATCGCCTGGGCGCTCATCATCGGCGGCATCTGGATGATGGCCGCCGAAAAGCTCGCCGCGCAGCGGCCCGAGCGCGCCTTCATCACCTGGAAGGTGGCGATCCTCGTCGGTCTGGCGCAGATCGTCGCCGGGATCTTTCCCGGGACATCCCGCTCGGCGGCGACGATCTTCATCGCCATGCTCGCCGGTACGAACAACCGCGCCGCGGCGACGGAGTTCGCGTTCCTCGTCGGCATCCCCACGATGTACGCCGCGACCGGCTACGAACTGCTGAAGACCTTCCAGCACGGCGGTGCCGCCGGTGAGGACTGGACCGGCCTGGGCGTGGCGTTCGTCGTATCCACCATCGTCGCCTTCGTGGCGGTGAAATGGCTGCTCGGCTACATCCGCTCGCACCGGTTCACGGCGTTCGCGATTTATCGCATCGCGCTGGGCATCGCGCTGTTGCTGTTCCTGCCCGCCGGCGGCTGAAACCCACGACAGCCGCGCACATGGACAAGGTGACCCGCTACCGCTTGCTCGACCTCACGATCGACCTCGCCCGGCAGCGGGTCGAACGCGGTGGCACGCCGCTCGACGTGGCGGGGCTGAGCTTCCAGTTGCTCGCCTGCCTGGTCGAGCGTGGCGACCGCGTGGTGGGCTTCGACGAGCTGATGTCGGAAGTCTGGGCACCCGCGGTGGTGAACGAGGAAACCGTGACCCAGCGCGTGCGCCTGCTTCGCCAGGCGCTGGGTGACGACGCTCGCCAGCCCCGCTACATCCGTACCGTGCGCAGCCGTGGTTACCAGCTGGGTGCGCCGCCGGAACCGCTCACCGAGACCGCGCGACGCCGGCGCACGCTATGGCCGGCGGTCGCCGCCGTCGGCATCCTCGCCGCGACGTCCGTCGGCGTGGGCTTCCTCGCCCGCGAACAGAAACCCATGGCCGGTGCGCAACGCGAGGTATTGGATCGCGCGCGCTGGTACGCCGCCATGGGCCAGCGCGACAACAACGAACGCGCCCTCGACCTCTACGATCGCGCCCTGCGTGAAGCGCCGGACGACGTGGAAGCATTGTCGGGCGCCAGCCGTGCGCGCTCGGCGCGCCGTTGCCTGTACAACGCGGGGCCGGCGGAAGCGCGCGATGCGCTGCGGCTCGCCACGCGCGCCGTCGCCGTGCGCCCCGACAGCGCCACGGCGTGGTCCGCGCTCGGCTACGCACGCGACTGCCTCGGCGACATTCCCGGCGCCATCGCCGGCTACGAGCGCGCGGTGCGCCTCGATCCCACCGACGACGCGAGCCGCGCCTCCGCCGCCTACCTCTACCAGGAACAAGGCCGCCTGGCCGATGCCCTGCATGCGAACCTCGACATGCGCGGAGACCCTTCCCGTGTGCGATTCCGTGACGTGCAACTGGCCCGCGAATACGAGTTGCTCGGTTTCGACAGCGTTGCGGAGACCCGCTACAAGCGTCTCTTCGACCTCGCGCCGGATAACGTCTTCGGCAACATCGGCTGGCCCGCCTTCCTGTTCGCCCATGGGCGTTTCGAGGAAGCACGCGGCGCGCTGGCGCAGGCACGCGCGCGCGGCACTTCGCGTGCCGAACTGGCCCAGCTGGACGGTGAATTGGCTTTGCGCCGCGGCGATCGCACGGCCGCCGCCAACGCGTTCGCCGAAGCGAGGGCGCTGCGACCCGACGCCTCCTTGCCCGCCACGCTGGCGGTGCTGCATGGCGTGGCGCCGGTCGATCCGGCATGGCTGACACAGCGCATCGCGGCTACCCGCGCATCGCTGGCGGGAGACCCCTGGCCGGCGAGCCGGCTCGAACTCGCCCTGTTGTTGCACGCCGCGGGCGATCGCCGAGGTGCGACCGCCGCCCTCGCCGATGCCGTGGACAAGGGCTGGCGCGATGCCGGCTACCTGCGCGCATCGCCGCTGTTCTCGCCGCTGGCAGGTGATCCGGGTTTCGAAGCGGTGCTCGATACCATCGCACGACATGTCGCCGCCGACCGGGATCGGGTGCTCCAGGCGCCCTGGTGCCCGCCCGACCTCGGCGCAGGCCGCCGCTAAGGCAACGCCTTCAGCACGATGTCGCGGAAAATCGCCTGCGATTGGGCATGTCCGTAGCCCTGGTTGTAGGCCTGGCTGGTGATCACCGTGACCAGCCCACGTTCGGGCAGCACGAAGACATAGTTGCCGCCGTTGCCACCCATCGCCCACACCTTCGTCTCCACGCCGCCGATCGGAAAGCGGAACTGCCACCACAGGTAACCGTAATCGGCGTCGTCGCGTGCCTGGGCGTGCGGCGTCAACATCCTGGTGACCCAGGCAGCCGGCAGCACCGCCTTCCCCTGCCAACGTCCCGCGTCCGCGGCAAGCTGGCCGAGCTTCGCCAGATCGCGCGAGCGGTAGCGCGTTCCGCCGCCGCCCATGCCGATGCCCTCGGCGGACACGTTCCATTTCACCTGCGAGATGCCCAGCGGCACTTCCAACGCCTCATGCGCGAAAGACGCCAGCGGCTGCTTCGTCGCCCGCTCGACCACGGCTCCCGCGACGAACGCCCCCGCCGTGCAATAGGAGAACGTACGGCCATAGGGGGAGTCCTTGGGCCGGCTCACCCACGGCGCGTACCCGCGAACCGGCAAGTTGAGCGCGAAGTCCAGCCAGTGCTCGGACACGTACATGCGCTCTTCGTTGCCCGTGGAGAACGCATTGTCGTCGTCGCACTCCCAGATCGAACTCATCGTCAGCAGGTCTTCGAGCGTGATCGCTTCACGGCGGGGGTCCGGACGCTCGAGGTGGACATCGGGAAAGAACGCGTACACCGGCGCCGTCACATCGCGGATCGCGCCGCGCTGGATGGCGGCCCCGACGAGCATGGCGGTCAGGCTCTTGGTCGCCGAGCGGACGTCGTTCAGCAGGTCGGCGGACCCGCCATTGAAGTAATGCTCGTAGACCAGGCGGCCGTGGTCGGCGACGAGCACGCTGGTGATCTTCTTGTACGTCCCGTCGGCGATCTTGTCCTCGACGGTGGCGAGGGTGGCGGTCTTCCAGCCGAGCGTGCCGGCGTCGGCCGTGGGCCAGCCGTCGTTCGCCTGCTTCGGTGGCTGATACTGACCCGCGCTGGCGGGAAAGGCGATGGCGAGCGCCAGCGCCGCAACGACGCGGCGCATGGCGGGGAAGGACGGACGAGTAGTGGTGCGGCGCATGGTCGGGACTCCCTTGGTGGAGCCCGGAGTGAAGCGCGCGGCGCGGTGAAGCGCCTGAAGTGCGTATGAAGATTTATGAAGCGCGGGCGGCGCCTAGGCGACCGCCGCGATTTCCAGTGGCTGCGACTTGCGCATGCGCGCCAGCTCCGCCTGTTGCTGTTGCACGAGCTTGCACTTCGGCTCGCTGGTGCGCTGGAACAACTCGCTGGTCCACTCGATGAAGGCTTGCACCCGCGCCGAGAGGTGACGCTTCTGCGGGTAGACGATCCACAGGTTCGATCCCGTGGAGATCGTGTCGGTCATGATGATCTCGAGCAAGCCCTTCTCCAGGGCGCTCGCCGCCAGGCAATGCGGCGCCTGGATGATGCCCAGGCCGGCGATGGCCGCCTGGATCACGGATTCGCCGTCATTGATGAGCATGTGCGCGTCGACGTCCACCGACACCCGGCCGCTCGGCGAATCGAACTGCCACTGGTAAGGCTTGCCCGTGCTCGGGTGGACGAAATTCACCGAGCGATGGTTCTTCAGGTCCTCGATCGAGGTCGGCATGCCGTGCCGCGCCAGATAGGACGGCGCGGCGCACAGGACGTTGCTGAAATGGCCGATCTTGCGTGCGATCAGGCTCGAATCGGCCAGCTCGCCCATCCGGATGGCGCAATCGAAGCCTTCCTCGTTCAGGTCGAACGGGAAGTCGCACATCGTCAGTTCGAGGCGGATATCGGGAAATTTGTGCTCGAACTCGGCGAGGTTCGGGATCAACGCCGCGCGCCCGACCGCCGACGATGCCGCCACGCGCAACTTGCCCGCCGGCTTGGTCTTGGCGTACCCGAGAGCCTCGGTGGCCTCGGTCAGGTCGGCCAAGATCTCCTTGCAACGCGCATAGAACGCGGCCCCATCGTCGCTCAACCTCAGCGAACGCGTCGACCGGAAGAACAGCCGGGCGCCGAGGCTTTCCTCCAGGCGCGAGATGGCCCGGCTGACTCCCGACGGGGTCATCTGCAGGTGTTGCGCAGCGGCGGAGAAGCTCTTGGCCTCCACCACGCGGACGAAAACGCTGATCGCGGAAAAGTCTTCCATCGCCGACTCCGGAGATTGCATTCGTGACTGAGCGTCACAGGCGGAATGATTGTAGACCCATTTTTCGCTTGACGAGCAAGACCTAGATTTCGCCACCTGCGACGGACCGACTTGACCTTAACCAACGTTGAGGTCGCACGCTGCGCGGCCGACGAAAGATCTTGCATCCCCCTAGACACTCCAGGACCCGTCATGAAGAAGAAAATCCTGTTCGGTTCGACCGCCCTGGCGGTCGCCGTCGCCTCGGCGATCTGGCTGAGCTCCGGTGGCACGCCCAGCCATGCCGCCGAGCCCGCCGCCGCGCCGCCGGCCCCCGAAGTGACCGTCGCCCAGGTCCTCCTGCGCCCCGTGTCGGACACCAACGCCTTCACCGGCCGGATCCAGGCGGTGGACACGATCCAGATCAAGCCGCGCGTCAGCGGCTACGTCGATTCGATCCACTTCCGCGAAGGCGCGACGGTGAAGAAGGGCGACCTGCTCTTCACCATCGACCCCCGCCCGTATCGCGCCGAGGTAGACCGCCTGGCGGCAAACCTCGCCCAGGCCAGGGCCGAAAGCAAGAACGCCGACGCCAACGCCGCCCGTGGCACCAAGCTGGTGGAACAGCACGCGGTGTCGCGCGAGGAAGCCGACCGCCTCGATACCGCCGCCGCCAGCGCCAAGGCCCAGGTGGCTTCCGTGCAGGCCGCGCTCGATAACGCCCGCCTCAACCTGTCGTTCACCGAAGTCCGCGCCCCCGTCGACGGCAAGGTCAGCAATGCCCAGATCACCCCGGGCAACCTGGTCACCCCCAGCGACACGCTGACCAGCGTGGTGACGGTCGACCCGATGTACGTCTACTTCGATGTCGACGAGCAGACCTTCCTGAAGCTGGACCGCCTGCGCCGGCAGAACGGCCGTGCGCCCGAAGTGGAAATGGGCCTCGCCGACGAGCAGGCCTATCCGCACGTCGGCAAGATCGACTTCGTCGACAACCAGGTGCGTGCCGGGGCCGGCACGATCCGCTTGCGCGCGGTATTCCCGAACGCGGACGGCGCCTACACCGCGGGTCTTTTCGCCCGCGTGCAGTTGCGTAGCGGCAACACCCAGCCACGCGCACTGATCGACGACAAGGCCGTGGGCACCGACCTCGGCAACAAGTTCGTCTACGTGGTGGGCAAGGACAAGAAGGTCGAGTACCGCCGCGTCGCCACGGGGGCGCTGGTGGATGGCCTGCGCGTGGTCGATTCGGGCCTCAACGCGGACGACGTGGTCGTCGTGAACGGCCTGCAGCGCGTGCGCCCGGGCGTGGAAGTGAATGCCAAGCGCGTGACGATGGCCTCGCTCGTACCGGACACCGCGCGCAATGTCGCGGCGGCGCGTCCGGCCGGCGTCGACAGCGTGGCGCAGAACCAGGACTGATTCCGCCATGAAAATCGCTCAATACTTCGTAGAACGCCCGATCCTCGCGGGCGTGCTATCGGTGCTGTTCCTGATCGCGGGCGGTATCGCCGTGTTCAAGCTGCCGATCAGCGAATACCCGGAGGTCGTCCCGCCGACCGTGGTGGTGAAGGCGACCTACCCGGGTGCGAACCCGAAGGTCATCGCCGAAACCGTCGCCACGCCGCTCGAAGAGCAGATCAACGGCGTGGAAGGCATGCTCTATACCTCCTCGCAGGCGACCAGCGACGGCACGATGACCCTCACGGTCACCTTCGCCCTCGGCACCGACCTCGACAACGCGCAGGTGCAGACGCAGAACCGCGTCGCCCAGGCCCTTCCGCGACTGCCGGAAGAAGTGCAACGCCTCGGTGTGACGACGACCAAGAGTTCGCCCGACCTGACCATGGTCGTGCATCTCACCTCGCCGGATAACCGGTACGACATGCTCTACCTGTCGAACTACGCCCGCACGCGCATCAAGGATCAGCTCGCCCGTCTCGACGGCGTGGGCGACGTCCAGTTGTTCGGCGCGGGCGAATACAGCATGCGTATCTGGATGAACCCGGAGAAGCTGGCCATCCGTAACCTCACCACGGGTGACGTGATCAAGGCGGTGCGTGAGCAGAACATCGAAGTCGCCGCCGGTGCGCTGAACGCGCCACCCGGTCCGAGTACGAATGCTTTCCAGGTCAACATCAATACGCGTGGCCGCCTCGTCACCGAGGACGACTTCCTCAATATCATCGTGCGTAGCGACCCTAGCGGCTCCGTCACGCACCTGCGAGATGTCGCCCGTGTCGAGCTGGGCTCGAACAACTATGCCCTGCGCAGCCTTCTGAACAACCGCGAAGCGGTGGCGATCCCGATCTTCCAGCGCCCGGGCTCGAACGCCATCGCCATTTCCGACGAGGTCAGGGCGGAGATGGCCCTGCTGAAGAAGGACTTCCCGCAAGGCGTCGACTACACCATCGTCTACGATCCCACGGTGTTCGTACGCGGCTCCATCGAAGCCGTCGTGCACACGCTGTTCGAGGCGATCATTCTCGTCGTGCTCGTGGTGATCCTGTTCCTGCAGACGTGGCGTGCGTCCATCATCCCACTCGTGGCCGTGCCGGTTTCACTCATCGGCACGTTCGCGGTGATGTACATGGTCGGGTTCTCGCTCAACGCGCTGTCCTTGTTCGGACTGGTGCTCGCCATCGGCATCGTCGTCGACGACGCGATCGTGGTCGTTGAGAACGTCGAGCGTCATATCGAGCATGGGCTCGATCCGAAGATGGCCACGCGCCAGGCCATGACCGAAGTGACAGGCCCTATCGTCGCGACGGCACTCGTGTTGTGCGCGGTGTTTGTCCCGGCCGCCTTCATCAGCGGTCTCACCGGCCAGTTCTATCGTCAGTTCGCCCTGACCATCGCCATTTCGACGGTGATCTCCGCCTTCAATTCGCTGACCCTCAGCCCCGCGCTCGCCGCGCTGCTGCTCAAGGGCCGCGATGAGCCGAAGGACAAGCTTACCGTCTGGATGGACCGGAGCCTCGGCTGGCTGTTCCGCCCGTTCAACCGCACGTTCGAACGCGCTTCGCATGGCTATGTCGGTGGCGTGCAGAAGATCCTGCGCTTCTCCGCCATGGTGCTGTTCATCTACGCCGGCCTTGTCGCCCTCGGTGTCTTCGGTTTCATGAGGACGCCGACGGGTTTCGTGCCGCCGCAGGACAAGCAGTACCTGGTCGCCTTCGCGCAGCTGCCCGATGCCGCCTCGCTCGACCGCACCGAAGCCGTGATCCGCCAGATGGGCGATATCGCCCTGAAGGACCCGGGTACCGCCAACGCCATCCAGTTCCCCGGACTGTCGATCAACGGCTTCACCAACAGTACCAACTCGGGCATCGTCTTCGTCGCGCTGAAGCCGTTCGAGGAACGCCGTTCGGCCGACCTCTCGGCGGATGCGATCGCTGCGCGCCTCAACGCCCAGTTCGCGTCGATCCAGGGTGCGTACATGGCGATCTTCCCGCCACCGCCGGTCAACGGCCTTGGCACGATCGGCGGTTTCCGCATGCAGATCGAAGACCGTGGCGACATGGGCTTCGAGGAACTCTACAAGCAGACCCAGGGCATCATCGCGGCGAGCCAGAAGACGCCGGAACTCGCGCACCTGTTCACCAGTTTCCAGGTGAGCGTGCCGCAGTTCGACGCCGACGTGGACCGCGAGAAGGCCAAGTCGGAAGGCATCGACCTGGGCGACGTGTTCCAGACGCTGCAGGCCTATCTCGGCTCGCTCTACGTGAACGACTTCAACCGCTTCGGCCGCACCTATCAGGTGAACGTGTCGGCGGAACCGTCCTTCCGTCACGAGCCGTCCGACGTGGTCGGTCTCAAGACCCGCAACGCCGCCGGCGACCTCGTGCCCCTCGGTTCCTTCCTCACCATGCGCCAGACCAACGGCCCGGACCGCGTGCAGCACTACAACGGTTATCCCACGGCCGAGATCAACGGCGGCGCGGCCCCGGGGTACAGCACGGGCCAGGCACAGGAAGCCATGGAGAAGCTGGTTACCTCGAGCCTGCCCAACGGCATGAGCTACGAGTGGACCGAACTGACCTACCAGCAGATCCTCGCCGGCAATACCGCGGTGCTGGTGTTCCCGCTGTCCGTGTTGCTGGTGTTCCTGGTGCTGGCGTCGCTGTACGAAAGCCTGAGCCTGCCGCTCGCGGTCATCCTGATCGTGCCGATGGTGCTGCTGTCCGCCATTGCCGGCGTCATCGCCACCGGTGGTGACAACAACATCTTCACCCAGATCGGCCTGATCGTGCTCGTGGGCCTGGCCTGCAAGAACGCGATCCTGATCGTGGAGTTCGCCCGCGAAGCGGAGATCGGTGGCATGAACCGCATCGATGCCGTGCTCGAGGCCGCGCGCCTGCGACTGCGCCCGATCCTGATGACCTCGTTCGCCTTCATCATGGGCGTGGTGCCGCTGGTGACCTCGCACGGCGCGGGTGCTGAGATGCGCCATGCGATGGGCGTGGCGGTGTTCTCCGGCATGCTCGGCGTGACCTTCTTCGGCCTGATCTTCACCCCGCTCTTCTACGTGCTGATCCGCGCGTGGAACGAGCGTTCGGAGGCACGCCGCCAGGCTCGCCGCGAACGCCGTCTCCTCGCCCATGCGGCCCGGGAGTCCTGATATGAAAATCGTTCTTCGCAGTACCGCGTTGTTCGCGGCCCTCGTCCTCGCCGGTTGCGCGAGCGTGGGCCCCGACTACCACGCGCCCAAGGAAGCGCCGGTGACCTTGCAGGGCGTCGACGCGACGCACCAGAACAACGGCGACGTGCAGGCACGCTGGTGGAAGCAGTTCGGCGACCCGACCCTCGACGCGCTGATCGTCCGCGCGGCGCAGGGCTCGCCGGACCTGAAGATCGCGGTGGCGCGCCTCAACCAGGCGCGTGCCGCGCTCGGCACGGCGAAATCGCAGCAGATCCCCGACATCGAAACCGGGGTGTCCTACCAGCGCAGTCGCCAGCAGCAGCCGGGCTTCAGCGACCAGCGCCAGACCGTCACGGCCTACCAGGCCGGCTTCGATGCGTCGTGGGAACTCGATCTCTTCGGCGGCATCCGCCGGTCGGTCGAGGCCGCACGCGCCGACGCCGCCGCCGGCGAGGCGTCGCTGCAAGATGCGCAGGTCACGTTGTTCGCCGAAGTGGCGCGCAACTATTTCGACCTGCGCGGCACGCAGCTGCGCATCGACGTGGCCAGGCGCGACATCGCCAACCAGCAGGACTCGCTGAAGGTGATCGCCGCCCGCGTCGAGGTCGGCACCGGGGCCGAGCAGGACCTCGCCAGCGCCAAGGCGCGGCTGGCTTCCGTGGAAGCGCAGTTGCCCGTGCTGGAGACCCAGGCCAGCGCCGACCAGTTCCGCATCGCGGTGCTGCTCGGTGCGCGTCCGGGCGAACTGGACATCGACCTCTCGCCGGCGACCTTCAAGCCCATCGACGTCAGCCTCGCCATCGGCGGTGCCGACGAGGTGCTGCAACGGCGCCCGGACATCCGCATCGCCGAGCGCGAGCTCGCCGCCGCGAACGCCCGCATCGGCGTGGCCAAGGCCGATTACTTCCCGCACATCACGCTGGGCGGATTCATCGGCTTCCTCGCCGGTCGCAGCAACGATTTCGGCGGTGCCGATTCGCGTGCGTGGTCGCTCGCCCCGAGCATCTCGTGGTCGGGCCTGAACGTGCAGCGCGTGCGGTCGGGCGTGAAGGGTGCGGAGGCGCGCGCCGACGAGGCACGCGCCAATTACGAGCGCACCGTCCTGGCGGCGCTCGAGGATGTCGACAATTCGCTGGTCGGTTTCAATCAGCAGCGCGAGCGCGTCGAGAAACTGGTGGTGCAGGCCACGGAAAGCCGTCGCGCGGCCGACCTGGCAAAGATCCGTTACGACGCCGGCCGCACCGATTACCTCGAACTGCTCGACGCCGAGCGCACCCAGCTTTCGGCGGAAGACCAGTTGGCCGAAGCCGAGGCCGCGATCAACACCCGCGCGGTGCAGTTGTACAAGGCGCTCGGCGGTGGTTGGCAGGCGTGTGGCGACAACGCGTGCAGCGAGGTTGCGAAGGTGCCATGAGTGCCGCCAAGGTTCATCGCCTGCCCGTGCAGGCGAAGCGCAGGAGCGCGATGGCGGTCGAGCCGCCACTCACCCAGCGCGTCGCGCTGGTGAGTGGCGCCAATCGCGGCATCGGGCTGGAGGTATCGCGCCAGCTCGCCTCGCTCGGGGTCACGGTGTTCATGGGCATGCGCGAACCCGGCAAGGGCGAGAAGGCCGCCCGCGCCATCCGTGAGCTCGGCGGCGATGCCTATGCGATCAAGCTCGATGTCACCCGCCAGGGCGACATCGAGCACGCGATCGCACACATCGACGGCCGCTTCGGCCGGCTCGATATCCTGATCAACAACGCGGGTGGCTATTACGATCCCGACGCGCGCACGTCGACACCGGACCTGGACGCGATACGCGGGGCGCTGGAAGTGAACCTGCTCGGCGCATGGTGCCTCACGGCGGCCACGTTGCCGCTGATGCACCGGCACGGCTACGGCCGTATCGTCAACGTGTCGAGCGAGTGCGCCGTACACGCCATGTGCAGCGACAAGGCCCCGGCGTATCGCATCTCGAAGGCCGCACTCAACGCGTACACGCAAGTCGCCGCCCGCGAAGTCGCCGGCAGCGGCATCCTCGTCAACGCCGTCTGTCCCGGCTGGACCGCCACCGCGCTCGGCGGCAGCGGCGGCCGGCCCGCCGCGGAAAGCGCCGAAGGCGTCGTATGGGCGGCCTTGCTGCCGGAACGGGAAGCGGCCACGGGCGAGTTCTTTCGCGACCGGGTGAAGATCGGCTGGTAGGCGGGCGAACTCAGCGCGAGATGATATGCGCGAACCACTGCCAGCCACGCAGCTTAGCGGTGATCAGCTTCACGCAGGTGAGCATCGGCACGGCCAGCAGTGCGCCGGGCACGCCCCAGAGCCATCCCCACACCAGCAGCCAGAGCAGGATCGCGACCGGGCTGAGCCGCGAACGGCGTCCCTGCAGCATCGGCGTGATCATGTTGCCTTCGACGGCCGTGATGCCCGCGAACGTGGCGGCGGGAAGCAAGGCGGGACCGAGTTCCTGGAAGTGCAGGGCACCGACGACGGCCAGCACGGATGTCGTGGTGATCGCGCCGACGTAGGGAATGAAGTTGGCGATCGTCGCCACGGTGCCCCATAGCAGCGGATCGGGCACGCCATAGAGGTAGAGCATGCCCGACGTGACCAGGCCGAGCGTGACATTGATCGCCGCCGTGAGCAGGAGGTAGCTCGACACCTCCACCTGGATGCTGCGCACGATGCTTACGGTGTGTCGCTTATAGGCGAAGGTGGGCGATATCTCGACCGCGCGCCGCAGGATCTCGTCGCCGTAGACGAGGAAGAAGAACACCAGCAAGGCGACCGTCAACACGCTCGCGAGTACCTTCGGTGCGCCCGCGAGGATATCCCACGCCGTGAAGGCGAAACTGTTGGGGCTCTGCGGCGCGTTGCGCACCACGGTGCCGCCGACCAGGTTCTGCGTCGCCCGGCTGGCGGCCTCGATCTGCTGGGTCAGCGGCTTGATCTTCGGTGCGAAGGCGCGCATCGCCGTCGGCGCCTCGTGGAACCAGTTGAGCGCGGGCTCCGAAAGCGTGGTCACGGCCGATACGAGGCCGAAGCCGAGCAGCAGCATCACCGTCACCGCCGACAACCAGCGTGGGATGCGCACGTGCGCCGCGGCGGCGACGATGGGATTGAGCGCGAGGCCGATGAACCCCGCGAGCACGAGCGGCACCAGCAACGATTTGCCGATGGCCACCGTATAGATCGCCGCCAGCAGGACGAGGCAGGTCAGCGAAATGCGGATCGCGCGGAGGTTGCGCGACATCCGCCGGCTGCTCCGGCCGCTGCCGGGCTTCCGGCGTGAGGGCACGGCGATCGTGGACACGGCCGCGCCCGGCGCCGCCGTCGAAGGGACCGGCGTGGGTAGTGGGCTGGGAAAGTCGCTCACGGCGCCTCTTCGGCCGCGTCCGCGACGTCGCCGGCCATCTCGCCGAGGAAACTTCCGGCGGCGATGGAAACGATCTTGCCGATGAGGTCGGCGCTACCCGCCGCCACGACGCCCGTGACACCGGGCACCGCGAGCGGGTTGAGCTTGACCTTGCTGAGCAGGAAACCCGAACCGGCGGCCATGCCGAGCACCGTGAGGGGGTGTTCATAGCCGCGCGCGATCAAGGCGGCGGCCGGTTCGACGGTTTCCCGCCGTGCCGCCGCGACCCGGGCCCGGGCGGCGGTGACTTTCGCCATGCTGCTGAAAATGCTCATGCCTGTTCTCCCGCCTGCTCGCTTTCCGCCTTGCCCTGCTTCGCGGCATCCCTTGCCAGCGTGGAGAGTTCGGCGCGCGTGGCGGGGAGCGTAAGCCAGTGCATGCCGCGGCGGAAGACGAGGATCGCGCCGACCAGCAGCACGAGTTGCAAGGCCGCCAGCACGGTCAATGCCCACGCCCAGGAACCGAACCACTGGGCCAGGCCCCAACCGGCCAAGGCCAGCAGGGTGAATCCCAGCGCCACAGCGAAGACGATGGCGGCCAGCCCCATGAAGAGCATCAAGACGATGCCGCTCCGGGCCAGGCCGATCTCCGCGCCGAGCAGCTTCAACTGCGCGGCGAAGAGCTTCTTCAGCCCCGCGCCCAGGCGGCGGACATCCGCCACCCAGGCGGGCATGGCCAGCTTGGGACCGGCTGCCGCATCCGCCGGCGCCGTTCCGTCCGCGTCGTCTTGCCCCGAGGGGCCGTCTTCCAGCATGTGTCGCGCCCCTGGGGAGGAAAGGATCAGTTGCGCAGGATACGGCCGGCCAGCCAACCCGCGGCCAGGGCCAGGGCGATGGACTGCACGGGTTTCTCGCGGACGTATTCGCGGGCCGTGTCCAGCCAGTCGTTCGCGGTCTCCACGGCCTCGCCATAGGCTTCCTTGCCGCGCAGCTTGGCTTCCTCGGCCTTTTCAGCCGCGCGCGTGGCGCCATGGGCGGCCTTGTCGGTGGCGTTGTGCAGCGTGTTCTCCACCTTGTCGGCGGCACGGTCGACCACTTCCTTGGTCCGGTCGACGGCTTCGGAGGTGGCCTGCTTCACTCGCTCGGCGCGTGCGTCGATGCGCTCGGCGGCCGAAACGGTGTTCGCGGCGGCGGTCGCGGCGTTGGCGACGGGGTCGGCAGGTTTGTTCATTTGACGGTCTCCGGGACTGGGATCGAACAAGGTACGGCAAAAAGGGTGACGCCGTGGTCTATACGTTACGGCCGCGGAAGAAGGAGATGATCGCCAGGATCAGGAAGATCACGAAGAGGATCTTCGCGATGCCGGCCGCCGTGCCCGCGATGCCGCCGAAGCCGAACACGGCCGCGATGATCGCGATGACGAGGAAGACGAGGGCGTAGTGCAACATGGTGGTTTCTCCGTGGGTAGCGCGGGACCATTTAGTCCCGCGCGCCGCGCATGCCGCGTGAAGCCCGCAGGCCTCGCTCAATAGGCATTCAGCCAGTGTCCTTCACTTCGTCCTCACGCCTTGACCTTCGGGTTCAGCGAATAGGTTCCGGTGATCGTCGCCTGGTCCACGACGTGGCCTTCGATCACGTCGCGGAACTCGGCCAGTGAAAAGCCGGTTTCCAGCGGTACGTTCTCCACGTCCAAGGCATAGACGTGGAAGTGGTAATGGTGCGGGATGGTGTCGTTCCACGGCGGACACGGGCCATCGTAGCCATGGTAGTGGCCTTCCATGTCGCGATCGCCCTTGAACCAGCCCGTGTAGTCGTTGAGGCCCTGCACCGAGCCTGGCGGGCCCACCGGATCTTTCTTTCCACGGGGCACGATGCCCTCGCCGCAGGCGCCTTCGCCCAGCTCACGGCATTCCAGGGGAATGTTGGCCATCAGCCAGTGCACGAATTCCACGCGGGGCAGGTCGCGGCGCACTTCACGGCCCTCGACGTTCACGTCGTCCGGCTTGGAGGGCACGTCGGTATCGATCACGGCGATGGCGAACGAGCGCGCGCCGGCCGGTACCTCGGTCCAGGCCAGATGCGGCGTGACGTTACCGGCTGGCTTGATGGGGTCGCCGACTTCCATGAAGGCGAAGTTCGGGGGAATGGGCTTGCCGTTCTGGATGCTGTCGCTATTGAGGCGCATGGGGACTCCTTATGGCTTCTTAATAGGTCACGCGATAGATGGCACCGTTGTCGTCATCGCTGATCAGCAGGTCCACGAACCGTGCTCGGCGACGATGAGGGCCCCCAGCTTAAGCACGGGCGGCGTGAACTCCTCGCAATTCTTGCCAGGCGTGGAAGGTTCAACGAGCGATGGCGTCGAAACGGGCCGCGATGTAGTCGTCGGTGAAACTGGTCATGCTGAAATCGCGGATGAAACCGCAATGACCACCATGGGTCGCGATGTCCAGCTCGATGTTCGGTGGCACGCGCAACTGGTCGAACGCGCCGACCGGAATCACGGGATCGTCGCGGGAGGTGAGGATGGTCGCCGGCAGGTGCAGGTCCATCAGCCGGTCGCCGGCCACGGAATAACCATCGAGGTAGGCCTCGAGCGAACCGAAGTCGGTGTGCCGCAGCACCAGCGAACGGGTGAGGTCGCGCATGTTCTGGCGCAGTTCCTCGAGTTCGAAGTACGTCGCGTGCGGAAACGCCTGCTGCTTGAGTTGCAACGAGCGGCGCCACTTGCGCATGAAATAGGCCTGGTAGAACCAGGGCGCTTCGCTCTCCAGGGAGAACAGGCCTTCGCTGGGGTCGATGATCGGGCAGACGGCCAGCACGTAATCCAGCGAGACACCCTGGCTGGGCGCCAGCATGCCGGCGCGCAGCGCGAAGTTGCCACCCAGGGAAAATCCGGCCACGCCCACGGCTTTCGCCGGGAACATCCTGACGATCTCACCGAGGGCGGTCACCACCTCGTCGATGCGGCAGGAATGGAAGAGGGCTTCATTGAGGCCGTGGCTGTCACCGTGGTCGCGGAAATTCAGGCGGAAGACATCCCAGCCTTCCTCGAGCAAGCGGCTGCCCGTCTGCAAGACGTACGTGGAATCGACGCTGCCCTCCCAGCCATGGAACAGGATGGCCAGGCCACGCGACTCACGACCCGTGCGTTGCGCGGTGAAACGGCCACTCAATCGGTCGCCGCGACCGACGTCGATCAGCACCTCCTGCGCGTTCTCCTGCACCTGGTGCGCCCGTTTCGGCAGCAGGCGGCGGCGGATGCCGCTGGAGGAAAGCATGGTCTGGATGTGTCCGCTGCGCAGCGGCCACGGCGGCAGGAAGTCGGAGCCCTGCGGCAGGCTCATGCCGGGGTATCGGTATCCAGGGCCTGCGCGATGCGTTCGCGCGAGGCCTCCGCCATGCGGCGACGTCCGTCGGCCGAGACCGGGACCGGCTCGAGGAAATGCACTTCCACGTCGAGCGGAGGCTCGCCCAGCAAGCGCAGGAAATTGCCCATGAAGCTCTCGCCTTCGCGGAACCCGGCATCGATCAGCCGTTTGCCGTGACGGGCGAACCGCAGGGCCACCGGCTGCACCGGCACACCGGCGTCGAGGGCGGCCTGGAAGATGCGTGCATGGAACACGCGCAGCACGCCGTTGTGGCCCGTGCCACCCTCGGGGAACACCGCCACGGAGCGTCCTTCGCGCAGGCGCTCCACCATCGAGGCCATGACCGAGGCCAGCGAGTGGTTACTGCCCCGGCGGTGGAAGATGGTGCCGCCGCGCGCGGCCATCCAGCCGACCAGGGGCCAGCTGGCGATCTCGGCCTTGGCGACGAAGCAAGCGGCGCGCTGCGAATGAAGCAGTTCGATGTCCAGCCACGACGTATGGTTGGCCACGAAGAGCACCGGGTCGGGCAAGGGCTGGCCGAAGCGCCGGCTTCGGAACCCGAACACGCGCAACAGCAGGGTCGACCACATGCGGATGGTTCGGTGGGCCAGCGGCTCGCGCCCGTTCTTCATCACCCCGCCTGCCCAGCTCAGGATCAACGCGCAGATGACGATGCCGAACAGGACATGGAGCACCAGCAACGGCACTCGCCACACATAGCGCAGCGGACGCAGTCGGTCGCGTGGGGTCGGGTTGGCGGAGGCGGCTTCCATCGAGCGCACAAGATTAACGATGGGCGGTCGCTGCCGCTAGGGGAAGTTGTCTTTATTGTTGAGACACCTGGGCTTGCGCCGCGCTAAGTGCGGACATTCCCGAGGGGAAGGGCCGTGGAAGCCTTCACCGTGCGCAGGACGAAGCTGGTATTGACGTCCGCCACGCCCGCCGCGTTCAACAGGCGATCGAGCAGGAACCGGGAAAATCCGTCCAGGTCGGCCACGTATACCTGGAGCAGGTAATCCATGTCCCCGGTCAACGCGTAGCAGGACACCACCTCATCCCATTCGGCCACTCGCTCGGTGAAGGAATCGATGGCCTCGGACTCGTGCCGGCTCAGCTGTACGCGGACGAAGGCTTGCAAGCCCAGGCCCAGCGAACGTGGTTCCAGCCGCGCGCCGTAGCCGGCGATGACGCCGTCGGCCTCCAGCTTCTGCACGCGGCGCAGGCAGGCCGACGGGGAAAGGTTCACCTCGGTGGCTAACTCGGCGTTGCTGATCCTGCCGTTCGCTTGCAGCGCGGCGAGGAGCCGGAGGTCGGTACGATCCAGGTTGGTTTGCACGATTCTTCCGCCATATGGCTTACATTCAACAGATCATTGCACATACGGGCTGCTTTCACGCAACAAGGCAAGCCTATTGCGCATCCTCCTCGCTATGCTGTTGCTCAACGACCACCCACAGCCCCAAGGAGGCCCGCCATGGACACCCCCCGTCGCGTCGAACACCAGCAGACCGACCGCGGATACGTGCCCGTCTATGCGACCGGCACCGTGGAGCAGCCGTGGGCAAGCTACTCGAAGATCGACCACGAGGTGTGGGACACCCTGTACCGCCGCCAGCGTGAGCTGCTGCCGGCCTATGCCTGCCAGGAATTCCTCGACGGCGTCGACCGCTTCGGCCTGGGCGATGGCGGCATTCCCCGCTTCGACGAGTTGAACAAGGTGCTCGGCAAGGCCACCGGCTGGGAAGTGGTCGGCGTGGAGGGCCTTTTGCCGGACGAGGTCTTCTTCGACCATCTCGCCAATCGCCGTTTCCCGGTGAGCTGGTGGATCCGCAAGCCCGACCAGCTGGACTACCTGGCGGAGCCGGACCTTTTTCACGACCTGTTCGGCCACGTGCCTCTCCTGCTCAATCCTGTGTTCGCCGACTACATGCAGGCCTACGGGAAGGGCGGCATGAAGGCCCATGCCATCGGCCCGGACGCGCTGATGAACCTCACGCGCCTCTACTGGTACACGGTGGAGTTCGGCCTGATCCGGACCGACGCGGGGCTGCGCATCTACGGCGCGGGCATCGTCAGTTCGAAGGGCGAGTCCATTTATTCGATCGATTCGCCGGCGCCGAACCGGATCGGGTTCGACCTGGAGCGGGTCATGAATACCCGGTACAAGATCGACACCTACCAGCAGACCTACTTCGTGATCGACGACTTCGAGCAACTGTTCGACGCGACTCGCCCGGACTTCACCCCGATCTACGCGAAGCTCGCGGGCGGGACACCCGTGGCGGCGGGGGACGTGCTGGCGACGGACAAGGTGTATCAGCGCGGCACGCGCGAAGGCTTCGTTTCCGGCGGAGACAACTGAAACTCAACGACGGCCTAACGAATGGGTCTCTACGATGGACCCAACTCCATTGAACAGGGTGGGTCCATCGTGGTCGTCTTCGACATTCCGTTCGAGTCCGTCGGTCCCGGTCTTTGGCTGCTGCAGAAAAACGAGTCCGAGTACGGGGAATTCTGCTCACGCGATGACGCGCTCGAATGCGCCCTGCAGGAGGCGCGCCGCATCGAGGCCGCCAACGCGGCATCGGACATCGTGCTGAACATCGAAGGTAACGACGGCGTGTGGCGGGCGTTCGATACGTCGATTCGCCCCTATGCGACGCGGGTGCATCACGTCTGACGACGACCTGAAAGGTCGGCTCCCACAAGGGCAGCAAGGGCGGGTTGGCCGAAAGGCTGGCCCGCCTTTTTTCTTTGGTGACAAAAATCAGACAAAATAAAACCCCGGCAGCCAGGGGAGGAGCTGCCGGGGTCGCGTCGGGTCCAGGCTATCAGGGGAAATAGCGGGACCCGGGACAACTGGCGAATCAATCGCGCCTGTTGCCAACAGGTCGCCTCTCGGCGATCGAATACTTAGATAAGGGCGGAGCCGTGAAGTTCCCGTATCACTTCATGGCTGCGTTTGGGTCCCGTTTAACTTCGGCCGCTGCAGCGTGCTCCGCCAACCATGGGCGCACCTGCGCGACCCACAGCGCATAGCCTTTCGGATTCATGTGCAGGCCATCGCCGACGAAGAGTTCCTGCTTCGGCTGTCCGTTCGTGTCCAGCATCGCCGGTGCCACGTCGAGGAAGGCGACGCCCTTCTGCGCCATCGACCAGTCACGGATCAGCGCGTTCGCCCTTTCGATATTCGACAGCAGGTTCAGGCGGGCCACGCTGGGCTTGATCGAGATGAAAGCGATCGGTACCTCCGGCTGGTCCTGGCGTACCTTGGCCACGAACGCGGCGAAGTCATCGCGGACCTGTTCCGGCGTGTCGCCGTTCTGCAGGTCGTTGTCCCCCGCATAGATCACGATCGCCACCGGGTGATACGGCTTGACGATGCGATCGGCGAAAGCGGTGGCGTCGTCGAGGTCGGAACCACCGAAACCCCGGTTGATGAGGCGGTACTCCGGAAAGTCGGCCGCCAGGCTCGTCCACAGGCGGATCGAGGAACTGCCGACGAACAACACGGCGTTCGCCGGCGGGGGCGTGCTCCGGTCCGCGGCCTCGAAAGCCTGGATGTCGTGTTCCCACTGGCTGTGGTCCGGCCCCTTGGCATGGGCGGCGAAGGAAAGGGCGAGCAGGGTGAGGAGGAGCGTCAGGCGTTTCATCCCACGCACCGTAACCTCTTACAGACGCTGGGGTAAACCCTGCCGCTCGACGGGCGTCACCTTGAGCACCGCTTCGATGCGGTTGCCGTTCCAGCGGTAGATGAAGTGTTCGGCCTGCACGCAGGGAGCGACGAGGTCGGGATAGAACACCGCGACGCATTCGCCACCGGCATGGCGAGCGCTGTCGTAGACGATGCCATTGGAGCCCTGCCCGCGCAGCGTCCGCGCCAGCTTCACGCTGGCCGCGTAGGAATCGGGATCGTGCTCGGCGGGCCAGCCACCGCGGATGTCATGGAAGCGGCCCGAGATGGCGGTCTTGTAGCAGCGCACCTGCACGTCGGTGGGCGGCTCGTGCGTGGCGGCGAGGAAGGCCTCGCGGTGGAAGACGGTTTCCTCGATCGCCGTCGGCACGCTGTGCGCGGCGTAGAACACGCCCCAATGGCCATCGCTGAACCGGCTTCCTTCGGGCGGGATATGGGTGAAAGCGGCCATGATCGGAGAGGTGCCGGGGCCGGAGACGCGGCGTTCCGGCGGCGTCAGCCGAAGCGCGCCCATCTCCTCGCGCAGGCGCGGGTTGGTCAGCGATTCGACGGCCATGACCGCGTCGATGTCCTTCGGCTCGGCGATGCGATCGAACAGGCCTACAGGGGGGAACCGGCTGGGCACGATCCGGTAGGCCTGGCTCCAGCGAATCCGGCGGAGCGGTGGCGCCGGGCTCATCCGTTCCAGCCGCGTTGGGCGTCCAGGTATTGGCGGACGACGTAGAGGTCGGCGACGTTGCCGGAGAGCATCCGCTCCAGGGCCGAATGGCCGCCGAAGAGCGGCGCGTCGTTCGGCTTGCGTACCCAGGCATCGGCCTGGGCCGGATCGGGGAAGAGGATCTGCAGGTCTTTCCAGATGCCGAGCAGGTAGCTGATCCGCTCGATCACGTCGCGCGAGAGCGCGCCGTCCTGCTGCTTCTTCCATTTGAAATAGGTGGATTCCGGCGGCTCGCCGAGCAGGGTCCGCTGCTCGGCGGCGCGTAATTTCCATCGCTCCGCGAGGGCGAAGAAGGCGCGGAGGGCGGGACCGCCAAGGTCTCCGGCGTGGATCGGTTCGGCGTGGATGGCTGGTTGCATCGTGGCTTTACCTGTGGAGTTGTGATGCAGTGTACTCTACTTATGGAGAAATTGGAGTAGGCCTATGACTTCCTCGACGCGATCCAGGCATCCACATGCTGTTCGAGCACCGGCAATGGCACGGAGCCCAGCGCCAGCACGGTGTCATGGAAGGCGCGCAGGTCGAATTTCTCACCCAGCTGCTTCTCGGCGCGCTCGCGCAATTCGCGAATCTTCAGGTAGCCCAGTTCGTACGACAGGGCCTGGCCCGGCCAGCTGATATACCGGTCCACCTCGTTGGCGATCTCGCGATCGCTCAGCGCCGTGTTCTGCGTGAGGTAATCGATCGCCTGCTGGCGCGTCCAGCCCAGGTGGTGGATACCGGTGTCCACGACCAGGCGGCAGGCACGCCACATCTGGTAGGTGAGATAGCCGAAGTGCTCATAGGGCGTGTGGTAGATGCCCATTTCCTCGCCCAGGTACTCCGAATACAGCGCCCAGCCTTCGCCATAGGCGGAGATGTAGCCGTCGCGGCGGAACGGCGGCAGGCCTTGCTGCTCCGCCGAAAGCGCCAGCTGGAGGGCATGGCCGGGCATGGATTCGTGAAGCGTCAGTGCGGGCATGTTGAACAGCGGTCGCGACGGCAGGTCGTAGGTGTTCACCAGATAGACGTCCGCGCCACCCCGGCCGGAGGTGTAGTAAGGCGCGATGTCGGCGGGCACCGGTTCGATCGCGAAGCGCTGTCGTGGCAGCAAGCCGAAGTACTTGCCCAGCTTCGCATCGACCTGCTTGGCAACCCACGCGGTGCGCATCAGCAGCTCGTCGGGCGTCTTCGCATAGAACCGCGGGTCGGTGCGCAGGAAGGTGAGGAAGGCAGGAAAGTCACCCTTGAAGCCGGTCTCCTTCATCGTCTCCAGCATGTCCGCATGGAGTCGGGCGACTTCGCGCAGGCCGATCGCGTGGATCTCGTCGGGCGAGAGGTCGAGCGTGGTGTACTCGTGGATCTGCTGGCGATAGTAGGCCTTGCCATCGGGTAACGATTCGGCGGCCAGCGTCGGCCGCGCCCTGGGCACGTACTCGTTGCGGAAGAAGGTCAGCAGGCGTCCGTAGGCCGGGATCACGCCCTCGGCGATCGCCTTGCGCGCGTCGGTGCGCAAGGCTTCGGCATCGGCCGCCGGGAGGTTCTTCGGCATCGCCTTGAACGGCTTGTACAGGGCGCTGTCTTCGGGACTCTTCAGCTCCGCCACCGCGGCGATCGAGACGTCGCGGCCACCGAGTACCTCGCGCGGCACGGTGAATCCCCGTGCCAGGCCCAGGCGCATGTTCGCGATTTCCTGGTCCATGTACGCGGGAATCTGGTGCAGGCGCTCGATGTAGTGACGGTAGTCGTCGCGCGTGCGCAGGTCGTCGCCGTGCAGCACATAGGAGATATCGGACCAGAAGGCGGAGTCGCTGTTGAAGGGCATCTGCCACTGCGCGAAACGCTGCGCGGCGGCGAGGTTGCCGATCTGTTCGCGGTAGACGGCGTAGTCGACGCGGACGGTCCCGCTCAGCGACTTCGGATCGATGCGGTCGAGTTGCGCCAGCACGTCGTTCCAGTAGGCGAGCCGCTTGGCCTGGCTCGCCGCGTCCACCGTATCGAGCCGTCCGTCACCTGGCTGCGCCTCGCCCGAGGTGAGGATGCCCGCCTGGCCGTTACGCCATGTCCATTCCTTGGTGTAGATGGCCTTGAACGCGTCGTCGGCCGGCGGAGCGGCATGGGCGGTACCGGCGAACAGTCCGGCGAAGGCGATGGCTCGGATCCAGGGGGACATGCGGGCTCCGTGGGTGCGGGGAAAACCCCGATCATCGCACGGCTTTATTCAGGCTCGGCTTCGCCCTCGCGTTCGTTGTGTGCGGTGTGGCGGGGGAGCTGCCGGGCGCCACCCTCGGCGCGACAGGC
>NZ_JBFUPQ010000007.1:0-241051 GCF_041360655.1 Luteibacter sp. RCC_6_2 | reverse complement strand
GCCGCGCAGCGGCTTCCCTTCCCGAGCGACGGTGCAACCGGAGCGACGAGGGTGGCGGCCGACGGCTCTGCCCCACCCCCCAACGCGAGGGCGAAGCCGAGCCGGACAAAACCCGAATACGAACCACAAAAAAAGCCGGCTTGCGCCGGCTTTTCTCGTCGAACCCTCGAAGGTCAGTGGTGACCCGAGAACGGGATCGCCTTGCGCCAGATCGAGGGGTGGTGCGGCCAGTTCGGGTCCGTGAGGTACGGGTGGTCCGGGTAGTTCAGGGCCAGCACCTGGCGGGTCTGGTCGGCCAGCGGCTTGCGGTCCAGGGCGATATAGCTGCGCGTGAGGATGGCCAGGGCGTCGGCGGTTTCCGGCGACTGCTGGTAGTGCTCGACCACGTACTGGGCGCGGTCGGCCGAGGCGATGTACGCCTTGGTGCGCAGGTAGTACTCCGCCACGTTGACCTCGAACCGGGCCAGCTGGTTGCGCAGGAAGATCATGCGCTGGCGGGCGTCGGTGGCATACGCGCTGTTCGGATAACGCCGGGTCAGCTGGCTGAAATCGTCGAACGCGGTGAGGTTGAAACCCTGGTCGCGGCGGGTGGAAGCGCTGTTGCCACGCTGCAGGTAACGCTCGATCAGGCCGCCGGTTCGGTCGAAATTGATCAGACCGCGCAGGTAATAGGCATAATCAGCATGCTTATGGGTCGGAAACGTCTTGATGAAGCGGTTGATCGTCGAGTAAGCGTCGTCCGGCTTGTTGTCTTTGTACTGCGCGTACGCGAGTTCGATCTGGGACTGCTCGTTGATGTCGCCCGACGGGAACCGAGCGATCAGGCGTTCATACGCCTTTTCCGCCGCGGCATAGTCGGAATGCTCCAGCGAGTCGTGGGCAGTGGCATAGAGCCGGTCGACCGGCATCGTGTCGATCGTCTCCTTCTTGCTGCGAAACATCGAGCAGGCGCTCATCGACAGGGCGAGGACGAGCAGAATGGTGATCTTGGTTGCACGCATTGAGAGAGTTCGGATGCTTGAGCGAAAGGGCATGATAGCCGAAACCGGCCGTGGGCCGGGCGGGGCGGTATGACGACGGTCAGACATGAGGCCACCGTGCCGGTGGCGGCGGCGGGTCGGCGTTTCGACCAGTCCCTGGCCGAGATGTTCCCCGATTACTCCCGATCCCGCCTCACGGGCTGGATCAAGGAGGGCAAGGTCCTGCTGGACGGGGCCCGGGTGGCCCCGCGCCATCTGCTCCGGGGCGGCGAGCGGGTGGAAGTCGAGGCCGAGTTGGAGAACGAGGTGGATGCCCAGCCCGAGGACATCGCGCTGGACATCCGCTACGAGGACGACGACCTCATGGTGGTCGACAAGCCGATGGGACTGGTCGTCCATCCCGGGGCGGGCAATGCCGCCGGGACCATGCTCAACGCCTTGCTGCACCACAATCCGGCCCAGGCCGAGTTGCCGCGCGGCGGTATCGTCCATCGGCTGGACAAGGACACCGCCGGCCTGATGGTGGTGGCCAAGAGCATCGCCGCGCATACGGCGCTCGTGGCGATGCTGTCCCGGCACGACGTGCACCGGCAGTACGAGGCCGTGGTGCTGGGCACCATGGTGGCCGGCGGCACGGTGGACCAGCCCATCGGAAGGCACCAGCACGACCGCCTGAAGCAGGGCGTGCGCGACGTGGAAGACGGCGGCAAGGAGGCGGTCACCCACTATCGCGTGCGCGAGCGTTTCCGCGCGCACAGCCTGATCCAGTGCAACCTGGAAACCGGCCGCACCCACCAGATCCGCGTGCACATGGCCCATCTGGGCCACCCCCTGGTCGGTGACCAGCTCTACGGCAACGGGTTGCGCCTGCCGCGTGGCGCCAGCCAGGAGCTGATCGACGCGCTGCGCGGTTTCCGCCGCCAGGCCCTGCATGCCGAGAAGCTGGCCTTCGAGCACCCCGTGACAGGGGAATACCTCGAATTCGATTCGCCGCGTCCGGCCGACCAGGAGGCGCTGATCGAGGCGCTTCGCGCCGATACCGCGCTGCATCCGATCGAGGACTGAGCGTGGAAGGCGCCTGGATCGTCCCGGACTGGAAGGCCCCGGCTCACGTACATGCCGCCGTATCCACGCGGCAGGGGCCCGGTATTTCGCAGCCGCCGTACGACCGGCTGAACCTCGGGCTGCGTTCGGGCGACGATCCCGCCGCGGTTGTGTCGAACCGGGAGGCCCTGGCGGCGGCATTGGACCTGCCCGGACCGCCGCTGTGGCTGCGCCAGGTGCACGGCACCGAAGTGGCCGACGCCGGCGTGGAGGGTGACGACGAACCGGTGGCCGATGCCGCCGTGGCGCACGGCCCCGGCAAGGTGCTGGCGATCCTCACCGCGGATTGCCTGCCGGTCCTGTTCGCCAGCGCGGACGGCGGCACGATCGGCGCGGCGCATGCCGGCTGGCGGGGGCTCGCCGCCGGGGTGTTGGAGAACACCGTGGCACGGATGGGCGAACCCGCGGGTTCCATCCTCGCGTGGCTGGGCCCGGCCATCGGCGGCCCGTCCTACGAGGTGGGCGCGGAGGTGCGAGCGGCCTTCGTCGAGGGCGACCCGGGCGCGGAGGAGGCCTTCGCGCCGACGCGGCCGGGGCATTGGCTATGCGACTTGTACGCGCTGGCGAGACGGCGGCTGGCCGCGATCGGAGTGACACGGATCTTCGGGGGCGGCTTCGATACGTACCGGGACGAACGGCTGTATTCGTACCGGCGCGACGGTGCGGTCAGCGGACGGTTCGCGTCGTTGATCTGGACGCGCTGACGCCGGTCAAGGCGCCGTCATCGGCGACGGCACGTAGATCTCGGGTTTCACCCGCGCCGGTTCCGTCAGCGCATGCAGGAACGCGTTGCGCCATGTGGTGATGTCGTTTCGCTCCAGCACGTCCATCATCGACTGCCAGCGCATGCGCCGTTCCTTCTGCGGCATCTCCAGTGCGCGTTTCAGCGCCTCCGACACCTCGTCCAGGTCGGAAGGATTCACCAGCAGCGCCGCATCCAGTTCCTGCGCCGCGCCGGCGAAGCGGGACAGCACGAGCACGCCGGGATCTTGCGGGTCCTGGCAGGCGACGTATTCCTTCGCGACGAGGTTCATGCCGTCGCGGAGCGGGGTGACCAGGCCGACCTTGGCCACGCGGAAATAACCCGCCAGCACCTTGTGCGCGAACGACTTGTTCACGTAGCGGATCGGCACCCAGTCCGGCTCGGCGTACTGCCCGTTGATATGGCCCGCGCTGCGTTCGAGTTCCCGTCGCAGCGAGCGGTATTCCGGCACGTCGGAGCGCGACGGTGGCGCGATCTGTAAGAGCGAGACGCGGCCGCGCATCTCCTTGTGGTCGCGCAGCAGGCGGGCGAACCCCTCGAAACGCTCGGGCAGACCCTTGGAATAGTCGAGGCGGTCCACGCCGATGATCAACGAGCGGTCGTCGATCGAGGCCCTGAGCTTGGCGACCGCGCCGCTGTCCTCGGCGCGATGCGCGAGTTCGACGGCCTCGGCCGTGTCGATGCTGATCGGGAACACGCCGGCGCGGAAGATCCTGCCGTTGGCGGCGCGGATGCGGCCACCCGTGCGCATGGCGGCGCCCAGTTCGTGCAGGAAGTAATCCTCCAGCGCGCGCAGGTCGCGCTGGGTGTGCAGGCCCACCAGGTCGTACGAAGCCAGCGGTTCGAGCAGTTCACGGTGCCGGGGCAGGGTGATCAACAGGCCGGCCGCGGGCAGCGGCGTATGCAGGAAGAAACCGATCTTGTTCTCGACGCCGAGTTCGCGAAGCATGGCCGCGAGCGGGATCAGGTGGTAATCGTGGACCCAGACGATGTCGTCTTTCCTGATCAGTTTCGCCACGCGCTTGGCGAAGACGCGGTTGACCCGCAGGTAGCCTTCCAGGTGGTCGCGCCGGTAATCGACGAGGTCGGCCCGGTAATGGAACAGGGGCCACAAGGCGCGGTTGGCGAAGCCGCTGTAGTAGTCGTCATGGTCCGCCTTGGACATGTCGATGGTCGCGTAGCTGATGTTTCCATCCTCGACCTCGTGCACTTCCTTGCCCGTCTCGGCGGCGAGGTTGCCGCTCCATCCGAACCACAGACCTCCCATCTCCTGCAGCGCCGCGTTCATGGCGGAGGCGAGGCCGCCGGTTTGCGTCTGCTTGGGCAGTGCCACGCGGTTCGATATGACAACTAGTCGGCTCATCGTGCCCTTGCGGCTCCTTGCGTCAGCGTGGCCTTCACGGAATCCAGCCAAGCATGAACGGCAGCCGGGCTAGGCAATGTGAACGTGGCGTGCGAGGGCGTCCGCGTGCCGACGCGAACGGATGCGCCGCCGCGTTCGTTGACCACGGCGAAGGCGTGTTCGTCGGTGAGGTCGTCGCCGAGGTAGACCGGCGTGCGGCCGCGGAAGGGCGGCGAGTCGAGGAAGGCGGCCACGGCCACGCCCTTGTCCATCCCGCGCGGCTTGAACTCGTAGACGTAGCTGCCCGGTTGCAGTTCGAACCCCGGGAAACGCGCCGCGATGGCCGGTGCGATCCGTTCCAGTTCGTCCGCGCGCTCGGGATGCTCGCGGCAATGCAGCGCCACCGACCAGCTCTTGTCCTCCACGCGCACGCCCGGCAGGGCCGATGCGATGTCGTGGACGATCTCGCGCAGCCGGGCCAGTTCGTCCGCGTCCACGGGAACGGTGCTCGTGCGGCCATCGCCGTCGCGCCGTTCGAGGCCGTGCTGCCCGGCGGCGGCCCAGGCGGTCCTGCCGAAGATGCGGTCGAGGCCGGCGATGGCGCGGCCGCTGACCAGGGCCATGGCGCCCCCGAGTGCCTGGTTCAGCGTGTCCAGGGTGTCGAGCATCCCGGGTGGCGGGAACACGGCTTCCGGGTCATCGGCGAACGCCAGCAAGGTGCCGTCGGCATCGAGGAACAGCGCCGTGTCCGGCGTGACGAGGTCGACGGGCGGTGGAGGCAGGGTGTCGCGGGCGGCTGTCACGAGAGCTCCATCTGGCAGCGATCCCGCCAGAATGCCTTCCATGACGTGAAAAAAGTGATGCGCTGTTTCCTGCCCCGGCGTTGAAGGCGCATGCTTTCACCCGCATCTGTGTGGCCAGAGGCGGTCGCGGGGAGGGCCCGGGGCGCGCCAACACCTTTGGGAGAAAAACCTGATGCGAATGGACAAACTCACGTCGCGGTTCCAGCAGGCCCTGGCGGATGCCCAGTCGCTGGCCGTCGGCCGCGACCACAACATCCTCGAGCCGGTGCACGTGCTCGCCGCGTTGCTCGACCAGCAGGGCGGGTCCACCGCGCCACTGTTGACCCAGGCGCAGGTCAACGTGCCCGCGCTGCGCCAGCGCATGGGCGAGATCCTCGATCGCCTTCCGCGGGTCAGTGGTCAGGAAGGCAACATCAGCCTGGGCAACGACCTCAACCGCCTGTTCAACCTCACCGACAAGCTCGCCCAGCAGCGTGGCGACCAGTTCATCGCCAGCGAGTTGTTCGTGCTGGCGGCGCTGGAGGATCGTGGCGAGGTCGGCGGCGCGCTGAAGGCCGCCGGTGCCACCAAGGAGCGGATCGAGGCGGCCATCGACAAGCTGCGTGGCGGCGAGAAGGTGCAGTCGGAGAACGCCGAGGAGCAACGCCAGGCGCTGGAGAAATACACCATCGACCTCACCGAGCGCGCCGAGGCCGGCAAGCTCGATCCGGTGATCGGCCGCGACGAGGAAATCCGCCGCACGATCCAGGTATTGCAGCGGCGAACGAAGAACAACCCGGTGCTGATCGGCGAGCCCGGCGTGGGCAAGACCGCCATCGTCGAAGGCCTGGCGCAGCGCATCGTCAATGGCGAAGTGCCCGAGGGACTGCGCGACAAGCGCGTGCTTTCGCTCGACATGGGCGCGCTGATCGCCGGCGCGAAATTCCGCGGTGAATTCGAGGAGCGTCTCAAGGCCGTGCTCAACGACCTGTCCAAGCAGGAAGGCCAGGTGATCCTCTTCATCGACGAGTTGCACACCATGGTCGGCGCCGGCAAGGCCGATGGCGCGATGGACGCGGGCAACATGCTGAAGCCCGCGCTGGCGCGTGGCGAACTGCACTGCATCGGCGCCACCACGCTCGACGAATACCGCAAGTACGTGGAGAAGGACGCCGCCCTGGAACGCCGCTTCCAGAAGGTGTTCGTGGGCGAGCCCAGCGTCGAGGACACGATAGCGATCCTGCGTGGCCTGAAGGAACGCTACGCCGTGCACCACGGCGTGGAAATCACCGATCCGGCGATCGTCGCCGCGGCGACGCTTTCCGCTCGTTACATTCCGGACCGCCAGTTGCCCGACAAGGCCATCGACCTGATGGACGAGGCCGCGTCACGCATCCGCATGGAAATCGATTCCAAGCCGGAAGAGCTCGATCGGCTCGAACGCCGGCTGATCCAGCTCAAGATCCAGCGCGAGATGCTGAAGAAAGAGCAGGACGACGAATCGAAGCAGCGCCTGGCGACGCTCGAGTCCGACATCGAGAAGCTCGACCGGGAGTTCTCCGACCTCAACGAGGTGTGGAAGGCGGAGAAGGCCGCGTTGCAGGGCGCCACGAAGATCAAGGAGCAGATCGAGCAGGCCCGCCTGGAACTGGAAGCCGCCCAACGCCGCCAGGATTACGGCGCGATGAGCGAGATACAGTATGGCCGGCTGCCGGCGCTGGAAGCCCAGCTCGCCGCCGCTCAGAAGGCGGAGCAGCAGGACTTCACCCTCCTGCAGGACCGCGTCACCGCCGAGGAAATCGCCGAGGTGGTCGCGCGCTGGACCGGCATCCCCGTGGCGAAGATGCTCGAAGGCGAGCGCGAGAAGCTCCTGCACATGGAAGATGCGCTGCATGCGCGCGTGGTCGGGCAGGACGAGGCGGTGCGTGCGGTGTCCGATGCGATCCGGCGTGCGCGTGCCGGACTGTCCGATCCGAATCGTCCCTACGGCTCGTTCCTGTTCCTGGGCCCGACGGGCGTGGGCAAGACGGAGTTGTGCAAGGCCCTTGCCGATTTCCTCTTCGATACGCAGGACGCGATGGTGCGCATCGACATGAGCGAGTTCATGGAGAAGCACTCCGTGAGCCGGCTGGTCGGCGCGCCTCCGGGATACGTCGGCTATGAAGAGGGTGGTTACCTCACCGAGGCGGTGCGCCGCCGTCCTTACAGCGTGATCCTGCTCGACGAGGTGGAGAAGGCTCATCCGGACGTCTTCAACATCCTGCTCCAGGTGCTCGACGACGGACGCCTGACGGATGGGCAGGGCCGCACGGTGGACTTCCGCAACACGGTCATCGTGATGACCTCGAACCTCGGCTCGAACCTGATCCAGGAGCAGGCCGGCGATAGCGAAGCCGACTACCTGCAGATGAAGGCATCGGTGCTGGGCGTGGTGCAGGCGCACTTCCGTCCGGAATTCATCAACCGCCTGGACGACCTCGTGGTGTTCCGCCCGCTGGACAAGAAGCAGATCCGCTCGATCGCGCGGATACAGCTGGATTACCTGGCGAAGCGCCTGGCCGAGCGCCAGCTGTCGCTCGACCTCACGGACAAGGCGCTGGACTTGCTGGGTAGCGCGGGCTTCGATCCGGTGTACGGTGCGCGTCCGCTCAAGCGGGCGATCCAGCAGCAGCTGGAGAACCCGTTGGCGCAACGCATCCTGCAGGGTGTCTTCTCGCCGGGGCAGACCGTGCGTGTGGATTCGGATGGCAACCATCTGACGTTCGCGGCGACCTGATATCGCCGACAAGTCGGCTTCCCACCAGGTTGCGATAACCTGGTGGGAAGCCGACTTGTCGGCGATGCTTCGTACCTCGTGGGAGCCGACCCTGTCGGCGATGCTTCATACTTTGTGGGAGCCGACTTCGTCGGCGATGCTCTCCCTACCCGTCAGAACCGGAAGCCCACCTTGGCGTAGTAATACCGCCCGTTGAACCCGAACGGCGACAGCGCCGAATACTGCAAGCCGCTGAAATAATCCTCGCCACTGTTGGTCGGCTTCACCCGCTGCGGATACTGGTTGGTGACGTTGTCCACGCCGAGGGTGAAGTTCCACTGGTCGATGGTGTAACCGCCGGAAAGGTTCAACAGCCACCGCGCGGGAAAGACCTGGTCGGTCGTCGGATCGGTATTCACCCGGGTCACTGAGCCATAGCGGGTCAGGTCCGCGTGCGCGTTGAAACCGTCGAGCGTCCAGTCCGCGCCGAACAGGAATTTCGTGCGTGGCGTGGCCTTGGTCAGGATGCCCTGGCTCGAACGGCCGAACAATTCGATCGGGCCGGATGAATTGGCCTGGAGCACGGCTGGCGTTTCGCCCACCGAGAGCACCTTCACCTTGTTGTAGTTGCCGCTGGCCAACAAGTTGAATTGCCCGAACGCCGTCGTCGGGATGCGGTAGTTCAGCACCAGGTCCGCACCGCGGGTGCGCGTGGTGGCGGAGTTGGCGAAGTACTGCACCGCGGTCACCTGCTGTCCCGGGACCACGCTGTTGAAATACGCCGCGAGCAGTGGATCGGTGAGGCTGATCGTGTCGGAGTAGAGGATCTGGTTCCAGATGCGGATCTGGTAGATATCCAGCGTGGCGCTGAAGTCGGCCGTCGGTTCCCACACGGCGCCGATGCCGTAGTTGGCGGATTTCTCCGGTTTCAACGGTTTGGAACCGAGTGCGATGGCCGCGGGATCGGACGTGCGATAGGTGCCCGTCTGCGCGAGCTGTCCCGTGCTGGGATCGATGATGGTCACCACCGACTGGTAGTTCTGCTGCGCGAGCGAAGGCGCGCGGAATCCGTTCGAGATCGTGCCGCGCAGGGCGAACGTGGGCGTGAACTGGTAACGCGCGGACAACTTGCCCGAGCGCGTCGAGCCCGCGTCGCTGTAGTGCTCGTAGCGGCCGGCGACACCGGCGGAAAACTTGTCGGTGACATCGGTCTCGAGGTCGACGTAGGCCGCTTCGCTGTGCCGCGTGAAGCTGCCCGCGGCGGCGGGCGAGAGTCCGGGGAAGACCTGCGCGCCACCCGCGTAAGGCGTATCGGTGCCGGGAATCAAGGTGCCCTGGTTGAAGTAGTAAGACTCCGGATCGCCTGCGTCGATCTGGTATTTCTCCTTGCGGTACTCGGCACCGAAGGCGAGGGTGAGTGGATTGGGCAGCCAGCCCACGCTGAAGTCCTTGCCGATATCGATGTTCGCCAATGCCTGCGAGTTCTTGAACGTTCCGGCATTGAAGTACGTGGGCGATGCGCCGGTGGAATAGAACAGGTTGGTGTTGACGCTGTTCTGCACGTCGAAGACGAGATCGTTGATGCCGTAGTTGCCCGATGCATCCCAGCGCCATCCGCCATCCGTCACGCCCTTCACGCCGAGCACGGCGGTGGAGTCGTTGGTGTGGTTGACGATCTGCGGAAGGAAGCCGTCGGGATAGATCTCGGGCACGTTGCGCGCATTGGTCGCGCCGCGGTAGTAGCCGTTCGAGGTGACGTCGCGGCGGCTCAGGCTGAGGTAGCCGTAGAGGTCGACATTGCGCGCCAGTTCGTACTGGAAGTTCGTCAGCGCCTGGTAGGTCTTCACCGCCGGGTCGCCGTAACGCTGGTGGGCGACGTTGCCGTCGGCGGCTTCTTCCGGCGTGAACAGGCTTACCGGCGAGGCGCGGTTCGTGTTCATCGAGTTCTGGTAGCTCCAGGCCAGGCGCAGCCAACCCTTCGCATCCGCACCCTTGCCGCCGAGGTCGACGCCGACCGAGCCGTCGATGCCGTTGGTCTCGCCATCGCCCTTGTCCATGATGCCATAGTTGGCGTTGATGGAATTCTTGCCGGCCCCCGCGCCGTGCTTGAGCACGATGTTGATGACGCCCGCGATGGCATCGGAGCCGTATTGCGCGGCGGCGCCGTCACGGAGAACCTCGATGTGGTCGATCGCCGAGATGGGGATCGAGTTGAGGTCGGCCGGTGCCGCGCCACGACCCACGGAGTTGTTGTAGTTGACCAGGGCCGACGTGTGGTAGCGCTTGCCGTCCACGAGCACGAGCGTCGCGTCGGGCGAAAGCCCGCGCAGGCTGGCCGGGCGCACGGCGTCGTTACCGTCGTTAATCGCCGGGCGCGGGAAATCGAGCGAGGGCAGCAGGCGGCCCAGGGCCGTCGCGAGGTCGGTGCTTCCCGTGGACGTGAGATCCTTGGGCGACAATACGTCGATCGGCGAGAGCGAATTGGCCTCGGTGCGCGTGGTGCTGCGCGTGCCGGTCACCACCACCTGGTCGAGTTGCCGGGCCTCCTTGGTATCCGGCGGCGGCGTCGCATCCTGGGCGTAACCGGGCGTCACGATCATGAGACCGAGGGCGGGTAGCCAGAGGCTGGCCGACGGCTTGCGTCGTAGGGTCTTACCTGTCGTCATCGATGGTCCCCAAGGCGAGCTACGGCACGCGGAGCGGGAGTGCCCCGCGGACGCGGCGGGAAAGCCGCGTTGGGATGACGCTATGCATGCTTGCTGCGACGCGTCAACACATTCGTCATGAATGCGCCATCGTGGGGAAACAATGGTGTGTTAGGCCTTATTTACAGGGGCTTGGCACGGAACTGGCTTTTCCAGCCATTTTGGTGCAATGCAAAATGTCCGGGGCGCTTTCGCGGGTCGAATCGCCAGGAATTGAAAAACCGTCCCCCACCCCGATAATGCCGGCCAGATACCAAGAGATACCCGCCCCATGCCCATCTATGAATTCCAGTGCCAGGCCTGTGGCCACCGCTTCGAGCGCTTGCAGAAGATCGCCGATGCCGATCCCTCCGCCTGTCCCAGCTGCGGCGAACCCCGGGTGGGCCGCCTGCTGAGTGCACCCCAGTTCCGCCTCGCCGGTGGTGGCTGGTACGAGACCGATTTCAAGAAGGACGGCGATAAAAAGCGAAACCTGGTCGAAGGTTCTTCCGGGGGGCCCGCCGCCGCGCCTGCGCCGGCGCCCGCTCCGGCTCCCGCCGCCACCCCGTCGGCGGACGCCAAGCCGTCCGGCGGCTGAAGCAGGGGCGCAGCGGCTCAGGCGACCGGCTGGTCACCGAGGCAGGTCCTACGCCGAGCCGGGGCGTTTTCTTACGGTCCGTTCAAACATCGTTGCGGATCCCTCCGATAATTTTGCGTCACACACATCGGAGGTAGGTATGAAACGCATCCTTGGACTGGTCGCCATGCTCGCGCTCGGCGCGGGGCTGTCATTGACTCCGCACGTGGCGCACGCCCAGCGCGGCGGCGACACGGTCAACTGCTACAGCGACAACGGACGCCGTTCCTACTGCCGGGTGCCCTGGCGCGACGCGCGCCTGGTCCGCCAGGATTCCCAGACCGCCTGCATTCGTGGCCGCACCTGGGACATGGATCGCGGCGGTCTCTGGGTGGACGACGGTTGCCGCGGCATCTTTCAGGAAGCCGGTGGCTGGGGTGGCGGTCGTCCGGGCTGGGGCGGCGATGACCGTCCGGGCTGGGGTGGCGGTGGTCGCCCGGGCTACGGCGGTGGCGGCCAGATCGTTTCCTGCGACAGCGAAGACAACAAGCGCGTGTTCTGTCGCTGGCCGATCGGACGGGGCGCGCGGCTCGTCGAACAGACCTCCAAGGCCGACTGTCGCGAAGGCTACTCGTATGGCTTCACCCGTGACGGCATCTGGGCCGATCGCGGCTGTCGCGGCAAGTTCGACATCGGCCGCTAAGGCCTCGGCCCGCGCTTGGGGGACCCCGGCTCGTGTTACGATCCGGGGTCTTTTCCCACGCTATTGACCGCCTTCGCGGTAGCCGGAGCTTCAAGCGCATGCGCACCCATTATTGCGGACTCATCGACGAGTCGCTGATCGGCCAGGACGTCACCCTTTGCGGCTGGGTGGACACGCTTCGTCTGCAGAGCCACGTGGCCTTCGTCGACCTGCGCGACCACGAGGGTATCGCCCAGGTGGTGATCGAACGCGATAACGCCGACGCCTTCGCCGTCGCCGGTGAACTGGGTTACGAATTCGTCATTCGCGTCACCGGCCAGATCCGCAAGCGCCTGTCGGCCAACGACAAGCTGAAGACCGGCACGGTCGAGTTGATCGCCGACAAGGTCGAGATCCTCAATGCCGCGCGCGACCTGCCGTTCGCGCTGCACGAGTCGCCGAACGAGGACATGCGGATGACCTACCGCTACCTCGACCTGCGCCGTCCCGAGATGCAGAAGATGATGCGCACGCGCACCGCGCTGGTACGCGAGTTGCGCCGTTATCTCGACGCCGCCGGCTTCCAGGACATCGAGACGCCGATCCTCACCAAGGCCACGCCGGAAGGCGCGCGTGACTACCTGGTGCCGAGCCGCGTGCATCCGGGCCAGTTCTACGCGTTGCCGCAGTCGCCGCAGCTGTTCAAGCAGATCCTGATGATGGCCGGTTTCGACCGCTACTATCAGATCGCCCGCTGCTTCCGCGACGAGGACCTGCGCGCCGACCGCCAGCCGGAATTCACCCAGCTCGACCTCGAGTTCGCCTTCGTCGAAGAACGCGACGTCCAGGACTTCGTCGAGAACCTGATCCGCCACGTGTTCCGCGAAGTGCGCCATGTGGAACTCGACGCCGTGTTCCCGCGAATGACCTACGAAGAGGCGATGCGCCGCTTCGGTTCCGACAAGCCCGACCTGCGCATTCCGCTGGAGCTGGTCGACATCGCCGAGGCCGTGAAGCACGTGGAGTTCAAGGTCTTCTCCGGACCGGCCAACGATCCCGCCGGCCGCGTCGCCGCGTTGCGCGTGCCGGGCGCCGCCGTCCTGTCGCGCAAGGAGATCGACGGCCTTACCGATTACGCCGCCAAGTACGGCGCGAAGGGCCTGGCCTGGCTGAAGGTCGACGACCTCGGCAAAGGCCGCGACGGCATCAATTCCCCGGTGGCGAAGTTCCTGGACGACACCGCGCTGGAGCAGGTGCTGACGCTCACCGGTGCCGCCACGGGCGACATCGTCTTCTTCGGCGCCGGCGCCTGGAAGACGGTCACCGACTTCATGGGCGCGCTGCGCATCAAGCTGGGCCGCGACCGTGGCCTGGTCGAGAACACGTGGAAGCCCCTGTGGGTCACGGACTTCCCGATGTTCGAGTACGACGACGAGGAAAAGCGCTTCGTCGCGCTCCACCATCCGTTCACCGCGCCGAAGGTCGACGATATCGCCGACCTGCGCGCCAACGCGGCCATCGCGGTCAGTCGCGGCTACGACATGGTGCTCAACGGCAATGAAATCGGTGGCGGCTCGATTCGTATCCACCGTCCGGAGATGCAGAGCGCCGTATTCGACCTGCTCGGCATCGGCGCGGCCGAGGCGGAAGCCAAGTTCGGCTTCCTGCTCAAGGCGCTGCGCATGGGTGCGCCTCCCCACGGCGGCCTGGCCTTCGGCATCGACCGCATCGCGGCGCTCATGGCGGGTACGGAATCGATCCGTGACGTCATCGCCTTCCCGAAGACCACCAGTGCGCAGGACCTCATGACCGACGCCCCCTCGCCGGTGTCCGAGCCGCAGTTGAAGGAACTGCACGTCCGCGTCGCCGCCGCGGAGCCGTTGAAGGCCTGATCCTGAACGCGCCGATGACTCTCCCGCCTCCCGAGGTCCTGTTGTTGCACGGCCTGTGGATGCGTGGGTTCGCCATGGCGATGCTGCATCGGCGGTTGCGCGAGGAAGGTTTCCGGGTTCACCAGTTCGAGTACATGAGCATCGCGGCTCCGCCGGAGCAGGCGATCGCGCGGTTGCGCAAGCGCATCCGCGCCCTCGGCCCCGGCCCGGTACACGTCGTGGGGCACAGCCTCGGCGGCATCCTGGCCCTGCTGGCCTGCCGCGACGACGACCTGCCGGACGGCCGCATCGTCTGCCTGGGTTCGCCCCTCAACGGCAGCGGTGCCGCGCGGGGGCTCACCCACCGCTGGGGTGGCGACATGTTGCTCGGCCGCTCCAAGGAATTGCTCGAGCACGGGCTGGACCGCTGGGACGGACGCCGCGAGGTCGGCATGATCGCCGGAAGGATGCCGGTCGGCCTGGGCGCTTTCGTAGGCGAGCTGGGCGCCGAACACGACGGTTCGGTGGGCGTGGAGGAAACCCGGCTTCCCGGCCTCGCCGACCATTGCGTATTGGAAACCAGCCATACCGGCATGCTCGTATCGGCCGATGTCGCCCGCCAGGTGGTGGCCTTCCTGCGCGAAGGCCGGTTCGCCGATTGACCCGTCAGGAGCGCACTTCCGTTAGAATCGCGCCCTCGTCCGTCCGGTAAGTCCAGGAATCGAACATGGGTAGAGGCCCGTCCATCGAAGGTCGCAAGAACGCCGAAGACGCCAAGCGCGCCAAGGTGTTCACCAAGCTGATCCGCGAAATCACCATCGCCACGCGTGGCGGCGTGCCCGATCCCAACGGGAACCCGCGCCTGCGCGCCGCCGTCGACAAGGCGCTCGCGGCGAACATGACCAAGGACACCATCGAGCGCGCCATCAAGCGCGGCTCGGGTGCCGAGGGTGGCGCCGACATGCACGAGATCCGCTACGAAGGCTACGGCCCGGCGGGTACGGCGCTGATCATCGATTGCGTGACGGACAACCAGGTCCGCACGGTGGCCGACGTGCGCGCGGCGCTCAACAAGCTCGGCGGCAACATGGGCACCACCAATTCGGTGGCCTTCCAGTTCACCCGCGTGGGCCAGGTCGTGGTGCATACCGGCGGCGACGCCGATGTCGAAGCGAAGCTGGAAGAAGCGGCGATCGAGAACAACGCCGAAGACATCGTCATCGAAGACGGCGTCGGCACGGTGCTGCTGGCGTCCGATCCCATCGCCGTCGAGGCCATGCGCAAGGCGCTGGTCGCGGCCGGCTTCGAGGTCGAGAGCTCCGACGTGGTGATGCGGCCGAACGGTCCGCTGGTCACGCCCACCGGCGAGGCGTTGGAACAGTTCGAGAAGCTGCTCGAACGCCTGAACGCGCTCGACGACGTGGACGAGGTCTACCACAACGCCATCTTGCCGGCCCACGACGCGGACGAGGCTTGAGGCCTTACCGGCCCCTTCCTGTCTTGCGCGTAGCATCGCTGCCATGACTCGCATTCTCGGGATCGATCCGGGCAGCCAGCGTACCGGCGTCGGCGTCATCGACGTGTCGGACAGCGGCGCGCTCACCCACGTATGGCATGGCGCCCTGGTGATAGGCGGGGAGGCGACCTTCCCGCTCCGCCTGAAACGCATATTTGACGAGCTCTGCGGCATCATCGGCACGCACGGTCCGGCGGAAGCCGCGATCGAGCGCGTGTTCATGGCGCGCAATGCGGACTCGGCCCTCAAGCTCGGCCAGGCACGCGGCGCCGCCGTGTGTGCCGTGGTCAGCCAGGGAATCGTCGTGCACGAGTACGCCGCGACCGAAGTGAAGCAGGCGGTGGTCGGTACCGGCCGCGCCGACAAGACCCAGGTCCAGCACATGATCGGGATCATCCTCGGCATCAAGGGCCCGCTGCAGGCGGACGCCGCCGATGCCCTGGCGATCGCCATCGCCCATGCGCATACGCGTTCCAGTATCGAGCGCGTCGGCATTCCCCGCACGGCATGGAGACGTCGTCGATGATCGGTCGCCTGCGCGGCACCCTGGTGAGCAAGCAGCCACCGTCGCTCCTCATCGAAGTGGGCGGCGTCGGCTACGAGGTCGATGCACCCATGTCGACCATCTACGACCTGCCCGGCACGGGCAAGGAAGTGATCCTGCTCACCCATTACGCGGTGAAGGAAGACGGCGTGGCCCTCTACGGCTTCCTGCGCGAAGCCGAGCGGGCCATGTTCCGCAACCTGCTCAAGGTCAGCGGCATCGGCGCGAAGATCGCGCTGGCGGTGCTTTCCGGCGTGGCCACCGACGAGCTGTCGCGGCTGGTCCATGCGGGCGACGTGGTGGCCCTGACCAAGATCCCGGGCATCGGCAAGAAGACCGCCGAACGCATGGTGGTGGAACTGCGCGATCGCGTGGACGCGGTAGGCGTACGCCTTCCGGTCAGCACGCTGGGCGAAGCCGCGCCGGCCGATCCGGTCGGCGAAGCCACCGTCGCCCTGCAGCAACTCGGCTACAAGCCGGTCGAAGCATCCCGGCTCGTTCAAAAAGCCGCCGCCGAAGGCGATTCCGCCGAGGCCATCATCCGCAAGGCGCTGCGAGCGGCGCTCGGAGGTTGAGAGTGAAAACGGAAAACCCCGCCGAAGATATCCAGCACGCCCACGGCCGCCGCATCGGCGCCCTGGCGCTGGGTGCCATCGGCATCGTCTTCGGCGACATCGGCACCAGTCCCCTGTACGCCATGAAGGAGACCCTGGGAACGCACGGCATGACGCCGCATCCCACCGCGGTGCTCGGCGTCCTCTCGCTGATCTTCTGGTCGCTGATCATGGTGGTGTCGCTGAAATACGTGACCTTCGTGATGCGTGCGGACAACAAGGGCGAAGGCGGCATCATGGCGCTGATGGCCCTGGCCCAGCGCAGCGTCAGCGGCTCGCCGAGGGCCCGCTGGGTACTCGCGGCGATCGGCATCTTCGGCGCCTCGCTGTTCTATGGCGACGGTGTCATCACACCCGCGATCTCGGTGCTATCGGCCGTCGAAGGCCTGGAAATCGCCGCCCCGCAGCTCGATACCTACGTGCTGCCCATCTGCCTGGTCATCATCATCATCCTCTTCGCGGTGCAGCGGCACGGCACGAATTTCGTGGGCAAGGCCTTCGCGCCGGTGATGGTGATCTGGTTCCTGGTGCTCGCCGGCCTGGGCCTGCGCCAACTCGTGGCCCATCCCCAGGTGCTGGCCGCACTGAATCCGTGGTACGCGGTGACGTTCTTCCTCGAACACGGCAAGCAGGCCTTCATCGCCCTGGGTGGCGTGGTGCTGGCGCTGACCGGCGCCGAGGCCCTGTATGCCGACATGGGGCATTTCGGCAAGAAGCCGATCCGCCTGGCCTGGTTCACCTTCGTGCTGCCGGCGCTGTTGATCAACTATTTCGGGCAGGGCGCGCTGCTGCTGCACGACCAGACGGCGATCGAAAACCCGTTCTACAAGATGGTGCCGGAAGACTGGCTCTATCCCATGGTCGCCCTGTCGACGATGTCCGCCATCATCGCTTCGCAGGCGGTGATCTCCGGTGCGTTCTCGATGACCCGCGAGGCGATGTCGCTGGGTTATTCGCCGCGCATGGCGGTGGTGCATACCTCGCATGAGATGTCCGGACAGATCTTCGTGCCCTGGGTGAATCGCCTGCTGCTGGTGCTGGTCTTCCTTGCCGTCATCGGCTTCCGTTCCTCGAACAACCTCGGCGCCGCATACGGCATCGCGGTGACCGGCACGATGACGATGACGACCTTGCTGGCCCTGGTCGTCGCACGTCGCCGCTGGCATTGGCACTGGTCGGCGGTCATCACCGTGGGCGTGATCTTCCTGATCGTCGATATCTCGTTCTTCGGAGCGAACGCGCTGAAGATCGCCCATGGCGGCTGGTTCCCGCTGGTGCTGGGCGTGGTGATCTTCACCATGATGACCACGTGGCGGCGGGGCAGGGAGTTGGTGGTCCGCGAGATCAAGCAGTCCGGTCTCGCCCTCGAACCCTTCGTCGCCAATATCGCCGACCACCCGCCGCTCATCGTTCCGGGTACCGCCGTGTTCCTCACGGCGAACCAGAACTCCGTGCCGCACGCCATGCTGCACAACCTGAAGCACAACAAGGTGCTGCACGAGCGCAACGTCCTGCTGACGGTGGAAATGCTCGAGACGCCGGTGGCGGACTACGAAGAGCGCATGGAAGTGATCGAGTACGGCAATGGCTTCTATGGGCTGCAGCTGCGCTACGGCTTCGCCGAGGACCCGAACATCCCGCTGTCGCTATCTCGCGCGAGTACGTTGGGCCTCGACTTCGACATGATGGACACCACGTTCTTCCTGTCCCGCGAAACCATCGTGGCCGATGTCCGCCGGCCCGGCATGGCCCTCTGGCGCGACAAACTGTTCGCCTTCCTCGCACGCAATGCGATGCCGGCGACGGCGTTCTTCCAGATCCCGGGCAACCGGTTGATCGAGCTGGGGGCGCAGGTCGAGATTTGACGCGGAACGCTTGGCACGTTCGGGGGCGGTGTTCGCGCTCGTGCTCGGCTTCGCCGTTGCTTTTTTTGCGTCGAGGAAAGGGAGAGGCGTCGGGTGCCATTCTCTTCGCTAAGTCCTCGTCCGGCCTACGCCTCCCTGCGGAATCGCTCTGAGAACGGCACCCGACGCCTCTCCCTCCGAACGACGTGGTGGATTGTTGGGTGAGCCGGGCATCGGGTAGGTCTGGGAAATGCGTGTGGCACTAAGGAGCCATGTACTGCGAGGGCGCGCCCGCAATTCGTCAGGGGGTTACGTTCATCACTTGTCGATATGTACCGGTCGTCGCAATTGCGGCACCTCTTTAGCCTTGCCTGTGTCCGAATCACGGGCATGGGAGGAGGTAGAACATGCAAACATCAAGATGCGCCACTGCACTGTTGGCGCTGGGCTGGTGCGCCGAGGCGTCAGCTGCGGTGAAGTGGTTGAGCCGCGCTAACTGCGTCGGCGGAGCCATCAACGAATCGGTCACCTACGACCGTCCGCAGCTGAAAAGTCACTTCATGTACACGGAAAGCCATCACGTGGGTTTCGGTGCTGTCGGTGGCCATGCTGTTGCGGCGCCTTGGAACGTAACCTGGCGCTCATATGCCGGTGACGTGGCTGATTCCAAATCTGGCATACCGGCGAGTGAATTGGAGCGAGCACGAGCCGAAGGGTTCGACATGAGTCGTATGCAGGGTTCCCCCGGCCTTCATATCGTTTCGCTCGACAAGTCGCCATTCGTGGGAGCCATGGCCGGACAGATCAAACAAGAGATAGCCGAGCATTCCGCGAACGGAGTCATCGCTGCGCCTGCCGGCGAGGTGCTGGATATGCGAAATGCCCGGCGACTGGCAAAGGGGCATGTGGATCGGTTCACCATGTTCGACAAGGCATACGCATCGGTAGCCGACATTCGGCCCCATCTTCGCTATGAGCCGATCTCCGTGAGCGGCACGATCCTGGATGGGTTGCCTTTGGTGGAAGCGACGGCGGCGGGAGGCTTGAAGGATGGCCGGTGGAGCGGGCTTTCGCGGTCATGGGACGTTGCCGGTCTCGGTTTCGTCCAACTCAGTGAGTCTGAATACCGTGAGAGTGGCGGGTCGATCACCATGGTCAAGGAATGGGTTAACGCGGAGGTCAATGGGCATGCTGCCACCATCAAGACATCCCGCGATGATGAGGGTGTCACCCGGGTCGCCCTCGGTTGGGTGACCGACAGCACCGTTTTCCGCCTGGATCTACAACCAGTCGATGGTGATGCCTTGAAGGGGAATCAGGAGGCACTGCTGGCGATGGCGCGGGCCCTAGGCAGCTGACCGGCGGGGGCATGTCCTTTCGTACCGGGCGGAGCGATGGATCACGTCGGGTACAGGTCGAGATCTAACGGGAAGCGCCGGGATTTACCGGCGTTTCCCTTGTGTCGGCGCCTATGCGCCGACGGGCTCCTTGAACAGCCGGGCGCAGACGAAATCCACGAAGACGCGGATCTTTGGCGACAGTTGCCGGCTGGATGGCCAGATTACCCAGAAGCGTCCCTCGTCCGCGGGAAGGTCCAGGGGGATGCGTAGCAGCTGGCCTTCCGCGATGGCGCCACGGGCGAGGAAATCGGGCATGTAGCCGAGCCCGAGTCCCTCGATGGTCAGGGCGCGAATCGCTTCCATGTTGCTGCACGTCAAGGCGTTGTGTGTCGTGCGGGTGTCGGCGAATGGCCAGTGGCGGATCTTGCCGCTGGTGGGGAAGCGAAACTGCAGGCATTCGTGCCGGGCCAGGGCGGCGATGCCGTCCGGCATGCCGTGGCGTTCGATGTATGAGGGTGCGGCGCAAAGAACGAAGCGGAATGGCCCGAGCAGGCGTGACATCAGCCGGGAGTCGGGCAGGTCGCCGCTGCGGATCACCGCGTCGAATCCGTCTTCGATGATGTCGACGAGCCGGTCGCTGAAATCGAGGTCGAGTTCCACATCCGGGTGGAGGCGGTGGAACTCCGCGATATGCGGGACGAGGAAGCGATAACCGATCGTGGGCAGGCTGACTCGAAGCCGTCCGCGCGGTGCTTGCGCCGCCTCCGAGACCATGGCTTCCGCGTCGTGCAGATCGTCCAGTACCTTGCGGCATTGCTCGTAGAACATGCGGCCTTCGTCCGTCAGCCGAACTGTGCGCGTGCTGCGCTGAAACAGGCGAGCGCCCAGGGACTTCTCCAGTCGGGCGATCGTCTTGCCGACGGCCGATGCGGAAACGCCCAGTTGCCTGGCTGCGCCGACGAAGCTCAGCGATTCCGCGGTCTGGACGAAGACGGCGATACGAGAAAGATTTTCCGTGGGCTGATTCAAGACATCAAGTCCTTTATGCGTGGAATCTGAGCCTGATTATGTCGGATTGCCTTGTTCTTAGTATGCATTCCTGTGTCATTCCCGGATCGAGCCATGCACGATATGTCCAGCACTTCCGCGTCCCGCAGCCTGCCCGTCCTCGTCGCCGTCTGCCTGGCCGCGGTGATCCTCCCGCTCAATTTCTCGGCCGGGGCGGTGGCGACGCTGGCGATCGGTCGTGAGTTCGGTGGTGCCGATACGCACCTGGCATGGATCACCAATGCCTTCATGCTGACCTTCGGTAGTTCGCTGATGGTGGCAGGGGCGTTGGCCGATGAATTCGGGCGCAAACGGATGTTCGTCGGTGGGGTCGCCGCGCTGACCGTCCTGTCGTTCGGGCTTTGCGTGGCGCCAGGCATCCTCGTGATCGATGTCATTCGCGGACTTCAGGGTTTCGCCGCCGCGGCGGCGCTGGCCGGGGGATCGGCCGCCTTGGCCCAGGTGTTCGGGGGAAGGGCCCTCACGCGGGCGTTCAGCGCCCTCGGTACCAGTTTCGGCGTCGGTTTGGCATTCGGCCCCTTGCTGGCCGGTGCCCTGATCGGTCGCTTCGGCTGGCGTTCCGTTTTTCTCGTGATTGCCTTGATTGGCATCGTGGCGCTGGTTGGCGGGGCGCCGCGCATGCGCGAGTCGCGTGATCCGGAGGCCTCGGGTGTCGATTGGCCGGGAGCGGCGACGTTCACCACGGCGCTGGCGTGTTTCACGTTCGCGGTGGTGCAGGCTCCCCGATTTGGATGGGGCAGCGCCTCGACCATCGGCTTGCTCGTCGCGTCCGTGCTCCTGGCCGGCACGTTCGTCTGGGTGGAGGGGCATGTCCGCCGGCCGATGCTGGATCTCTCGCTGTTCCGCTTTCCGCGCTTCGTCGGCGTGCAGGTATTACCGCTCGGTACCTGCTACTGCTACATCGTGCTGTTGGTGATGCTGCCGCTTCGCTTCATCGGCATAGATGGCCTGAGTGAACTGGACGCGGGCATGATGATGCTGGCGTTGAGCGCGCCCATGCTCGTGGTTCCCTCGTTGGCGGCATCGTTGACCCGGTGGGTCGCGCCAGGGGTGCTCGCGGCAGCGGGGCTGACGGTCGCGGCGCTCGGTCTTTACCTGATGAGCCGTATTCCGATGGGAGGCAGCCCATTGACCCTCATCCTCGCCATGCTCGTCATCGGTTGCGGTACCGGGTTACCGTGGGGCCTGATGGACGGCCTGTCGATCACGGTGGTGCCGACCGATCGGGCCGGGATGGCTACCGGCATCTTCAGCACGACCCGAGTCGCAGGAGAGGGCGTGGCGCTGGCGATCGTCACCGCCGTCCTCGCCTCGCTGATACAGGTTCGAATGCCGTCTACGGGAGTGATGGCGGATCATGTGCGAGAGGCCGGCGTCCAACTCGCCGCCGGTGACCTGGCGCAGGCGCAGCGGTGGATTCCATCGGCATCGCGCGCCGTACTCACCGGCTATTACACCGAGGCGTTTCGCATTCTGTTGCTCGTGCTGGCCGCCATCACCGCGCTGGCCGCGATCGTGACTTTCTTTTGCCTGACTGAAGTAGCCGGGCGCGCTCGTTCGTCGGAGGCCGGCGGGCTGCCAGACCTGCCATAATGCGGCCATGTCAGAGCACCGCATCATTTCAGCCGCTGCCGCCATGGACGACGAGGCGCTGGAAGCCAGCATTCGTCCGAAGCGGCTGGCCGAGTATCTCGGCCAGCAGACGGTGCGCGAGCAGATGGCCATCTATATCGAGGCCGCCCGGCGACGGGGTGGGGCGCTGGATCACGTCCTGATCTTCGGGCCGCCCGGCCTGGGCAAGACCACGCTCTCGCACGTCATCGCCAACGAACTGGGCGTCAACGTGCGCTCCACGTCGGGTCCGGTCCTGGAGCGGGCGGGCGACCTGGCCGCCCTGCTGACGAACCTGGAAGCCAACGACGTCCTCTTCGTGGACGAGATCCACCGCCTTTCCCCCGTGGTGGAGGAAGTGCTCTACCCGGCGATGGAAGACTTCCAGATCGACATCATGATCGGCGAAGGGCCGGCGGCCCGGTCGATCAAGCTCGACCTGCCGCCTTTCACCTTGATCGGCGCGACCACCCGGGCGGGTTTGCTTACCGGCCCGTTGCGCGATCGTTTCGGTATCATCCAGCGCCTGGAGTTCTATAGCGTCGACGAGCTGACGGCGATCGTCCGTCGCGCTGCCCGGATCTTCGGCATCGATTGCGAGCTGGACGGAGCCATCGAAATCGCCCGCCGTTCGCGCGGTACCCCGCGTATCGCCAACCGGTTGTTGCGCCGGGTACGCGATTTCGCCGAGGTGCGCGGCGATGGCCGGATCACCCATGCGCTGGCCCGTGCGGCCACCGACATGCTCAAGGTGGACGCCGAGGGTTTCGACGACCTCGACCGGCGGTTGCTCAGCACGATCATCGAGAGCTTCGACGGCGGCCCGGTGGGCGTGGAGTCGCTGGCGGCGGCGCTCAGCGAGGACCGCGGCACCCTCGAGGACGTGGTCGAGCCCTACCTGATCCAGCAGGGTTACCTGATCCGCACCGCCCGTGGCCGCATGGCTTCGGCCAAGGCCTGGCGCCACCTCGGGCTGAACCCGCCGCCGCGCCAGTCGGCCTCTCCGGACCTGTTTTCGGGCGACGCATGAACCCGTTTCGCTGGCCCGTCCGCATCTATTGGGAAGATACCGACGCCGGCGGCGTGGTCTATCACGCCAACTACGTCCGCTTCATGGAACGTGCCCGGACGGAATGGTTGCGTGCCCAGGGCATCGACCAGGTCGCCCTGCGTGAGACCACCGGGCTCGGCTTCGTGGTCCGCGACATGCACCTGGATTTCCACCGGCCGGCCCGTCTGGATGATGAACTCCTGGTGACGGTGGCGATCAAAGAACGCCGTTCAGCAAGTATGCTGTTCGATCAGGAGATCGTGCGGGGGGATACGCCGCTGGTGCTCGCCAAGGTGCGTGCCGCGTGCGTGAACCTCGACACGATGCGTCCGGCACAGATCCCGGCGGGTCTGTTTCCCCCCGAATTCCCCTTTACCTAAGCCCCAGATACCCGGCGGAGAGCCTTCAAGCGATGAACGGTGGACTGAACATTTTCAAGCTGGTCTCGGAAGCGAGCCTGCCCGTGCAACTGGTGATGCTCCTCTTGCTGGTGTTCTCGTTCCTGTCGTGGGTGATCATCATCCGCAAGTACAGCCAGCTGAAGACCGCCCACGACAACGCCGAGACCTTCGAGGACCGCTTCTGGTCCGGCGCCGACCTGGCCGCCCTGTTCCGCGAGGTGGGCAACCGCGACGGGCAGCACGGCATCGAGAACGTCTTCGAGGCCGGCTTCCGCGAATTCGCCCGCCAGCGCCAGCGCCGCGTGACCGATTCCAACCGCGTGATGGAAGGCGCCGAGCGCGCCATGCGCGTGGCCGGCACCCGCGAGATCGGCAAGCTGGAGCAGAACCTCGAGTTCCTCGCCAACGTCGGCTCGATCAGCCCCTACGTGGGCCTGTTCGGCACGGTGTGGGGCATCATGGGTGCCTTCCAGGGCCTGGGCGAAATGAAGGACGTGACCATCTCGGTCGTCGCCCCGCACATTTCCGAGGCGCTGATCGCCACCGCGATGGGCCTGTTCGCCGCGATCCCCGCCGTGTGGGCCTACAACCGCTACGCCAACAAGGTGGAGCGCATCGCGTCGCGGTACGAGGTATTCCAGGAAGAGTTCTCGTCCGTGCTGCAGCGTCAGATCCACTCCGACGAAACGGTCTGAGCCGGAACGATGGCCATGCGCAACGTCTACCGCCGGCACAAGCGGAAGCTGAAATCCGAGATCAACGTCGTGCCCTACATCGACGTGATGCTCGTGCTGCTGATCATCTTCATGGTCACCACGCCCATGATGAACCTCGGCGTGGACATCCAGCTCCCGCAGACCAACGCCAAGTCCCTGCAGGACAAGAAAGACCCGATCGTGGTGTCGGTCGACGAGGCCGGCCAGATCTACCTGACCGCCAACGGCGCCAAGCGCGAGCCGGTGAGCGCCGACGAGTTCAGGACCAAGATCACGGCCTTCCATAACGCCAATCCGGAACTCCAGGTCCTGGTCGCGGGCGACCAGCGCGTGGGCTATGGCAAGGTCTATTCGATCCTCCCGATCCTCCAGGAGGCCGGCGTCTCCAAGATCGGCCTGATGAGCCAGCCGCAGTCGGCGCAGAATGGAAAACCGTAACGGTACGCCCCGCGCGGTCTTCCTCGCCGCGCTCCTGCACATCGGCATCGTGGCCTTCCTGGGCCTCGCGATCATTCCGTGCTCGGACTACGAGAAGTGGGCCGAGGCCCTGGGCGTGCCCGCGGAATGGAACCCGTTGAAATGCCCGGCGCCGCTGGAACTGCCCGGCCAGATCATCGAGGCCACCCTCGTCGGTCCCACGGGCAGCCCGCCGCCCAAGGCCACCAAGGTGAAGCCGACCCCGGACACGACGCCGCCTCCGCCGGTCGTGCCGACGCCGCCTCCGCCGCAGCCGGAGAAGCCGAAGGTCGAGACCCTCCCGCCGCCGCCGAAGCAGCCCGACCTGAAGGACCAGGAAAAGGTCGTCGACGACGCCGTGCAGAAGGCCGAGGACGCCAAGCGCCTGCAGGAGGAAAAGCAGCGCCAGCGCCAGGCCGAACTCGACGCCGAGCAAGAGCAGAAGAAGAAAGAGAAGCAGAAGGAGATCGACGACATCTTCAAGCAGCTCGACGCGGCGAAGGCGCAGACCAAGAAGGCCGACACCACGAAAAAGCAGGCCGAGCAGCAATTGAAGGACTTGCAGAACGCCAAGGACGACGGCCTGCCGGACCTGCCGCCCGCTGACCAGAAGCAATCGGGTACCAATGGCCGCGACACCGGCAAGCTGGGCCAGTACCTGGCCGCGATCCAGAACACGGTGACGAGTAACTGGCTGCGCCCGGACAACATGCCCAACGCGTCCTGCCAGGTGCACATCGTCCAGGTGCCCGGTGGCCAGGTGCTCAGCGCCAAGGTCGATTCCAGTTGCCCCTACGATGCCGCTGGCCGGGCATCGATCGAAAACGCCGTGCTGCGCGCCCAGCCGTTGCCCTACCAGGGTTTCGAGGACGTGTTCCAGCGCAACCTAACGTTCACGTTCAGGCCGCAATGATGTAGCGCGCCCCGTCCCGGCGAAGGCCGGGGCGGACCGGTTCAGAATCCGGTCACGCAGCCAGTGACCTTCGCGTTAACATTTCGCCGCCGTCTCCCATTCCCAGGTCGCAATGAACCCGCCCATGCGCAGAACGATTTCCCGCCTCGCCATCCTCCTGGTCGCGCTCACCGCCTTCGTGGCCGGTCCGGCCGCCGCCCAGTCGCTCAACGTGGACATCGTCGGCGGCCTGAAGACGGCGACGCCCATCGCGGTCGTCCCCTTCGCCCAGGCCGGCGGCGCGCCCTTGCCAACGGACGTGGCCGACGTCATCCGGGCCGATTTCAACCGTTCCGGCAAATTCCGCTCGCTGGACAAGGCCGACATCGTCGAGACCCCGTCGCAGGGTTCGGACATCAAGTTCGCGACCTGGCGCCTGCTCAAGCAGGATTTCCTGACCATCGGCCGGATCAACGATGCCGGCGGTGGCATGCTCAAGGTCGAATACGAGCTGTGGGACGTCAACAAGCAGCAGAGCCTGCTGGCCCAGTCCTTCACCGCTCCGGCGGGTGACCTTCGTGGCGTCGCCCACCAGATCGCCGACCAGATCTACGAAAAGATCACCGGTGTCCGTGGCGCCTTCTGGACCCGCATCGCGTACATCACCGCGGTCGGTACCGGCAACAACACCACCTATTCGCTGATCGTGGCCGATTCCGACGGCTACAACCCGCAGGTCGTGGCCCGTTCGCGCGAGTCGCTGCTTTCCCCCGCCTGGTCGCCGGACGGCAGCAAGATCGCCTACGTCTCGTTCGAAAGCGGCAATTCGGCCGTGTATGTGCAAAACATCTCCACCGGGTCGCGTAGTCTTATCGCCTCGCACCCGCGCGGCATCAATAGCGCCCCGGCCTGGTCGCCGGACGGCAGCAAGCTGGCGGTCAGCCTGTCCTACGTAGGCAACCCGGAGATCTTCGTCATCGATGTCGCCAGCCGTACCGAAACCCGCGTGACGAACAACTTCGCCATCGATACCGAGCCGACCTTCACCCCCGACGGCCAGAGCATCATTTTCACCTCCGACCGCTCGGGCAAGCCGCAGCTCTACCAGATGTCCGCTTCGGGCGGTGCCGCCCAGCGCGTCACCTTCCAGGGCGGCTTCAACGCCAGCGCTTCGGTGAGCTACGACGGCAAGCAGATTGCGATGGTGCAGGGCAACGGGAACGTGTATCGTATCGCCATCATGGACCGTAGCCTGGGTGGGCAGGTGCGTTTCGTTTCCCCGGGTAACGTGGACGATTCGCCCAGCTTCGCGCCCAACGCCAGCATGCTGCTCTATGCGGCGTCGCAAGGTACTCGCGGCGTCCTGTATGCGGTTTCGGCAGACGGTCTGGTACGCCAGCGCCTCGTCCTTTCGGACGGTGACGTGCGCGAACCGTCCTGGGGACCCTATCGACAGCGCTGATGGCGCGCCCTCGCGGGCGGCGACATCGGCAACGTCCAGGGAAGGGTGCGGCCTTGCCGCACCTTTTCTGCGGACGGAAGGTTTACCGGCGGCCGCCTCGTGCGGTCGCTGGAACGAAGACGCCGGGTGCGGGACAGCGCCCCGTCGACGTAGATGTAAGTAGAAAAACAGCCGGACAACCGGCGGTGCCTGTCCCGAAACCGAAAACCGACTGTCGGAACTCAACTGTTGAAGGAACGTCCCATGAATAAGACCGTTACCGTCACCCTGGCTGCCCTGCTGTGCGTGGGCGCGGCCGCCTGCTCCAAGAAGAACACCAAGCCGGCTCCGATGCCGGAACAGCAGCCGGTCGCCACCAGCACGGCTCCCACCAGCGACGGCAAGTACCAGCCGTCCGATCTCGACACCGACGCTTGCCTGCGTCAGCGCGTCGTGTACTTCGACTTCGACAAGAACGACGTCAAGCCGGAGTTCCAGCAGATCATCGCTTGCCACGCCAAGTACCTGCAGGACCGTCCGCAGTCGGCCATGACCCTCGAGGGCAACACCGACGAGCGCGGTACGCGTGAGTACAACCTGGGCCTCGGCGAGCGCCGTGGCAATGCCGTCTCCAGCGCCCTCCAGGCGGCTGGCGGTTCGGCTGGCCAGGTCAACGTGACCAGCTACGGCAAGGAAAAGCCGACCTGCCGTGAGCACAACGAAGACTGCTGGGCCAAGAACCGTCGCGTCGAGATCGTCTACACCGCGAAGTAAGTAATGAAGAAGACTCTGGCTACCAGCACCATGGCCAGGCTTGGCGTGGCGGGCGCGATTGCGTCCGCCACGCTTTTTGCCCTTCCGGCCACCGCCCAGGACACCCGCCTCAGCCTCGCCGATCGTGTGTCGCGGTTGGAGCAGCAGTCGCAGGGGCAGGCCGGCACGGTATCCCTGGTGAACCAGGTCAACGATCTGCAGCAGCAGCTGTCGCAGCTGCAAGGCCAGATCGAGGAACTGCAGCACCAGAACCAGCAACTCCAGGAATCCCAGAAGGCGCAGTACGCGGACCTCGATTCGCGGCTGGGTCGTCTCGAAAAGGGTGGGGCGCCGCAGGGCCAGCAGCCCGCCGCCTCGGCCACCACGCCCTCCGCGCCCGCTTCGGCGGCGATCGCGCCGGCCGCCGCGCAAGCCACGCAGGCCGCGGCAGCCGCTCCCGGCGCTTCCGCCGCGCCGCAGGGCCAGCCGCCCAGCAGCGACCAGCAGGCCGCTTACGATGCCGCCTTCAAGTCGTTGCGCGCCGGCGACTACGTCACCGCATCGCGTGGTTTCCGCGACTTCCTCGTGAAGTATCCGGATAGCCCGCTCGCACCGAACGCCTACTACTGGCTCGGTGAGTCGTACTACGTGACCATGAACTACCCGGTGGCCATCGAGGCCTTCCAGCGCCTGGTCAAGCAGTATCCGCAGAGCGACAAGGTCTCCGATGGCCTGCTCAAGGTCGGTTACTGCCAGATCGAGCTGAAGCAGCAGGACGCCGCGATCGCCACGCTGAAGCAGGTCTCCGCCAAGTATCCGGGCACCAAGGCCGCCGGCCTCGCACAGGAACGCCTGCGCCGCCTGCAGCGCCAGACGGCCAACTGATCCCATGAACGGCAGCACCGCAACTCCGGCGGACGTCCCGCCGGTCGCGCCCGTCGCGGAACGCCTGCGGATCACCGAGATATTCCACTCCGTGCAGGGCGAGGCCGATGCGATCGGCTGGCCGACGGTGTTCGTACGCCTGACCGGTTGCCCGTTGCGCTGCGTATGGTGCGACACGGAGTATTCGTTCCATGGCGGGCAGTGGCATGACATCGATGCCATCCTGGCCGAGGTCGCCAGCCATGGCGCGCACCACGTCTGCGTGACCGGCGGCGAGCCGCTGGCGCAGAAGCGTTGCCTGATCCTGTTGCGCAAGCTCTGCGACGCCGGCTACGAGGTATCCCTGGAAACGTCCGGCGCGCTCGACGTGTCCCAGGTCGATCCGCGCGTACGCAAGGTCATGGACCTCAAGGCGCCCGACTCGGGCGAAAGCGCACGTAACCTCTGGTCGAACCTCGACCACCTGCTTGCCCACGACCAGGTGAAGTTCGTGATCGCCAGCCGTGCCGACTTCGAATGGTCGCGCGACGTCGTGCGGGAGCACGCGCTCGATCGCAAGGCCATGGTCCTGTTCTCCCCCGTGTGGTCGAAGGTCGAGCCGCGCGAACTCGCCGAGTGGATTCTCGCCGAACGCCTGCCCGTGCGCTTCCAGTTGCAGTTGCACAAGCTGCTCTGGAACGATGCCGCGGGCCACTGAACTCCCAGGTAATGTCATGAACGCTTCGAACGCTTCCCGCAAGGCCGTCATCCTCGTTTCCGGCGGCATGGACTCGGCCGTGACCATCGCCATGGCGCGCGAGCAGGGTTTCGAGGTGTATGCGCTGAGTGTCGCCTACGGCCAGCGCCATAGCTCCGAGTTGGAAGCATCCGAGCGCGTTGCGAAGATGCTCGGCGCGGTGGTGCACAAGACCGTGCATGTCGACCTGCGCAGCATCGGTGGCTCCGCCCTCACCGCGGACATCGACGTGCCGGAGGACGGTGGCGAAGGCATCCCGGTCACCTATGTGCCGGCACGCAACACGATCATGCTATCGATCGCGCTCGGCTGGGCCGAGGTGCTGGGATCGAACGACATCTTCTGTGGCGTCAACGCCGTGGACTACTCGGGATATCCGGATTGCCGTCCGGCGTTCATCGAGTCGTTCCAGTCGCTCGCCAATGTCGCCACCAAGGCTGGCGTGGAAGGCGCGGGGATACGCATCCATGCGCCCCTGATGCGGATGGGCAAGGGCGACATCGTGCGCGAAGGCATGCGCCTGGGCGTGGACTTCTCCGCCACCGTGAGCTGCTACCAGGCCGATGCCGAAGGCCGCGCCTGCGGACACTGCGACGCCTGCCGCCTACGCGCCGAGGGTTTCGCCAAGGCCGGCGTGCCGGACCCCACGCATTACGCGTAAGCGATCCTCTCAGCCCGCCGCGCGTAGCAGCGGCGAGAGGTATTGCTGCACGATCCACCAGAAGCCGCCCATCATGGCCACGAGCACGGCCACGGCGCCTCCCAGCACCCACGCCTTCGTGGCCGTGTGCGACATGCGTTCTTCGAGCACCGCGACCCGGCAGGCCAACTCGCGTACTTCCGACCTCGTGGCAAGATGCCGCATGCGTTCCGAGAGCATGTACAGCATGTCCCGCAATGAACGATCGGCGTTTTCCGGCGCGATGGCCGGCAGGTCGTCTGCATCGGTGCGCATGTTCATTGTCGTATCCCTCGATCTTCGGTGATGGAGGGAGGCTACCCTAATCAACTGCGCCAGGACTTGAGAAAAAAGCCCAATCTTCGTCAGTGAATGACGCATTGCGCGCGTCGGCTGGCTTGTAAGGGAAACCCTACAAGGAAGGGGAGTTACGCCTACAGACAGTGACAACTAGAGGTCGGACGATTCCTTGCCGACGTGAGGTCGGTCTAATGCGAGGTTTCTATGTTGCTGAAAAATCTTATCGCTGCATCTTCGATTGCCGTGATCGCAGCCGTAGCCTCTCCCGGAGCGAGCGCGGCGGTCGGACAGGCGGGGTCGTCCATCTACTTCAACTCCAGCGGCGTCGTAGTCGGACAGCAGGTCACGTACTGCACGAGCGACATCGCCCATATGGGCGATGTGCATCAGCCATACCACATCCTGATTCAATGGTCCTGCCCCACCGGTGCTCCGGTGGGCCCGTCACGCCTTTATCCCGGCACGTTCGTCGTGCAGGCGACCTTCCCTCCTGGCGTGCCACTCTCCCAGATGTGCTCGCAGCTGGAGGGGTTCTGCGACGGCGTGCAAGGTCCAGACATGCTTCCGGGTATGGGCTGGCCCGTCTATCCTGGCAGCGGGTACGACGCCCAGGGCAATCCGACCTTCCCGTGATAACGAGATAGAGCGCGCTGGCAGTGCCGGCGCCGCCTAGCGGATCCCCGCAGCGCGGCGCTCGGCCTCGTAGCGATCGGCAGCGCACTTCGGGCACTCGCTCATCCGCCAGACCGTGGCGAACGCGACCCCTCGCGTATCCTGAAACGAATGGTGGGTCGTGCCGGATTCGAACCGGCGACCTACGGATTAAAAGTCCGCTGCTCTACCAACTGAGCTAACGACCCACACGCGGGAACCGGCAAGTTTACGGTGCGGGCCCGGGTGGCACAACCCGAAGGGTGGGGTGGTTCAGGTCGTGAGCACGATGGCCTCGACGTCCCGGCCGGCCTCGCGCCAGGCGCCCAGGCCGCCGGTGAGGGGGCGGACGTTCGAGAATCCCAGCTTGCTCAGCCGCTCCGCCACCTTCGCCGCGGAAACTTCATTCGGGCACGAGCAGTAAATGACCACCGCGCTGTGCCGGGGCAACGTGGCCAGTTCCTGGTCGGCGGTGGCGAGGTCGAACAGGCGCGAACCGGGGATCACGTAGGGATCGTCGCGGCGGCTCATCGCCGAGCGGACGTCGACGATCAGGGCGCCCGGTTCGTTCGCGAGCAGGATCGAGAGTTCGTCGACGCTGATGCGGCTCTTGCGCAGGCGCGAGAGCAGCAGCGCGCGGCGCAGGTAGCGGAAACCAATCCACAGCAGCAGGCCGATGGCGGCGACGGTCGCCAGGCCCAGGCCGAACTGCCGCAACGCCGCCAGCACGGCGTCGATCTGGCGATAGAACAGCATGCCCACCGACAGCCCGACCGACACCCACAACGCCGCGCCAAGCAGGTCGTACATCGTGAAGCGGACGAACCGCGTGTCGCCGGCCCCGGCGATCGGGATGGCCACCAGCGACAGGCCGGGAATGAAGCGTGAGACCAGCAGCAACTTCACGCCGCGCTTCTCGAAGAAGCCGCTGGCGCGACGGACGCAGGTATCGGGCGAGAGGGAGATGCGGCAGAGACCGTCGAGCACGCGGTAACCGAAGCGGCGGCCGGTCAGGAACCAGGCGGCATCGCCGAGGAAGGCGCCGGCGAGCGCGCCGAGGAAGGTGGCGATGATCAGCAGCGGATCGCGCGCGGCGACCAGCGTGCTGCCGACCACGATCAGGGTGGGCATGGCGGGTACCGGCAGGCCGATCGCGCCGGCGAACACGCCGAGGAACGCCACGAAGGGCGCCGTGTCCGACCAGTTGATGCTCGTCACGCCCGCGTTCCTCGAAAGGGTCCCAGTGCTCGCGCAACGATACGCTGGTTGCCCCTCCGACGACAGCTCCGGCGTGCGCTCAGTGCGCCGCGTGGCGTCCCAGCAAGGCGAAGGTCTGTGCGGCCGGGCCCGCCGCGGCGCCGTCCAGTTCCACCCAGAAGAGGGTGCCGCGGCCCGGGCTGGAACGGACGCCGATGCGCCCGCCCAGCGTGTCCACGATGCGCCGGGCCACGGCCAGGGCGAGACCGTAGCCGGGGTGCCCCGGCAATCGCGTGAATTCCTCGAAGACACGCGCCTGGAGCGTCGGTTCCAGGCCCATGCCGTTGTCGCGCACCTCGAGGCGGACCGTGCTGCCGCGACGGCGCATCGCGACCAGGACCCGGCCGTTCGGCGTGCTCAGCACGGCGTTGCCGACCAGCCGGTGCAGCACGTCGCCGAGCAGGGCGGGATCGGTACGCAGTGGCAGCCGGCCGCCGCGCCAGCGCACGTCGACACCCAGTCGCGTCGCATCCATCTCGATGGCGGCGCGCTCGCGTACGAAGAGGTCGGAGGCGATCAGGTCCGTCGTCGTGGGCTCGATCGCGCCGGCGTCGAAGCGCGCCATCTCGAGCAGGCCATCCAACAGGTCGTTGAGCCGCACGAGGCTGCTGCGCATCTGCCCGAGCACGGCCCGCTGGCGCAGGTCCTCGCCGGGCTGCATGCCCGCCACGAAAAGAGCCAGCGCCTGCAATGGCTGGCGGAAGTGATCGCCGATCTGCTCCACGAAGTGGGTGTGCCGCGCGATGTCCTGCAGGCGTTGGCGCAACGCATCGGCCATGGCCTTGTCGTGGCGGGCGCGCAGTCCCACGAGTTCGTCGAGCAGGTTGTCGATCGCACGCAGCGCATCATCGCTCGCCGCCGTGGACGGCGTGCCACGGGGATGCAGGAACTCGTCGATGCGGCCGCGCACCCGCTCGACCGGCACCACTACATCCCGTTCCAGTGCACGCCGCGTCACGAGGAAGACGGCGACCACGCCAACGCACAGCAACAGCGTCATGAGCATGCCGGCGAAGCGCCGCTCATGCAGTACGGTGGCGTCGGACACCGTCTCCAGCTCGCCCTGCGAGGTACTGGTCCACACGCGTATCGGGCGTCCCGAGCCGAGGCGGCGGCCGCTGTCGACGACGAGATCGTCATCGCCCTGGCGATGGAGTACCGCTTGCTGGGTGGGAGCGCTGCGCGAGAGGGCGCGTGCGAGCGCGTCGCGTGTCGCGTCCTCGCTGGCCAGCGCGTTCACCGAGGCGGCGATACGCACCGCCTGGATGCGCGCCACGGCATAGCTCTCGACACTCGTGGCGCGGAAGTGCAGTACGCCGAGGCTCACGGTCAGCGCCAGGGCGACGAGCGTCATCGGCAGCAATCCCTTGAGGATCAGCTGCCGTCGCAGTGGCGCGGGCCTGCCATACGGGTGCGGCGACGCAGTCATGGAACGGCCTTGTTGCGCGGGGTCTCATGACGAATCTATGAAACGCGCGTTCGCCGCGCGATAGACAAGGGGAGCTAAACCGGCCGGCCTAGGCCGTTCGGTCTATCACTTGCCGCGCAGGCGCGTGACGAGCAGGTCGTGGTCGGCCTGGATCTTGCGGAAGCGTGCGGTGCGGGCCGCCTCGCTGACCCATTGGGCGGTGGTGGCCCTGCGTTTTTCCAGCGCGTATTCGATATCGGCGAAAGGAACGAGGTCCGCGTCGTCGGCGCCCGCGAAGCCGCTGATGTCGTGGATGAGCTTGAGGTTGGATTCTTCGCGCACGCCGTCCTTGCCCTTGCCATAGCCGGTGATGAAGCTCGCCACCTTTTCCCGCAGCGCCAGGGGCAGGTCCTTGCGAATGACGATCACCGCGTGCGGGATCAGCGACGACTTCCACAGGATGCGCAAACGCGCGTACTGGTCGGGGAAGTGTTGCTGGAAACGCTCCAGGTCGGCCGTGTTGTTGGTGGCCACGTCGACCTCGCCATTGGCCACCGCCAGGGCGTTGTTCTGGTGATTGTCGATGTGCACGCTGGCGAAGAAGGTGTCCGAGTCGATCCCGCGCGGGGCGAACAACTGTGTCTCCGGCACGAGGTAGCCCGATACCGACAAGGCCTCGCCGCGCGCGAAGCGCCACTTGCCCGGGCGCATGAAGAGTTCGTCCAGCGTGCGCAGGCGCGAATCGGAAGCGACCAGCAGCACCGCGTAATATCCCTTCGATCCGTCGCCGCGGGTAAGCCTCCCTATCACCTGCATGTTCTGCCGGGACACGGCGTCCAGGGCCAGCCTGCCGGAAAGGAAGGCGATGTCGACGCGCTGTTCGGCGATCGCCTGGGCGATGCCTTCATAGGTGGTGACGGAGATAGCGCGGATGGGCCGGGCGATCGACTTGTGCAGGTCGTCCAGCATGGGTCGCCATGCTTCCAGCGATTCGGCGGGACCGCCGATGGGAAGGATGCCGAAGGTCAGCGGGGCATTCGGATCGATGTCGCCCGGGGGACTCGCGATGGCCGGCAAGACGCACAGCGCGCACGCCAGCGCCGCGGCGAGCCATCCGCGTTTCCGCCGTGTCGAAGCGATCCCCACGCCTGCCCGCATCGCGCCTGCCCCGCGTTGTTCGGCCCAGCTTACGCCGGGCCGATGACGAATGGGCGTCTGTTCAGTCGCCCAGGTGCTGCGCCGCGACAAGGGCCTCGAGCCGGTTGCGCACGTGCAGCGCACGGAAGATCGCGGCGAGATGGATCTTGACGGTTCCCTCGCTGATGCCCAGTTCGCGTGCGATCAGCTTGTTCGGGCGCCCCTTCGCCAGCAGCTTCAGCACGTCGATCTGGCGATCGGTCAGGACCGTGGCGAGGCGCTCCTTGGTGGAGAGCCCGTCTTTGTTGTTGGATAGCGAGAACGTGGGCACGCCGCCCGCGGAAGCCGCCTTCATCGCTTCCGGCGGTACGTACACCCCACCGCCGACGACGAGGCGCACGGCATTGAGGATCACGTCGGGAGGCGACGATTTCGGGATGTATCCCTGCACGCCCAGGTCGAGCACGTGGCGGATCGAGGAGGGGTCCTCGGTGCCCGACAGCACGATGACGGGACGCATGCGAGATGCGCCGTCGTCGGTGTCGGACTCGCGCAGGGCCGCCACCGCCTCCTTGATGTGCTCGACGCCGTCCGCGCCGGGCATGGCCATGTCGATGAGCGCCACGTCGGGCGCGGGCTTCTGTGCGAGCTTGTCGCGAAGCTGGGCTACCGTTTCGGCCTCGACAAACTCCACGTCCGTGTCGAGCTCGCGAAGCTTGAGCTTCACGCCCTCGATGATGAGCCGATGATCGTCCGCGATCAGAACACGCATGCCTCTCCCTCCGCTCGCTTGGATCGCAAGCTCCCCGTTGTCCGGACCATAGCCCTACGGGCGTCCATGGGCAAGCAGGCCATCCGGCTCAGACGGCTGCATGATGGACAGTCCAGGCCGAAACCATTACCTCGTGCAGGCGCTCGGGAGAAACCGGCTTGAACAATACCTGCGTGGTCTGCTGGTCGATGTTGCGCAGGAATTCGCCACGGGTCTCGCCGGTGATCAGCACCCGGGCGAAGGGCGGCGGATCGCCCGGCCGGCGGCGGTAGTAGCGATCCAGCAGGGCGATCACGTCCAGGCCGGTGCCTTCCCGCAGGCGCAGGTCGGAAATCACGATGTCGGGCGGCTGCATCCATTGATGCACGGCTTCCATCGCCTGCTGGGCATCCTCGGCGGTCATGACCTCGCAGCCCCAGCTGCCCAGCAGGTAGCTGATGCCGGCGAGGATGCTGGGTTCGTCGTCGATCACCAGCACGCGCATCCCGACGATGTCCCGAGGGATGCCGGGTTCCGGCGCGGCCACCGTCGTCGCCTCGACCGTGCCTGGCTGGATCTCGGGCAGGGTGATCGAGAAAACGGTTCCCTTGCCGGGCATGGAACGCACGGATGCCCGCGTGCCGAGCAGGCCGGCCAGCCGCTGCACGGTGGACAGCCCCAGGCCGAGTCCGCGCCGGGTGCCTTCCGGACGGCCCGCCTCGGGGCCGCTTTCCACCCGGTAGAACTCGTCGAAGATGTGCTGCAGGTGATCCGGCCCGATGCCCAGGCCGGTATCCCACACGTCCACCCGCACACCACCGTCGAGCCGGCGCCGTGCCCCGACCAGCACGCCGCCGCAGCGCGTGTAGCGCAGCGCGTTGCTCACGAGGTTGTTGAGGATGCGCGCGAGCATCGTGCGATCGGTGCGTACCCAGAGACCGGTGGTGCGCACCACGAGGCGCAGGTCGTGCTGCTCGGCCACCATGCGGAAGTTCACGCTCACTTCCTCGAATACCTCGTCCAGCGGCACGTCGCGGATGATGGCCGGCATCGCGCCGGTTTCCAGGCGGGAGAGATCGAGCAGTTCGCCGAACAGGTGGTCGAGCGATTCCACGCACTCCTGGATGTGCGCGATGCGGTTCAGGCGCACGGGATCGTATTCATCCACGGCGAGCCCGGAGGAGAACAGCGTGAGCGCGTAGAGCGGCTGGCGCAGGTCGTGCGAAGCGGCGGCGAGGAAGCGTGCCTTGGCGACGCTGGCCGCTTCCAGGGCGGCGTTCTTCCGCGCGAGTTCCTCGGTGGCGGTGGCGATCTCGCGCTCCATCCCGATCTGCGCGTGCAACAACTTGGAGGCGGCACCGTTGAAACCACGCTGCAGGTCGCCGATCTCGGTGTCGTCGGTGACCGGCACGACCACGGTACGGTCGCCCAGGCCGAGTTGGCGCACCGCGATCGCCAGGTTGCGCAACGGCGCGCTCAACCAGCGGGCCGTCGACCAGCCGATGGTGACCGCGATCAGCAGGCTGAGCGCCAGCCAGACCAGGGCGTTGTGCACGCTGGCGCGTTGCGCGGCGACGGCGTCCTCGACGCTCACGTCCACGGTGACGGAGCCGACCACGCGATGGGACGCGGGGTCGAGGACCTCGCGCGCCACGGTCAAGCCGTCGTCGTCGCTGCCGATCGAACCGTTCACCCGGTCGGCGATGATCTCGCCGTCGCGGTCGCTGATGCGTACCCGGGACACCTGCGGCAGCTGCACGATGGATTGCGCGATGCGGCCGATCTCGCGGCGCTCGCCGGTGCGCAGGGCCTCCCCGGAGACGGTCGCCGCCTGCTGCGCGATGGCATCCGCCGTGGAGCGGCCCATCTCGTGAAGGGTGTCCATCTGGTGGCGCGTCAGCAAGGTGACCAGGAGGATCGCGCTGATCGCGGTCGGCACGAGGGCGACGCAGGTCAGGCGCTGCACCAGCGAGGTGCGGCGCCAGACCTTTTCCAGCCATGGAGCGGATACATCACGCATGCGATTCCCCAGGCACCGCCCGTCCCCGGCGGCGCGAGACTACAGCCTAGCGCAGATCGCGCGGAGCGGCGTCAGCCCTTCCGGCCTAGCCGGGCGCGTACCGTCTTCACCAGCAGGGGGAGGATCGTGAGCAGCGTGAAGGCCGCCAGGGGCAGCAGGATCCTGGTATTCAGGAAGCTGGCGGCGGTCACCGGCGCGCCGCTGCCGAAAGTCTCGCCCAGGCCGGCGCCGACCGAGCTTTCCACGAACAGCGATACCGTCCCGCCCAGCCAGGTCGCGCCCACGAACAGCCACAGCGGGCAGCGAAGCCATGCCAGTGCCACGGTCATGGCGCCGAGCGGGACGATGGGAATGAAGCGAAGAGCGAGCGTGTAGGTGACAGGATGGGCGGCGAAGCGGTCGCGCAGGCGTCTTGCCAACGGCGGCGGCTCGCGCCGGCCGGTGCCGAACGCGTAACGGCTGGCGAGATAGAGCACCAGCGAGCCGAGGACCAGCGCTACCGACGACAAGGCGGTGCCCTCCACCGCGCCGAACAGCAAGCCGCCCGCCAGCACGATGACGATCGTGCCCGGCACGCCGGTGGCGATGGCGAGCGTCAGTACGCCGGTATAGGCAAGACGGGACGTGAGCGGATGCGCGGCGATCGTCGCGCGCAGCAGCCCTTCTTCCGCGAGCAGGTGGTGGGCATCGAAGCGGTCCAGCACGCCGCTGGCGAGCAGGACCGCGCCCGCGATCAGCAGCAGGCACAGCGGCAGCGCGGTGCGCCAGCGCTTCACCGGATGCGGCTCGGGATCAATATGCGGCGCCCGATTCGCCGTAACGGCGCAGTACCTCGCGTGCGTCGTCGCGGCGGATGTCGCGGCGTACGGCGATGCCGCGCCGCTCGAGTTCGCCGATCCAGTCGGATGGCAACGGACCCTCGTCGAAGGGCGTGAGTTCCTCGACGTCCTCGGCACGGGCGCCGATCAGCAGCGCATCGACGCCGGCCCATACGGTAGCTCCGTAGCACTGGCAGCATGGCTGTGAACTGGTGGCCAGCACGAAGCGGCCGCCGTCCTCGTTGAGCCGGAAGCGTTGCAGGCGCTGCTGGGCGGTCATGTACGCCATCATCTCGGCGTGGGCGACCGAACACGCGTGGGGCACCACCCGGTTCACGCCCACGGCGACGATGCGGTCGTTACCGTCGAACACCGCGGCGCCGAACGGCCCGCCGGTGGCGAGGTCGACGTTGCGCGCGGAGAGTTCGATGGCGAGGCCGACCTTGGCCTCGTCATCCGGATAGGCGAGCGATGTATCCACCGCCTCGTGCACCCAGGCAGGCAGGGTGAGATGGACCTGCGCGTACAACATTAGCCTTGCTTCGCCCAGGAATCGCGCAAGGTCACCACGCGGTTGAAGACCGGGGCGTCGTGCGTGTGGTCGTGCATGTCGGCGACGAAGTAGCCCAGGCGTTCGAACTGCACGCGGTCCTCGCGTGTCGCGGCCGCCGCCGCGGGCTCCACGTAGCCGTGGACGACACGGCGCGAGTGCGGGTTGAGGTGGTCCTTGTACGTCTTGCCGTCGCTGTCGTCGTCCGGGTCGGTGACGTCGAACAGGCGGTCGTAGAGGCGAACCACGGCCGGCACGGCGTCGCGTGCGCTCACCCAATGGATGGTGCCCTTCACCTTGCGGTCGGCACCGGGCATGCCGCTGCGCGTGTCGAGGTCGAGCGTGCAGCGCAGTTCGACGATCTCGCCCGCGGCGTCCTTGACCACTTCGTCACAGCGCACGATGCCGACACCGCGCAGGCGCACCTCGCCTTCCGGCCTCAGGCGGTGGAAGCCCTTCGGCGGCACTTCGGCGAAGTCGTCGCGTTCGATCCAGAGCTCGCGCGAGAAGGGCACGCTGCGCGTGCCGAACGACTCGTCCTTCGGATGATTGGGAAAGGTGAGCGATTCGGCGTGTGCTTCGTCGAGGTTGGTGATGACGAGCTTCACCGGGTCGATCACGGCGAGCCGGCGCGACGCCGTACCATCGAGATCGTCACGCACGGCGCCTTCGAGCACGCTCATGTCGATGGTGCTGTTCTGCTTGCTGACGCCGATGCGTTCCCAGAACAGGCGGATGCCGGCGGCGGTGAAGCCGCGACGGCGCACGCCCGCGATGGTCGGCATGCGCGGGTCGTCCCAGCCGTCGACCAGGTTCTCCGACACCAGGGTGATCAGCTTGCGCTTGCTCATCACCGTGTAGTTGAGGTTGCCGCGCGAGAACTCGATCTGGCGTGGCTTGCTCGGTGCCGTGGGCAGGCCGGCCTCGACCAGCGGTTCCCATAGTTCCGGATCGTTGGCGAGGTCGACCTTGTCGACGCACCAGTCGTACAGCGGCCGGTGATCCTCGAACTCCAGGGTGCACAGCGAATGCGTGATGCCTTCCAGCGCATCGGACAACGAATGCGCGAAGTCGTACATGGGATAGATCGGCCACGCGTCACCGGTGTTCTGGTGGTGCACCTTGCGGACGCGGTACAGCGCCGGGTCGCGCAGGTTGATGTTGCCCGAGGCCATGTCGATCTTCGCGCGCAGTGTCTTGCTGCCGTCGGCGAACTCGCCCGCGCGCATGCGCTGGAAGAGGTCGAGGTTCTCTTCGATCGAACGGTCGCGGTAAGGCGAGTTGCGACCCGGTTCCGTGAGCGTGCCGCGGTACTCGCGCACTTCCTCGGCGCTCAGGTCGTCCACGTAGGCGACGCCGAGGCGGATCAGCTTCAGCGCGGAGCGATAGAACACCTCGAAGTAATCCGAGGCGTGGCGCAGTTCGGCCCATTCGAAACCGAGCCATTTCACGTCACGCTGGATCGCCTCGACGTACTCGACGTCTTCCTTCGACGGGTTGGTGTCGTCGAAGCGCAGGTTGCAGGTGCCCGCGAATTCGCCGGCCAGCCCGAAGTTCAGGCAGATCGACTTGGCGTGGCCCAGGTGCAGGTAGCCATTCGGTTCGGGCGGGAACCGTGTATGGATGACCGCATGCTTGCCGGAGGCAAGGTCGTCGCGGACGATCTGGCGGATGAAGTGCTGCTGCAGGACGGGTGTTTCGGTCGACATCGCGAGGGACTCGGAGGCTGGGGCGCGGCAAACGTCCGAGTTTACCTTTCTTGCGCGCCGGGCGCTTGCCGTGGACTCGGTCGGCGGGGTAGCTTGGAACCATGCGCATCGCCTACCACGCCGAATCCCTGATCGACGCCCACCTGGTGAAGGATGCGCTCGAACGGGCGGAGATTCCGGCCTTCATCGCTGGCGAGTTCCTTACCGGCGCCGTGGGCCAGCTTCCGGCGCGCGACTTCCTCGCGGTCATGGTTCCGGAGGCCGCCGCCGAGGCGGCCGAAGGCATCGTCCGGGCGATCGACGCCCAGTTGGCCGAGGCGCGTGCCGCGGCTGCCGACGACGACTTCGGTGCGGTTACCCTTCCCGCCTGAGCCTTTCGCGCCACCCTCCAGGATTCCCATGCAGGCCATTTTCGATCTCGTCCGCGACGTGCCGGACTTTCCGCGTCCGGGCATCATGTTCAAGGACATCACGCCCCTCCTTGCCGACGCCGCCGCCTTCGGCGCCTGTATCGACGCCTTGTGCGAACCATGGCGCGGGCAGGGCATCGGTGCCGTCTGCGGTATCGAGTCCCGCGGTTTCATCTTCGGCGCGGCCATGGCACAAGCGCTTGGCGCGGGCTTCGTTCCGCTGCGCAAGTCCGGCAAGCTGCCACCGCCGGTCGTGGGCGTGGATTACGGCCTCGAGTACGGCATGGACCGGCTGGAGATCGGCTCGCAGGCGCTCGCACCGGGCGAGCGGGTGATCGTCGTGGACGATGTCCTCGCCACCGGCGGCACCCTGGAGGCGGGGCGCCGTCTCGTGGAACGATTGGGTGCCGAGGTGATCGGCGCCAGCGTGGTGATCGAACTCGGCGGCCTGAACGGCCGTTCCAAATGGCCCCTGCCATTACCGTTGCATGCGTTGATGGCTTACTGACCGGAAGCCGTCAGCGTGCTTCGTGGATGTCTTCCACCAGCACGATCTCGCAGCCACCCGCGCCGGTGTCCTCGCGGGTGAGCGAGGTGTCCCAGTGCCAGCCGTCGTCGCGCTTCACGTCGACGAGGAAGCCCTCGAACTGGATCAATTCGCCGGGACGCACGTTGCGCAATTCGCGCGCGATGGTGTCGTTGGCGGGGATCATGTGCATGTTCGCGCTGGAATCCTCGATCTCGTGGCGCGGGATCGGATAGTGGTCCGTGTACCAGTAATAGAAACGGTTCGACTGCGAGATGCGGATACGGTCCAGCACCGAACTGTCGGACATGCGTCCCCAGCCCATGGCCAGGTCGGTGGGTGCGATCGGCGAGAGGTCGTCGAGCTGGTAATCCTCGCGCGAAAGCACGCGGCCGGTCATGGCGAAGGTCGCCCGGGGCTTCAGCGTGAAGTGCCCGCGTGTCAGCGTGACGCCGGCGCCGACGTCTTCCTGGCTGGGTACGCCATCGACCATCACCCCGGGTGCGCTATGCACCGGGCGATGCTGCCACCAGGAGTACGCGCCCCAGCCGCAAAGCAGGAGCAGGACGACAAGCCATACGCGCATGCAACCGGGACCGTCAGGAGGATGGAGTGGCAACGGCTGGCTGGCCGTCCGGTTGACCCGCCGCGAAGCCATGGGTGTTGAACAGTTCGGCCGGCACGTCGCGGATGATCGCCGCCAGCGCCTCGAAGAAGGGCGTCATGGCCGAACTTTTCCGCCATAGCATGGCGATGCGCCGGCTCGGTGCGGGAGCCTCGAATTCGATCAGGCTCACGTTCGGCGACTGCGCGACGGGCGGCTTCACCGCCAGGGCCGGGAGCAGGGTGATGCCCACGTTGGCCGAGACCATCTGCCGCAGCGTCTCCAGGCTGGTGGCGCGAAAACCCGATTTCTCGCCCGCACCGGCAAGGTGGCAGACCTCCAGGGCCTGGTCGCGGAGACAGTGCCCGTCCTCCAACAGCAGGAGGTTCTGCTCGGCGAGATCGTCCATGCGCAGCGATGGACGCGACGCCAGTGGGTGCCCGCTGGGCACCGCCAGCACGAAGGGCTCCTCGAACAGGAACTCCGTGTGCAGGGAGTCGTCGTGCACGGGCAGGGCGAGGATGCCGGCGTCCAGCGTGCCGTCGCGGAGCATGTGCAGCACCTGCTCCGTCTTTTCCTCGCGCAACAGCAATTCGAGGCGCGGGAAACGCGTCCGCAGCCGTGGGATGACGTGAGGCAGCAGGTAGGGGCCGAGGGTGGGGAAGATGCCGAGCCGGATCGTGCCGGACTCCGGATCGCGGGTGCGCTGGGCGATCGACTTGATCTCGTCGATCTGTGAGAGCACGCCGCGCGCCCTGCGGGCGATTTCACGTCCCGTTTCCGTCAGCAGGACTTTTCGCGGGGTACGTTCCACCAGCGCAACGCCCAGTTCGTCCTCGAGCTTGCGGATCTGGGTCGACAACGTGGGCTGGCTGACGAAGCTGGCTTCCGCCGCGCGGCCGAAATGACGGTATTCCGCCAGGGCGACGAGGTAAGACAAGTCACGCAGGTTCATGGCGACGGACCCGGGGTGTTCGCAATAGTCTTAGCCTATCACATTGATGTCTACAATCGATTTGGAATATGTGTAGCAGGCGGCTAAGCTTGCGTTTCAGTCGCGTCACCAAGCGCGCGAAGAGTTCACCCAACCCTCAATGGAGAGTCGAAAGATGCTGAGCATTGGCGATAAGTTCCCCCAGTTCAACCTCAAGGCCGTGGCCGGCGGCCCGCTCGCCAACAAGATCGAAGACGCGTTCGTCGACGTGACGGACAAGTCGTACGAGGGCAAGTGGAAGCTGGTCTTCTCCTACCCGAAGGACTTCACCTTCGTCTGCCCGACCGAGATCAAGGGTTTCAGCGACCTGAACGAGAAGTTCGCCGACCGTGACTGCCAGATCCTGGCCGTGTCGACCGACTCCGAGTTCGTCCACCGCGCCTGGCGCATGGACCACGCCGACCTGAAGGATCTCTCGTTCCCGATGCTGGCGGACATCAAGAAGGACTTGTGCGCTGCCCTGGGCATCCTGACCGACGAAGGCGTCGCCCAGCGTGCGACCTTCCTGGTCGACCCGAACAACGAGATCCAGTTCGTCTACGTGACGGCCGGCTCGGTGGGCCGCAACCCGGACGAAGTGCTGCGCGTGCTCGACGCCCTGCAGACGGACGAGCTGTGCGCCTGCAACTGGAAGTCCGGCGACGAGACCCTCAAGGTCGCCTAAGTCCCAGCGGTCGTAAGTCCCGCGCCGCACCCTCTCCCCTCCCCCCGCGGCGCGGGCAGCCCCGGAGGCGGTGAAGTTCGCTTCACCGCCTCTTTTTCCAGACACGCCCCTCGCGTGTTCCGCGTGAACCGGTGCCCTGGGCGCCGAGCCATTCCGCGCCCCTTTCCCTCATCAAGACACAGGTGCATCCATGAGCGTCGCCGATCTGCGCAGCAAGCTTCCCGAATACGCCAAGGACCTCAAGCTCAATCTCGACTCCGTGTTGAGCGAAGCGGGCGCCCCCGGCCTCAACCTGGCCCAGATCTCGATGGTCGCGCTGGGTTCGGCCTACGCCGCCCGCTACAAGCCGCTGACCGAGGCGATCGCCTCGTTCGCCGCCGAGCATGCGTCGGCCGAGCAGCTGGCCGCCGCCAAGGGTTCGGCCGCGATCATGGGCATGAACAATATCTACTACCGCTTCCAGCATCTGGTGAGCCACCCGGAGTACGCCACGATCCCGGCGAAGCTGCGCATGAACGTGATCGGCGCCTACAAAGGCGACGCGAAGAACGACTTCGAGCTCGTCTCGCTGGCCGTCTCCGCCGTCAATGGCTGCGGCATGTGCATCGACTCCCACGACAAGGTGCTGCGCGATGGCGGCATCAGCGTGCAGGCGATCCAGAGCGCCGTGCGCATCGCCTCGGTGATCCACGGCGTGGCCGTGGTGCTTGAGCAGGCAGAGGCCGCTGGCTGATCCCACAGTTCATGATTTGCCCCAGATAAGGGTCGGCACCGGTTCCGGTGGAGCCGACCCTGTCGGCGAAAGGGCCGCGTCTTAACGCGGCCTTTCTCCATTCTGGAGGACTCTCCCCGCACATTCACACGCGTGGGGAGGGGTTCCAATGAGCTACGTCGATGGTTTCGTGCTGCCGGTTCCGGTGGACCGGCTGGCCGAGTACAAGAAGATGGCCCGCAAGGCGGGCAAGATCTGGATGGAGCACGGCGCACTGGCCTATAGCGAGTGCGTCGCCGATGACGTGAAGCCGGGGAAATCCACGTCCTTCCCGCAATCGGTCAAGCTGAAGCCCGGCGAGACCGTGGTGTTCTCCTGGGTCGTCTACAAGAACCGCCGGGATCGCGATCGCATCATGAAGAAAGTCATGGAAGATCCGAGGCTTGCCGAGTTCATGGACCCCAAGACCCTGCCCTTCGACGGCAAGCGGATGTTCTGGGGCGGGTTCAAGCCGATCGTCGAGTTCTGACGCGACGCAGCGAAACAGGGGGTGCCTTCTGGCACTGTGTCGGAGGTCACCCTCTTCGCACGATGGATGGATCACCCACAGGGGAGTCCCACCCACCATGCGTCGTTTCGTCCGCCCTCTCGTTCTTACCGCGCTCGCCGCCTGCTGTGGTGCCGCGTTCGCCGCCACCACGGACGCGCCGCCCCTCGGCCATCTGCCTACCTGGGCCCAGCCGGAATCCTACAAGCTCTCGTTCAAGGTCGACCCGAAGCAGGAGACCTACGCGGGTTCCTCGACGATCAAGATCAAGCTGAGCCAGCCGTCCGATTTCATCTGGCTGCACGGCAAGGAACTGAAGGTATCCAAGGTCACCGTGACCGATGCCGCGGGCAAGAAGCACGCCGGCAAGTACACCGTGGCCGCCGAGAAGGAAGGCGTCGTCCGCGTCGACCTCGGGGCGAAACTCGAGGGTGAGATCACCCTCGCGATCGAATTCACCGCGCCGCTGAACAAGCAGTTGCAGGGCCTGTACAAGGTCTCGCACGAGGGCGTGCCCTATGCGATGACGCAGATGGAGCCGGTGTCGGCGCGCTACGCGTTCCCGGGCTTCGACGAGCCGTCGTTCAAGGTGCCGTTCGACATCAGCCTGACCATCCCCGCCGACGACCAGGGCGTGGCCAATACCGCCCAGGTCAAGGAAGAAAAGGCTGGCGCGGGCTGGAAGACGCTCACGTTCTCGACCACCAAGCCGCTGCCGACCTACCTCGTCGCGTTCGCCGTCGGTCCGTGGGATGTCGTGAAGGGTCCGGACATCACGCCGACCGAATTCCGTTCCACGGCGACGCCGCTGCGCGGCATCGCCGCCAAGGGTGAAGGCCACCGCATGCAGCATGTGCTGGGCGAGACCAACGCGATCATCCACACGCTCGAGGACTACTACGGTTTCGGCTATCCATACGACAAGCTCGACCTGCTCGCGGCACCCGACTTCAGCGCGGGCGCGATGGAAAACGCCGGCCTGGTCACCTTCCGTGACTGGCTGCTGCTGATCGATCCGGATTCGGCGGCTCAGTACGTTCGTGGCTCCTTCAACGTCAACGCGCACGAGCTGGCCCACCAGTGGACCGGCGACACCGTGACGATGGCCTGGTGGGACGACCTCTGGCTCAACGAGGCCTTCGCCACCTGGATGCAGCAGAAGGTCACCACCAAGGTGCACCCGGAATACCGCGCCGATCTCGATCGCGTGCGCGGCGCCCAGGGCGCGATGAACAACGACAGCCTGGTCAGCGCCCGCAAGATCCGCCAGCCGATCACCGGCAATGGCGACATCGAGACCGCGTTCGACGGCATCACCTACCAGAAGGGCGCCGCCGTCCTCGGCATGTTCGAGGGCTATGTCACCGACCCGGTGTTCCAGAAGGGCATGCGTGCCTATATCCAGAAGCACAAGTTCGCCAACGCCACCGCCGACGACCTGATCGATTCGATCGCCGAGGCCGCCGGCCAGGGCGACGCGTTCAAGAAGGCCTTCCGCAGCTTCCTCGACCAGTCCGGCGTGCCCTACGTCAGCACTGAAGTGAAGACCGAGGGTGGCAAGACCGTGTTGCACCTGTCGCAGAGCCGCTACCTGCCGCTGGGCAGCACCGGCGACGCGAGCCGCGTCTGGGGCGTGCCGATGTGCGTGCGTTACGGCACCACCGGCGGCGCGAGCAAGGTGAAGTGCGAACTGCTCGACAAGGCCACCGGCACCATGGTGCTGGACGATGCGGCGAAGAACACGTGGGTGCTGCCGAATGCCGACGGCCGTGGCTATTACCGTTTCGCACAGAGCAAGGCCGACCTGGCTGCGCTGTCGAAGGTGGTCGGTACGCTCAGCGACGCGGAGCAGCTGGCTTATGCCGACGCCGTGCGCGCGGGCTTCCAGCATGGTGACCTGGACGCGGGCGACGTGCTGGCCGCGTTCAAGCCGCTGACGTCGTCGAAGACCCGCGAGGTGTTCACGGCGCCGCTGATGACCTTCAACTGGATACTCAACAACGAGGCCACGACGGACGCGCAGCGCGCTCATCTGCGCAAGTGGGCGACCGACGCGTACCTGCCGAAGCTCAAGGAACTGGGCTACAAGAAGAAGGCTGGCGAGCCGGACAACGACACGATCACCCGCACGGCCCTGGCCGGCTTCCTGTCCGACGACGACATCGCCCAGCCGGAGGTCCGCGCCGAGATGCTGAAGCAGGGCGATGCCGCGTTGAAGGTGAAGGACGGGCACCTGGACCTGGAAGCGGCCGATTCGGACCTGCTCGCCGACGCCCTGGGCGTGGCGGTGCAGGAGCGTGGCGCGCCCGCGGTCGACGCGCTCATCGCGGAGATCCCGAAGACCTCCGATCCGGCGAAGCGGAACGCCATGTTGTCGGCGCTGGCGTCCACCAAGGACCCGGCATTGGCCAACAAGGTCCGTGACTTCGCGCTCGGCAAGGACGTGAAGGTCGGCGAGATGGCCATGGTGCTGCGTGGTGGCCGCGACTCCGAAGCGACGCGTGCCGACCTGTGGAAGTGGTTCGTGGCCAACTACGACAAGATCGTGGCGCGCACGGGCAGCTTCGCGGGCGGCCAGCTGCCGGGTCTCGCCGGTGGCGGCGGTTGCTCGAAGGCTGAAGCCGATCGCCTGAGCGAGTTCTTCAAGCCGCGCCTGGGCCAGGTCAGCGGTGCCGAGCGCGGGCTGGCGCAGACCAGCGAGCAGATCCTGCTCTGCTCGGCGCAGAAGGCCAAACAGGACCCGAAGGCGATCCTGCGCTGAGCCACCGCATGTTTGAGTGACGACGAGCCGGGCGAGCGATCGCCCGGCTTTTTTTGTACTCACACCATGGCAGCGACACCTCAGCATCGTGACAGCCACCCTCAGCACGGTGGCAGTCACCCGCGCCCTGGTGGCAGGTACCCGCGCCCTGGTGGCAGGTACCCTCAGCCTGGTGGCAGGTACCCTCAGCCTGGTGGGAGCCGACCTTGTCGGCGATCCCGCGGCAGCGGGCCAGGGTTACCGCAACACCCATCGCCGACAGGGTCGGCTCCCACCAAGGTCGGCTCCCACCAGAGCGTCTCCACGACGTTGCGCTACCCTATATGGATGAGCTCACGGCCCCCTGTCCCGCCACGCCACCCGCCGCGCGCCACCGCGCGCGATGTCGCGGAGGCCGCGAGCGTCTCGATCTCCGCTGTGTCGCGCACATTCACCGAAGGAGCGAGCGTTTCCGCGAAAACCCGCGAACGCGTGCTCGAAGCCGCCGCCACCCTCGGCTATCGCCCCAACCACCTTGCCCGCAGCCTCATGACCGGCCGCACCGAACTCATCGGGCTGGTGTCCAATCATTTCGGGAACCCGGCGTTCATGGAGGTCTTCGACCTCTTCACGCGCGAACTGCAGGCTCGCGGCTTGCGCCCGCTCCTGGCGAACCTCGGCGAGGATGAAGATGGCACCGCCGCCCTCGACATGTTGCGCCAGTACAACGTCGACGCCGTGGTCATCGCCACCTCGGCGCCGCCGGCGGGATTCGCCGCATCGTGCCGCGCGGCGGGCCTGCCCGTGATGCATGTGTTCGGCCGGGCAGGGCGCTCGTCACCGGTGCCGGTGGCGACGGTGGACAACGTGGCCGGTGGACGGCTGGTCGCGGAAGCCATGCGTCGACACGGGCTGCGCAGGCTGGCTTTCCTGGGTGGTTCGGCGCACGACGCATCCACCATCGACCGGAACAAGGGATTTGCCGAGATCGCAGGCAGGTTGCTGCGGGAGACCATCCACGCCGGCAATTACACGCACGAACACGGCCGCCTGGCCATGCACACCTTGCTCGACCGCGACGACACGCTGGACGGCGTGTTCTGCGGCGACGACGTGCTGGCCCTGGGGGCGATGGATGCCTGCCGTGAGCGTGGCGTGGCGGTTCCGGTGGATGTCAGCATCGTCGGTTTCGACGATATGCCGCTAGCTGCCTGGGCCTCCTATTCGCTGACGACGGTACGCCAGCCCATTCGTGAGATGGTGCTGCATGCCATCGAACGCATCGTGGCCTGGATGGATGATCCGGCCGCGGTGCCGCGCAACAAGCTGTTTCCCTGCGAGCTGGTGAAACGGGGAAGCCTCCGGTAAACGACCGGCGTCACAGCGACACCCAGCGCCTCTCGCGATTCGACACCAATGCCGCGGCGATCACCCTGTCCACCTCGTACCCGTCGCGGAATGTCGGCCACACCGATTCGCCGGTGGTCACCGCCTGCAGGAAATCCCGCGCCTCGATCACGATCTGCTCGTTGTAGCCGGTGCCGTGGCCGACACCCTGGTTGAAGGCCAGGTAATCCGGATGCGCCGGCCCCATCAATAGCTTCTGGAATCCTCTTCGCGCCGGTTCGCGTGAGGCGTCGTATAACCACAGGGCGTTCTGGTCTTCCTGGTCGAAGGCGATGGCGCCCCGCGTGCCGGTGATCCGGTAGGTGTAGCCCATCTTCCTGCCCGCGGCCATGCGGCTGAAGCTGATGCTTCCTGTCGCACCGTTGGCGAAGCGGAGCAGCATCTGTCCTTGATCGTCATTCTCCACGGCTTCGGAACCGTGCGGACCATCGCGACGCGGTTGCACGATGGACGTGTCGGCCACCAGGCTTTCGATCGGCCCCACGAGGCGCAGGCAGGCATTGACGATATGGGGAGCGACGTCGCCCAGTGCCCCTGCCTCGGAGCCCGTCGCGATACGAGTGCGCCACGAGGCGGGCAGGGCGGGGTCGTGCAGGTAATCCTCGACATGTTCGGCCGTGACCTGGATCACCTCGCCGATCTCGCCCGAAGCGATGATCCGTCGCGCCAATTGGCTGGCGGGCGTGCGGATGTAGTTGAAGCCGACCATGTTCGGCATCCGTGCGCGTTCCACGGCTTCGGTCATCGCGAGCGATTCCTCCGCGTTCATGCCCAGCGGTTTTTCGCAGAACACCGGCTTCCGCGCCGCGACACAGGCCATCACCATCGGGTAATGCGTGCGCGGCGGCGTCGCGATGACCACGACATCCACCTGCGGATCGTCGACCAGGTCGCGCCAGTCGCCGGTGGAACGGGCCCAGCCCCAGCGCTTCGCCATCCCGGCGGCGCCTTCCTCGGTCGAGGTGGCGATCATCTCGCATACGGGGCGGCGGGCGGGTTCGAACAGGGCGCCCACGCTCTGGTACGCCACGGTATGCGCTTTCCCCATATACCCGGCGCCGATCAGGCCGACGCGTAATTCGCTCTTCATGGGCAGATCCTGATCGAGTTCAGGTCGACTCTACGTATGTTGCGGCGCAATTTGCAAGCGCTTGCAAAACGGCCTAGCGTAAAGGCATAGATCCTCACCGTCCCCTTGCCACGCCGCTCATCGCGGCAGGAGCCACGCATGAACGTCTCCGCGCAGACCGTCCGCCACCCTTCTTCCCACCTTCGCGTCTTCACCGAGGACAATCTGGATATCGACGCCATCGTCGCCGAATTGCTGGACGGGAATGGCGCGGTCACCTTGCGAGGCCTGTTCACCCCGGCGGAGATCGCCGAGGCGCGAGCGATCGTCATGCACGAGTCGAACGCGGACGAACGCGGCGGCAAGGTGACGCATTTCCAGGGCGATGCCGAGCGGGCGGGTCGCATCAACCTGCAAAGGCGCGTATGGAACCTCCTGGCAAAGGGAGAGATTTTCTCCCGCATGGCGGCCCACCCGGCGATCATGAAAGTCATGCGCGCCTTCATCGGCAGCGAGTTCATCATGGGCTCGATCGCGGCGAACCGCATCCTTCCTGGCGGTCCGGGGCAGGAGCCGCACATCGATTATCCGTACTGGGATTTCCACTCGCCGGAAACCCATCCGGTACGGATCAACGCGAGCTTCCCCCTCAATGCGCAGGCGACGATCATGCTCGATCCTTTCACCGAGGAAACCGGTGCGACGGCCTACGTGCCGGGATCGCAGCGCGAACTGCGTTATCCGGACGAGAGCGACCGGTTCTTCGAGCGTTGCGAGCGCATGCTGGGCGAGCCCGGCGACACGGTGATCTTCTTCGGCGCGGCCTGGCATTGCGCGATGCCGAACCGTAGCGCCATCGATCGCTCGGCGATCATCACGCAGTACCTGCCGAAATTCGTGAAACCCATGGAGAACATGCCCGCGGCGCTGCCGGAGGCGTTCGTGAAGAACGCCAGCGCGGATATCCGCCAGCTGCTCGGGCTCAACTATCCCTATCCCGAAATCCTGGATGCGGCACGCGGAGGCAACGCGGAAGGGCGCGACGTGATGAAGGCGCGCTAGGGGCGGGTTGCGGCAGTGCCACGTCATGTGGGAGCCGCTTCAGCGGCGATGGGGGTCGCCCCGGTCTGGCTTTCGCCGCTGAAGCGGCTCCCACAGGGGCTTCGATGGGCTCAGTGAGGTGCGGCTGCCGCGTAGCGATGGATGAACGCCATCGTATCGGCCAGGACCGGCGCCTTGCCTTTCAGCGGCCCGAAGGCCAGAAGTAGTTGTTCATGCCCCACGTTCGGATAGAGCTTCAACTCAACGGGCTCGCCCTGCGAGCGATACCTTCCCTCGAACGACACCGCTTCCGCAGGCGATACGATGGTGTCGTTTTCACCCTGTAGCAGCAGGGCGGGCGGTTCATCGCCGTCGACGAAGTTGACCGGCTGCGACAGCGCTTGCTCGCCCGGTTCGTGGCCGAAGATCTCGTAGAACTCGGGTTCGTCGAAGGGGATGAAGTCGTACGTGCCCGCGATACCGATGAAGCCGGCGAGGTCACGCGGCTTCATGCCTACCGCCGCTAGCCACTGCTTGTCGGTTGCCAGCATGGCCGCGATCTGTCCTCCGGACGAGTGTCCCATCACGAACAGATGGGCCGCATCGCCACCGAAGCCAGCCGCATGGTCGTGCGCCCAGCGCACGGCCTCGGCACCGTCCTGCAGGAATCCTTCCATGCGTACCTTCGGCCACGGACGGACGTCGGCGACGATGGCGATGACGCCCTGGGCGGCGAGCGCCTCGCCCATCCAGCGAAACCATTGGCGCTTTCCCGTCATCCAGCTGCCGCCGTAGAAATAGACGACCACGGGTGCGTGCGATGCATTTGTGGGGCTATAGACGTCCAGGGCGAGGTCGTTTGCCGGATCGAACACGATATCGCGATGCGCCGCCACGCCCGTCGACGGTTGCCGCGCGTTGACGGCACCGAAGAACGTGGCATGGCATCCGGCGAGGAGCAGGGCCGCGGAGAGCAGAAGAAGCAGGCGCATGACGGCATTGTAGGCGGGCGGGCCGCTAGAATCGCGGCATGACCGATATCCGCACGATCCTGCGCCGGGCCTCCGATGTGCTGGGCGACCGCCTTGAAGCCGAACTGTTGCTGGCGCACGCGCTGGGCGTGAATCGCGCATGGTTTTTCGCGCATGCGGAGGATGTCGCCGATGCGGAGGGCACGCGACGTTTCGATGCCCTCGTGCGGCGGCGGGCCGCGGGCGAGCCCATCGCCTACATCACCGGGACGCGCGACTTCTGGTCGCTCACCCTGGAAGTCACGCCCGCGACACTGATCCCTCGACCGGAAACCGAGTTGCTGGTGGAGCTGGCCCTCGATCGATTGCCTGCGGGCGGCAGCGTCGTCGACCTCGGTACGGGCAGCGGCGCCATCGCGCTGGCCATCGCCAAGGAGCGGCCGGATGCGACGGTGGTCGCGGTGGACGTCAGCGCCGCCGCGCTGGACGTCGCGCTGCGAAACGCGCGACGACTCGGACTGGAGCGCGTGGAGTTCGTGCAGGGCGACTGGTTCGCGCCGCTGAATGGCCGGCGTTTCAACCTCGTCATCAGCAACCCGCCTTATATCGAGGCGGACGATCGTCACCTGGGCGAAGGTGACCTGCGGTTCGAACCGGCCTCGGCGCTAGCTTCCGGTGCGGATGGCCTGGACGACATCCGGCGCATCGCTTCGGGCGCCGACGCGCATCTCCTGCCTGGCGGAGCCGTCCTGATCGAGCACGGCTGGAATCAGGGCGAGGCGGTCAGGCGGATTCTGCGAGAGGCGGGCCTCGTCGACGAGTTCACGACGAAGGACCTGGAACATCGTGACCGCGTCTCCGGCGCCTTCTACCTGTCTCGCGACGCCGCCCAACCATAGTCGTAGGTGAGTGCCCCGTCGCGCGTCCCGTCCGTCGCGGCGGCATGTCGCGATGCGTAGTGTCTCCCTTCCGCGGACTTGGCCGCGGCAAGGAGAATCCGCATGCACACGTACTTCCCTATCGTGCTGGCCGCCACGCTCTGCGCGAGCCCCTGGGTTGCCCGCTCTTCGGAATCTTTGAAGCATCCGGGCGTGCTCGTCGGCGTAGAGCAACTAACGCTTGTCAAAGCCAGGATCGCGGCGCGAAACCCCGTGACCACGGAAGCGTTCGAGGCGATGCAACGCTCTCATCTCGCCCGCATCGACCACGTGCCGAAGCCACGCGAGCGTGTCGAATGCGGCCCCTATTCGCAACCGGACATCGGCTGCACCGACGAAATCGTCGACGCGCAGGTCGCTTACACGCAGGCTTTGCTGTGGGCGCTGACCGGCAATCGCGCGCATGCCGAGAAGTCCATCGCCATCATGGACGCCTGGTCGGGTAAGTTGCGATACGGCCATGCCGGAAGCAATGCGCCGCTACAAGCGTCGTGGGCCGCGCAGTTATGGCCACGCGCGGCCGAGATCATCCGGCATACGTCCGCCACATGGCATCCCCGGCGTGTTCACCGGTTCGGCCGGATGCTTGCGGAACAATACCTGCCGGATATCGACCGCATGGGCCGCTGCCATACGTTCAACTGGCAGGCCAGCGCCATAGAAGCGAAGGCGAACATCGCGATCTTCCTCGACGATCGAGGCGCGTTCGATACGGCGATCCGGCAATGGCGCGAACGGGCCACGACCTCGATCTACCTGGCCACCGATGGACCGGAACCCCGTGTTCCCAAGGCCTGCCCTGTGACCGGCGAGGCCCTGGTGGCTTCATGGTTCGGGCAGCGTCACCCCACCGACGGCCACGCGCAGGAGACCTGCCGCGACCTCGAGCACACCGCGTACGGCATCGCCGCCTTGCTCAACGTCGCCGAGACGGCATCCCTGCAAGGAATCGACCTGTATGCGGAAGAGCACGACCGCCTGGTCGCGGCGATGGAATACCATGCCGCGCTCGGAGATGGCGAGGTGCCATCGGCCACCTGCGGCGGAACGACGAGCGGGCGTCTGGATGGCACGCTCGAAATCGGCTTCAATCACTACGCCGGGCGTCTTGGTGAACACCTTCCCCATACGGCACGCTGGCTGTCGACCCGGCGGCCGTCACGCGGCTATTTCCACTATCTGTGGGAGACGCTGACGCACGCCGCCGACTAGGTGATCGCCTCGATTCACATAGCAGTGACAGTGGGGCGCGGATCACCCCGCGCTAGCCACCGGCGCATCCACGAACTGCGGGAACCGCGCGCGGATCGCGTGACGGATCTGCGGCAGGTCCAGGCCGGCCATGGTCAGTACTTCCTCACGGCTGCCGTGTTCCAGATAGACGTCCGGAAGACCAAGATGCTGGATCGGCAACGTGACGCCGTGCGCCGCCAGGCATTCGGCGACGGCCGCGCCCGCGCCGCCCGCGATGGCGTTGTCCTCGATGGTGACGAAGGCCTTGTGCGAACGCGCGAGTTCGAGGATCAGTTCCTCATCCAGCGGCTTCACGAAGCGCATGTTCACCAGCGTGGCGTCGACTTCGGCGGCGATGACCGCGGCGGGAGCGAGCATGGTGCCGAACGAGAGGATCGCCAGACCGTGGTGACCACGGCGGCGCACCTCGGCCTTGCCGATCGGGTAGGTTTCCAGCGTCTCGGCCAGCTTCGTTCCGGGGCCGGTGCCGCGCGGATAACGCACCGCGGCCGGGCCGTCGTAGTGGAAGCCGGTGCTGAGCATGGTGCGGCATTCGTTCTCGTCGGCCGGCGCCATGATCACCATGTTCGGCAGGCAGCGCATGAAGGAGAGATCGAAGCTGCCCGAATGCGTGGCGCCGTCGGGGCCGACCACGCCCGCGCGGTCGATGGCGAAGGTGACGTCGAGGTTCTGCAAGGCCACGTCGTGGATGGCCTGGTCGTAGGCGCGCTGCAGGAAGGTGGAGTAGATCGCCACCACCGGCTTCGCGCCCTCGACCGCCATGCCCGCCGCCAGCGTCACCGCGTGCTGCTCGGCGATCGCCACGTCGAAATAGCGCTGCGGGTATTCCTTGGAAAAACGGACCAGGCCCGAGCCCTCGCGCATCGCCGGGGTGATGCCGAGCAGGCGCTCGTCGGCGGCGGCCATGTCGCAGAGCCAGTCGCTGAAGATGTCGGTATAGGTCGGTTTGGCCGGCGCACCCTTCTTGACCAGGCCGGCGACCGGGTCGAACGGTCCCACCGCGTGGTATTCGATCTGTGCTTTCTCGGCCGGCTCGTAGCCCTTGCCCTTGGTGGTCATCACGTGGATCAGTTGCGGGCCGGGAAGGGCCTTCACCGTTTCCAGCGCGTTCACCAGCTGGGCCATGTTGTGGCCGTCGATGGGACCGGTGTAGTGGAAGCCCAGTTCCTCGAACAGCGTGGACGGCACGAACATGCCCTTGGCGTGTTCTTCCCAGCGCTTGAAGAAACGGCCGAAGAAGGACTCGCGCGGCATCGCCTTCTTGGCCCGCTCGCGCCATGCGTTGAGCGTGCGGCTGGACATGGCGCGGGCCATCATCTTGGTCATCGCGCCGACGTTTTCGCTGATCGACATGCCGTTGTCGTTCAGGATCACCAGCATGTTCGGCTCGACGTCACCGCCGTGGTTGAGCGCCTCGAACGCCATGCCGGCGGTCATCGCGCCGTCGCCGATCACGGCCACCACCTTGCGCGGGTCGCCACGGCGCTGCAACGCCAGGGCCATGCCCAGCGCGGCGGAGATCGAGGTGGACGAGTGGCCCACGCCGAAGGTGTCGTACTCACTCTCTTCGCGGCGGGGAAAGGGGGCGAGCCCGTCCTTCTTCTTGATCGTGGTGATCCGGTCGCGCCGGCCGGTGAGGATCTTGTGCGGATAGCACTGGTGGCCCACGTCCCAGACCAGGCGGTCGCGCGGGGTCTCGAACACGTGGTGCAGGGCGACGGTGAGTTCGACCACGCCCAGGCCCGCGCCGAAATGCCCGCCCGACGAGGCCACGGCCTCGATCAGGTAACGGCGCAGTTCGTCGGCGATCGCCGGCAGTTCGTCCACCGGAAAGCGCCGGAGGTCCTCCGGCGAGTCGATCTGCGCCAGATAGGGGTAGCGGGAGAGGTCGTTCATCCGCCTATTGTTCGCCTCCGGCGAGGCCGGGGCAAGGGACGGGACGTGAATCCTTGCGGGCGGTTAGGGCCCGGCTCAGGCCGGGCGCCGGTCCCGCGGCAGGTGGCTGACCAGGAATTCCATCTGGTCGGCCAGGATATTGCGGTTGGACAGGATCAGGTGCTCGACCCAGCTCGGACGGTAGGGCACGGCCAGCAGCGGCATGTTGGCCTGATGCGGCGTCCGGTTGCTCTTGCGCAGGTTGCAGGCCAGACAGGCGCTGACCACGTTCTCCCACTCGTCGGCGCCCTTCTTGGACAACGGCACCACGTGGTCGCGGGTGAGTTCGTGGCGGGTGTACTGGTGACCGCAATAGAGGCAGATGTGCCGGTCGCGGGCGAACAGGGCGGTGTTGGTGAGGGCGGGCGCCGGGTCGATCGCGTGTTCGCGGCAGTGGCCCGTGCTGGCCACGATCGGATGAAGTTCGAGGCTGCTGCGCAGGCCGCTGGTCCGGTTGATCCCGCCATGGACGGTGACGCAGGGGTCGCCCAGGGTCCAGGCCACCACGCCGCGCACATAGAGGCAGACCGCATCCTGCCAACTGATCCAGTCCAGGATGCGACCCGCCGCATCGAGGGAAAGTACCCGCGTCGCATGCAGCGCGGACACCCTCGGCAGGTCCTCTTGGAGCACTTCCATCGTCATCGTGTCTCGTCCTTCACATAAGCGAAAGAGCGTTCCAGCAAGCCGAACTCCGTGCGGATCGACCATCCGATCCTCGGCCTCGCAAGGCCTTCGACCCGAGCATAGCCGATAATTGCGACAGAAAAGCACCCCCCGGTACGCTTCTTGCGGGGGCTTTTCCTGTCATTGACCGCTGTTATAGTGGGCGTTCGCATTCGAGCGCCCGGCGGGTTTGGAAGGGGGGCCGGGGTGGCTTCCCAGGTTCGGCGGGTCCATGAGGGTTACACAGTGGCAGAAGTGCTTTTCTACGAGCGTCCGGTTCCCCTGAACCGTACCGCCCACCGCGACCTGCGTCTGAAGGCCGTGAACAACATCCGTTTCGCCGCCGCCGCGCACTCCGTGCCGCTGACGGGTGTGGAGTTCGCGCCGGCCGCGCGCGATTTCCCGATCCTGTTCGCCGGCAACACGATGGAAGAGGCGGGCCCCATGGCCCTGCTCGGCCTGCGCCAGGGCGAGAACCTGCTGGTCGGCGACAACGGTTTCTGGGAGCAGGGCATCTATGTCCCCGCTTTCGTCCGCCGCTATCCGTTCGTGCTGGCCGAGAAGCCGGCCGGTACCGAGGGCGACGATTTCACCGTGTTCCTCGACGAGGCCTATGAGGGCTTCAACGACAGCGAAGGCGAGCGCCTCTTCAACGAAGACGGCACCGACGCACCGGCCCTGACCAACGCCGTGAACTTCCTGGGCGAGTTCCAGGACCACGTCGCCCGCACGCAGTGGTTCATGGGCAAGCTGCGCGAGCACGACCTGCTCGAGCCGCGCACCATCACGCTGCAGAAGGAAGGCAAGGGCATCAACCTCAATGGCCTCTTCGTGATCAACGAGGAAAAGCTGCGCAGCCTCGACGAGAAGACCGCCCACGAGTTCCTGCGTGAAGGCGCCCTCGGCTGGATCTACGCGCACCTCGTGTCGCTGGCCAACATCGATCGCATGGCGGCTCGCCTGGATGCGCGCGAGCGCCTGGAAGAGACGACCGCGAAGGCCTGATTGGCCGTCGTTCGGATCGATTCGGAAAAGGCCGCCTTCGGGCGGCCTTTTTTTGTGGTTCGTCGCGGGGAGTGACTTGTAAGGAAGCCCTGGCCGCGGTCGACTGGGTAGGAGCCGACCCTATGTCGGAGCCGCTTCAGCGGCGATGGGTGCTTGCGTAGGAGCCTGTGTGGGAGCCGCTTCAGCGGCGATCCGCGGCAGCGGCCGGTTCACCGCAAGTACCCATCGCCGCTGAAGCGGCTTCCCACCAAGGGCCGGGTTCACACCAGGGGTGGTTTCTCACCGGGGGTCAGGTATCTCGTCAGCGAACAGGCTTCGCCATGCGCATGAGGTCGGTGTCGAAGCCTTGCTTCATGTACATGTCGCGGGCGCGCTCGTTGCCGGGGAAGACCGCCAGTGTCACGAACTGGCAGCGATGTTCCTTGGCCCAGCCATAGGCATGGTCGAGCAGGAACTTGCCAGCCCCGGCACCCTCGTAGGCTTCGGCGACCGCGATGTCCGAGATGTGGCAGTTGTCGCGGTGGGTGAAGAAGTCCTTCGTCTTCTGAAGATGCACGAATCCCACCGGTTCGCCGTCCTCGTTCTCGGCGACGAAGATGTAGCTGTTCGAGGGTTGCTCGTCGAGGTGCTTCACCAGGTCCGCTTCGATGCCCTTCAGGCAATCGCTGCGGCTGCGCCCGTTAGGCAGGGGGAAATCGACGAAACGTGGGACCAGGCCAAGGATGAACTCGTCGTCGTCGCTCTCGGCGAGACGTATCAGGAACGTGGCGTCGCTCATCGTATCTGGCACCGTCGTGGCGAAGGGTCCGGGCGGAAACCTTTTTCTACACCTTCACGGATGCGGGGGAAAGTCCCGCGAGGTTGTAGGCGCGCCTTTGCGGGAGCCGACCCTGTGTGGGAGCCGCTTCAGCGGCGATCCCGCGGCAGCGGGCCAGTTCTCGGCAAGCACCCATCGCCGTTGAATCGGCTCCCACAAAAAGTCGGCTCCCACACAGGGTCGGTTTCCACGAAAGGTCGGTTCCCACCGGGGTTGGCTCCCGGTGGGTTGGCTGCCGGTCAGCAGGCCGTGCGGTTAGAGGAGCTCGGGCAGCGTCGCCACGCCGGCCTCGATCGCGGCCTTGTGCACGTGGATGCGCGGCAGGATGCGGGTGAAGTAGAACGTCGCGGTGTCGCGCTTGGCCTGCTTCGCGTCGGCGGAAAGGGCGGAACCACCTGCCGCCAGCACGCTCTTCGCCCAGAAGTAGGCAAGGGTCACGTAGCCGGAGAAGTACAGGTAGTCGACGGCGGCGGCGCCGAGTTCTTCCGGATTGGCCTGCGCGCTCTGCGCGATGGCCTGGGTCAGGTCGCCCCAGGCCTTGGTCGCCACGGCCAACGGCCCGACGAAGGCCTTGACGCTCTCGTTGGCCTGGTTGGCTTGGCAGAACGCGGAGATCTCGCCGAGGAAATGCTTCAGGCCCGCGCCCTGCAGCTGCATGATCTTCCGCCCGAGCAGGTCGAGCGCCTGGATCTGCGTGGTGCCCTCGTAGAGCGTGATGATGCGGGCGTCGCGGACGAACTGTTCCATCCCGTGTTCGGCGATGTAGCCGTGGCCACCGAAGATCTGCAGTGCTTCCTTCGTGCATTCCTGGGCCGCCTCGGTGAGCAGGCCCTTGGCGATCGGGATGAGGAAGGAAAGCAACTCACCGGCCGTCTTGCGTGCCTGCGGATCGGCATCACGTGCCTCGATGTCGCTCTGCAAGGCCGCGTAGGTGGCGAGCACGCGTCCGGCTTCGACGAAGGCACGCTGGGTCAGCAGCATGCGACGCACGTCCGGGTGCACGGTCAACGGATCGGCCGGCTTCTCCGGCAGCTTCGGGCCCGACAACGCACGCATCTGCAGGCGCTCGCGCGCATAGTTGAGGCTGTTCTGCAAAGCGCGTTCGGCCAGGCCGAGGCCCTGGATGCCGACGGCCAGGCGCGCCGCGTTCATCATGGTGAACATCGCCACGAGGCCCTTGTGCGCGGGACCGACCAGCCAACCCTCGGCGTCGTCGAAGTTCATCACGCAGGTGGCCGAACCCCGGATGCCCATCTTGTGTTCGATGGCACCCGCGGCGACGGTATTGCGTTCGCCCATGGAGCCGTCCTTGTTCACCTTGAACTTCGGCACGACCAGCATCGAGATGCCGCGGCTCCCCTCGGGCGCATCCGGCAGGCGCGCGAGCACGAGGTGGATGATGTTCTCGGCGAAATCGTGCTCGCCGGCGCTGATGAAGATCTTGGTGCCGGTGACACGGTAGCTGCCGTCGGCGTTCGGTTCGGCGCGCGTCTTCAGCAGGCCGAGGTCGGAACCCGCCTGCGGTTCGGTGAGGCACATCGTGCCGGTCCAGCGGCCGTCGACGAGGGGCTTGAGGAAGACCTCCTGCTGCCACTCGTCCCCATGATGTTCCAGGGCGCTGGTGGCACCGTGGGAGAGCAGGGGATAGATGCCCCAGGCGAGGTTCGCCGAGTCGATCATTTCCTTGGTCAGCGTGCCGAGGACGGCGGGCAAGGCCTGGCCGCCGAACTTCTCGTGCGCGGTGAGGCCGGCCCAGCCACCCTCGGCATACTGCCGGTAGGCTTCCTTGAAGCCCTTCGGCGTGGTGACGGTGCGCGTGGCCTTGTCGAAATGGCAGCCTTCCTCGTCGCCCGTTGCGTTCAGCGGTGCCAGTACCTGTTCGTTGAACCGGGCCGCCTCATCGAGCACGGCATCGAGCAGGTCGCGTGTGTGCCCTTCGCCACCTTCGAGCCGGGCGAGCACGGCTTCGGCGCCGAGCACGTCGTAGAGCGCGAAGCGCATGTCGTCGAGGGGGGCTTTGTAAATCGTCATGCGGATGATCCTGGGTCAGGGCGAGCGGTAGGTATCGGGGATGCCCGGCACGGGCGAGAGCCAGTTCTTGCCGTGGACGGGGAAGGATCGCGACGCGTCTTCCTTCTCCGGCGTGGCATTGACCCGGCCATCGATGCTGTAGGGGAGGGCACCGGAACTGCCCTTGGCGGCCAATTCGGCGAGCGCCTTCGACATCTCGGCGGTAGGCAACAGGTCGATCGTCGCGACGTCGGCGGCGAACGAGGGGATGTCCTGGTCGATCTTCGCGTCGAGCAGCACGCCGCCGAGTTCCCCGACGCGCAGCGTGCCCTGGAAGGTCTCGAACGACATCCCGCCATAGCTGTTGTTGCGGATACGCAAGGTCATGTGCCACACCCCGCCCGGCTTGGCCGTGACCTCCTGGAGGGTGACGGATGGCGGAAACACGCTCTTCTTGACGGGCCCGCAAGCGGCCAGCAGGGCCACGCTAGCGAGCAGGGCGGAAAGGATGAAAGGGCGGCGGACGATCGAGATCATTCCCTGGGCTTCCGGCAAGGGGAGTCGAACAGCTGTTCGATGGTAGCGCCGCCCGGCCCATGCGCGCGAGACGTGCGTTTCAAACGCGGTTCCCAAGCGGGTGGCGAGCAGGCATCATCAGCGATTATCTCCGAGACTTCGATTTCCCCATGACCCGACGCATCGCCGCACGACGTTCGCCCATCCACGGAAACGGCGTCTTCGCCACCGCCCCGATCAAGGCCGGCGAAGAGATCATCGAATACAAGGGCGACCGCATCACCCATGCGCAAGCCGACAAGCGTTACGGCGACGGCGGTGAAACCGGGCATACCTTCCTGTTCACCCTCAACGAGCGCTTCATCGTCGACGGCAACAGCCATGGCAATACCGCGCGCTGGATCAACCACAGCTGCGATCCGAACTGCCAGGCGCTGATCGAGGAAGCGGTGGAAGGCAAGCCGTCGAAGAACGACCGCGTGCTGATCGAGGCCATTCGCGATATCGCGCCGGGTGAGGAACTCACCTACGACTACGGCATCACGCTCGACATGCCGCATACGGCACGGTTGAAGAAGGTATGGGGCTGCCGCTGCGGCTCGGCCAAGTGCATCGGGACGATGCTGAAGCCGAAGCGCAAGACGGCCTGACGGTTTTGCGGCCCCGGGGGCTGCCGGATTCCCGGCGGCCTGCCGGCCGATCGCCGACAAGGTCGGCTCCCACCAGGTCAGCGAAATCCTGGTGGGAACTCAGTCCTCCTCCACCCTCGGCTTCCACGCCTCGGCCAGCTTCTTCTGCACCCCCGGCGGCACGGTGTCGTAGTGACTGAAGGCCATCGCATAGCGTCCCTGGCCTCCGGTCATGGCCTTGAGCTGGGTCGGGTAGTCGATGAGTTCCGCCAGTGGCACGCGGGCCTTGATGAGCGTCTCGCTGCCGCGTAGCGAATCGGTGCCCATGATCTGCGCCCGTCGCGAGGCGAGGCCGCCGGTCACGTCGCCCACGTAGTGGTCGGGAATCGACACCTCCAGGTCCACCAGTGGCTCCAGTACCAGTGGCCGTGCGCGCGATACGGCATCGAGGAAGGCCTTGCGGCCGGCGCTGATGAAGGCGACCTCCTTGGAATCCACCGGGTGGTGCTTGCCGTCGTAGACGATCACGCGCACATCCTGGATGGGATATCCCGCGATCGCGCCATGGTCCAGTGCCTGGCGTACGCCTTTCTCGATAGCCGGCATGAACTGCCCCGGTATGACGCCGCCCTTGGTCTGGTCGTCGAAGACGAAGCCCGCGCCGCGATCCAGCGGTTCCACGCGCAGGAATACCTCGCCGAACTGGCCCGCGCCGCCGGTCTGTTTCTTGTGACGGTGGTGGCCTTCCGCCGCCGCGCCGATGGTTTCGCGATAGGCGATGCGCGGTGGGTGCGTGATGACGTCGACGTCGTAGCGCGCCTTCATCCGTTCCAGCATGAGTTTCAGGTGCAGGTCGGAGAGGCCGCGCACCACCGTCTCGTTGAGCTCCTTGTGATGCTCCACGCGGAAGCACGGATCTTCCTCCGCCAGCTTGCCCAGGGCCTGCGACAGTTTCTGTTCCTGGCCCTTGTGCGCGGGTTCCACGGCGAGACCGTACATCGGCGCGGGAAAGGCGGCCGGTTCGAGGTGGATGTGTCCTTCGTCCGAGGCATCGTGCAGCACGGCGTCGAAGTGGATGTCGTCTATCTTGGCCACGGCCGCGATGTCTCCCGGCAACGCTTCGTCGATCTCGACGTGTTCGCGGCCTTTCAGCCGGAACAGATGGGCCACCTTGAACGGCTTGCGCCCGTCGTCGACGAACAGCGACGAATCCTTGCGCACGCGGCCTTGCCAGACACGGAAGACGCCGAGCTTGCCGACGAAGGGATCGTTGACGATCTTGAACACGTCGGCGATGACATGCCGTGCCGGATCGGCGGTCACGTCGAAGGGTTTGTCGTTCGCGTCCAGGAAGGGGGGCGGGTTCGTCTCGCTGGGGCAGGGCAGGATCCTTTCGACCAGGTCCAGCAGCTCGACGACGCCCACGCCGTCGCGCGCGCTGGTGAACACGATGGGCACGAGGTGCCCGTCGCGCAGGCAGTGTTCCAGCGCGGCGCGGATCTCCGCCGCCGACAAGGCGGATTCGCCGGACTCCAGGTAGTGTTCCATCACCTCGTCGTCGATCTCCACGACCTGGTCGATGATCCGCTGGTGAGCTTCGCCGGGCGAGGAAAAATCGGTGTCGCCCGCGGTCTGGAAGAAGGCGTCGCGGACGGAATGGCCCTTCGACGCGGGAAGGTTGAGGGGAAGGCATTCGTTGCCGAATTCCTCGCGCAGCTCGTCCACCAGCGCCGCGAGATCCACGCCCTCCGCGTCGATGCGGTTCACGACGACGAGGCGGGCGATGCCGCGTTGCTTCGCGTGGGCCATCATCGAGCGCGTGCCGTGCTCGATGCCGTTCGCGGCGTTGACGACGATCGCGACGGTGTCGGCGGCGGCGAGCGCGGCCAGGGCGGGGCCGCGCAAGTCGGCATAGCCGGGTGTATCGAGCAGGTGGATGCGATAGCCGTTGCGTTCGATGGAGGCGATGGACGCGTCGATCGAATGACCGCGGGCCTTCTCCATCGGATCGGTGTCGGAAACGGTACTGCCACGTTCGACGCTGCCCATGCCGGTCAGCGCGCCGCCGGCGTGGAGCATCGCTTCGAACAAGGTGGTCTTGCCGGCGCCGGCGTGGCCGGCAAGGGCCAGGCTGCGGATGTGTTCCGTGGATGGCGACACGATGCGTCCCTCCTTCGGTGTGTCCGGATTCCGGACGGCATGGCGATGATTCGGGCGGGGCCCGGACCCAAGCCTTCTCCTTCCCCGCCCCGGAATCAAGTGGTGCCGGGAATCTTCCGGGGAGCCCACGGTCTGAGGGCCAGGCCTTACGCTGCGTTTAGCGGATCGCCGCTAAGCTGTCCGACTTTCTCCACGAGGCCAAAGGGACCCTCGCACGCGTGCAATACCCCGGCAAGGCGCCACCGCCCTTCATCGAACCCCACCGGCTGGAGCCGGAGGACGCCGCGCGCCCGCGTGGGCTGCAGCCGATCGATGCCGCGACGCTGTCGGCGCTGCATGCCATCGGCAGGCGGCCGCCGCCACGCGACCGCCTGCGGCGTGTGCTGGCGATGGTCGTGGCGCTCGTCCTGCACGTCTTCATCGTGATGGTGGTGCGCTACGAGATGCAGCCGAGACTGCCCGTCGGTTTCGTGCCGCCGGTCGATCGTGACGACGTGCTCGAAGTGCGCTTCATCGAACCGGCTCACCCCGCGCCACCGGTGGCCGACGTGCCGCCTCCGCCACCGGTCGCCGAACCTCCGCCGAAGGTCCGCTCGCCCGAAGCGACGCGACCCGAACCACCCCGGCGCAAGGAGCCCACGCCCGAACAGCCGCCCGCGGAAAACACGCCCGCGCCGCCGGCCGCCCAGGCGCCCGCACCCGCTCTTTTCAGTGCCGACGGTTCCATCGTCATGCCGAAGCAGCAGGGACCAGGCACCACGACGCAGGCGGATTTCGTGGCGCGCAAGCCGACCGACGACACCACGATCATGTCGCACAAGACCACGGTGACCTACAAGGAAACCCGTTTCGAAAAGGACTGGGCGCCGCGCGACGAGAACGCGCTCAACAAGGGCCTGCGCCGCGCCATCGAATCCACCACGGTGAAGAAGACCATCGACCTCGGCCACGGCACGCGGATCAAGTGCGCCACCGTCTTCTTCGTGCTCCCGGTGGGCTGCGGCGGCGAAGATCCCTCGAAGGCCTCCAAGAAGGATGGCGATGTGCGCCTCAACATGGCACCGGCCAATCCGGCCGTGAAAGACCTCCCCGACCAGCCCGTGCCGCCGACGGAAGCCGAATGCATCGCCGCGTTCCGCGCCGACAAGCCGCTGCCGCAAGGCTGCGCCACGGACATCCCGATCAAGGCGATGGACCAGGAGAACGCCGAGCGCGAGCGCCGCTTCGGCAAGTGAGGCGCGCGAAGGTGGCGATTGTGCCTTTGTAACGCAGCATGGACACTAGCGGTCCATGCCGAAGCATTTCCTGCCGGACAGCGATCGCCAGGTCGCCGCGAACTCCTTGCCCGTCTCGCCTCGCGAGGCGGCCATGAACGCGCTCGTCTACCGGCGCCGCCTGCGTCAAAAACCGCGCGACCGGCTTCTTCGCGTCGCTGGCTGGGTCGGTACGATCCTCGTCCACCTGATGTTCCTGTTCGGCATGATCCTCGGTCCGGCCTACGAACTCCTGCCGCCACCACCGGAACCGGAAGACACCAATGCCTTGCAGGTGCGGCTGATCGACAAGCCGCCACCGCCGCTGCCGCCCGTGCGTGGCACGCCGTCGAAGGCACCGGTGGTGAAGACGCGCTGGTCCACCTCGCGATCCAAGGCCAGCCGGGCGTCGAGCGGTTCACACGCCGCGTCAGTCGCTTCGACGAAGAAAGCGCTTCCCGCCATCGCCGTGCCGGTGGCGCCTCCACCGCCGCAGGCAAGGCCCGACGTGAAGCTCCGCGCGCCGCCGCCGAGCGTGGCGGCGACGATCGAACGGCCGCTGACCCAGCCGAAGGCGCCACCGGCGCAGCCCGAACTCCAGAAGGTACCCGTGCCCGCGCAGGCGCCGCCCGACCTGGCCGTCGATACGCCCAAGCCACAGGTCGTCCCGCCACGTTTCCAGCCGGACCCGGTGCGCAAGGCCCAGGCCGAGGGCCTCGCACCGATGCCGCCGCCCGCGTCGTTGGCCATTCCCGAGACGCCCGCCGCGCAGATGGCGGTCACGCCGACACCGCCCACCATCACCTCGGAACACACCGCCCCGGTGCCGACCACGGCGGTGACGCTCGCCACGGTACCGCGGCCGGAGGTGGAGGAGTCTTCGGCTCCGCCGACGCCGCAGGACACGCCACTTCCCGACGTGTCCCCGGAACCGTCCGCGCCGAAGCCCGATCTCACGCTCGATGTCCGGCCCGTGCCGCCGAAGGTGGCGGCCGAGACGGTCCGTGCGCCTGCCGTGGAGGCCACCGCCGAACTGGACGCCGTCCCGTTGCCGGACGCCACGGCGAAGCCGACCGTTTCCGCGCCGGTCGCCAGCACCGACAAGCCGGCCGTACAGGCACCGGCGGTCGCGCCGGCTGACCTGCAACGGCCGGTGGCCAGGGCGGACACCGCGCCGGCGCCTCCGGGTCAGGCGCCCGGCGATAATGCCGCGGGCGAGTCCACCGCCAAGACGCAAGCGGAAGAAGGCAAGGCGGCCAGCGAACGGACTGCCACGAAGGGAGGCAGCGCGCCCGCGCAAGCTTTCGTTCCCGGCCAGACCACGGCCGGCGAATCCGGCTCGAACACGCCAGGTGCCTCCGCTGACAGCGGCAAGCCCGGTGCCGCGCAGGGCGTGGACGAGGGCACGCGTCTCACCGGCGCCAATGGCACGTCCCAGCGCGACGACGGTGTCGTCGGCGGGCAGGGTGACAAGGCCGGTCAGGTCGGTGCGTACGTGGAACTCAAGCCACGAGGGAAGCTCGAGGCCCAGTCCGGCACCCGCGTGCATATCGACTACAAGGCGACGCGCTTCGAGGGGGCGTGGACGCCCAAGGGCGAATCCTCGGTCGACACGGCGATTCGGCAGGGCGTCGAGGCGGCGACGGTGCGCCCGACGATCTCGTTGCCGCGCGGCATCCGGATCAATTGCGTCGCCGGTCCCGGCAACGCGGGTGGCACGATGAAGGCATTGTCGTTGTTCACCATCGGCTGCGGTGGCGACCCGCCGCCGAAACCGGCCAATCCCGACGAACTGGTGAAGAACCAGACCATGGCGCCGGCGAAGCCGCTGGCCGAGAACCTGCCGCCCGCCAATAGTTCCACCGTGGCCGCGGCTCCGGTGGCGCTGGACAACACGGCGCTTTGCACCACCGCGCGTATCACCGGGGGACCGTTGCCGCCGGGGTGCGAGGCGTCCATCAAGATCAACGTGCCCGCCCCGTCACCCACCTCCGGTTCGTGGGTCCCCGCCGCCGATCAGTTCAAGTAGGCAGGTTCCGGATTTCCGTGCCCGCGACCATGTCGTGGATCGCGCGGCGGCGGCGATCGAAGAAGCTCGGAAGCAACAGGAGGGCCCAACCCGCGAGCGGTGCCAGCACGGCCGCCTTCAGCGAGACCAGCGGGTAGATCGTCAGCAGCGCCAAGGGCAGGGCGGCCACGACGAGACGCACCAGCCCGCGCTTCCCGTTCACGGGTTGGCCGTGGCTGTCCGTCACGCGAATCCGCCACGGGCGCATGCCGAGCGTCTGCCCACCACGCATCCACGATGCGAGGAAGTAGGCGCCGACGACGATGCCCTGCAAAGGCTGATACCACCATGCCAGCAGGTGACCCGTGTCGTCGACGAGATGCCCGCCCGTCGCGAATTGGGCCAGAAGGCCGACCACCATCAGGATGGCCACGACGGCGAGCGCGTCGTAGACGATGGCGGTGAAACGGCGCCATGCGGGCGCTATCGATGCATCGGTCATGGTGTCCCCGGGCTGTCAGGCGCCCATTGTCGCAACAAAGGGCAAATTCGGAAGGATTCACGTGGGCTTAACGCCGCGGAGTCGTAACGTTCACGCCGGACAGGGGAGTCCACCAGCGCTTCTATCGCGATAGGGAGTATTGCCATGAGCCTCAAGCTTCAGTCGTCTTTTTCCGAACTCGACGCCCGCCTTCGCCAGTTCGATGGCGATGGACAGGTCAGTCCCACCGAATTCCAGTGGTTGCGCGATGGAGCCGACCGGCACATGGCGGACATCGTCGCGCTCGACGCGGGCGTCTTCCAGTCCCAGGCCGATGGCGTGGTCGAGGCGATGCAGAAACTCGCCCTGGCGGCACGCAAGTCGAAATTGACGGATGCCGAGCGCGCGGCGCTGAAAGAAGCCGTCGAGCATCAACTCGGCTATGTGATCGCGGGATACCAGTCCAGTCTCCAGAGGCTTTAGCCCGGCGAGCCGGCCGTGAGACCATGCGGGTGTCCCTTGCCGATGTGCCCGCATGTCCCTCGTCGATAGCCCCGCTTCCGCCGAACTCGCCGCCGATGACGCGCTCCTGATCGAGCGCTTCATCGAACGCGTGTGGGCGGAGGATGGCCTCGCCGATCGCACGTTGGAAGCCTATCGGCGCGACCTTCGACAACTGGCGCGATGGCTCGGCACGCGGGGGCGCTCACTGGCGAGCGCAGGGCGCGAGGATTTGTCGGCGTATCACGGCAGCCAACCGGTTTCCGTGCGCAGCATGGCGCGGCGCCAGTCGGCGTTCCGGCGTTTCTACGCGCAGCTCGCACGCGACGAAGGCAAGCGCGAAGATCCCACGCTGCTCATGCAACGCCCGCGGATGCCGCGCGGCCTGCCCAAGGCCCTCGCCGAACGCGAGATCGAGGCGCTGATCGTCGCGCCCGACCTGGGCACGCCCCTGGGCTTGCGCGACCGCGCGATGCTCGAATTGATGTACTCCTCGGGCTTGCGCGTATCGGAACTGGTGGACTTGCCGTTGTCGGGCCTGAACCCGCGCCAGGGCGTGCTTCGTGTCACCGGCAAGGGTGGCAAGGACCGTCTCGTCCCCGTGGGCGAGGAGGCGCTGGCGCACGTGGAAACCTACCTGCGCGAGGCGCGGCCGGTGCTGGCCAAGGGCCACGGGCAACCGGCGGCGTTGTTCCTTTCCCGGCGGGGCGACGCGATGAGCCGGCAGATGTTCTGGACGCTGGTGAAGCGTTACGCCATGCAGGTGGGGATACCGGCGAAGCGGGTCTCGCCGCACGTGCTGCGCCATTCGTTCGCCACGCACCTGCTGAACCACGGCGCCGACCTGCGCGCCCTGCAGATGCTGCTGGGTCACAGCGCGCTCAGCACCACGCAGATCTACACCCTGGTGGCGAAGGAAGGCCTGAAGCGGCTTCACGCCCAGCACCACCCGCGCGGCTGAGCCGTGCCACAATCGGGGGAACCGAATGCGCGGAACGTGTTCCAAGACGTTCCCGCGTTTCCCCCGGTCACCGATGGAGTCGTAACCGATGTTGAAGAAAATCCTGCCGGCGCTACTGGCTGGCGCATTCGCCATGACGGCTTGCGCGGCCGATGACGAAAAGGCCGCCCGCGACGCGGTCGAGGCCCTCGGTCCGGGCATCAAGGTCGACAGCATCGCCCCGGCGCCGATGCCGGGCTTTTATCAGGTGATCGCCTCCGGCCGCATGGTCTACGTGACCGCCGACGGCCGCTACATGATCAACGGCAACCTTATCGACCTGAAGGCCAAGACCGATCTCAGCGCGGCCAGCTGGGCGGGCTTGCGCAAGGCCGAACTGGCCAAGCTGCCGGCGTCGCAGCGGCTGGTATACGCGCCGGCGAATCCGAAGCACACGGTCACGGTGTTCACGGACGTGGATTGCGGTTTCTGCCGCCAGCTTCACGCCCATATCGACGAATTCAACAAGCAGGGCATCGCCGTCGAGTACGTGTTCTGGCCGCGGGAAGGCGTCAAGACCACCGCCGGCAACGACACGCCCTCGTATACCAAGGCGGTGTCGGTGTGGTGCAGCGCCGATCGCAAGAATGCCTTCAACGAGGCGATGAAGGGCGCCACGCCGAAGGCGGCCAGTTGCGCCAACCCGGTGAAGGACGAGTTCGAACTCGGCGAGCGCCTGGGTGTGAACGGCACCCCCACCATCGTCACCGAGAACGGCGACGTGGTCGGTGGCTACGTCACCCCGGCCCAGTTGCTGCAGGCGCTCAGCGCCCCTCCGGGCAGCGCTGCCCGCCGCGGCGGCTGACCAGGGCGGCCGACCAGGGCGCCCCCACCCCAGGGGCACCCAATGTTGCCGCGCAACATCATGTAGAATAGGCGTTTTCCTGCTGCGCCTATTCCCCCGCATGATCGCACTCGACGGGCAGAGCGCCCTCTCGCCTTTTCGCCTCGAACGACTGAACGCCCACCTGGATGCCCTGCATCACGGGACGCGGGTGCAGGCCGCCTGGTTCACGTATTTCGTCGACGCCGACGTGCCGCCGGAAGGCGAGGCGCGCGCGCGCCTGCTCGCGGTCCTGGAGGCGAAGAACACCGCGCCCGATGACGCCACCTTCTGGGTGGTGCCGCGGCTGGGCACGATTTCGCCCTGGTCCAGCAAGGCCACCGACATCCTCCACGGTGCGGGATTCGACGTGCGCCGCGTGGAGCGTGGCACCGCCTGGCGGGTCACCGGCATGCCCGAGGCCGGCGTGCCGGCCCATGCCGCCGTGATGGCCGCGTTCTGCGATCCGATGGTGCAATCGCCGCTGGACCAGCTGAGCCAGGCCGCGGGCCTGTTCCTTGCCGGCGAGCCGGGTCCGCTCGGTCGCGTGGAGCTGGGCGACGACGCACGTGCCGCGCTGTCCGCCGCCAACAAGGAGCTGGGCCTGGCGCTCGCGGACGACGAGATCGACTACCTCGCCGAGCGCTACGCCGAGATGGGCCGTGCGCCCACCGACGCCGAGTTGATGATGTTCGCGCAGGCGAATTCGGAGCACTGCCGGCACAAGGTGTTCAACGCCACCTGGACGCTGGACGGCGCGACGCAGGAATCGTCGCTGTTCGGCATGATCAAGAACACGCACCAGAAGTCGCCGGCGCATACGTTGTCCGCGTACCACGACAACGCGGCCGTGATCGAAGGCTACGAAGGCCATCGCCTGTTCGTCAGCCCGGAAGACGGCGTGTTCCGTACCGTGGCCGAGGCCGCTCCGTACGCCATCAAGGTCGAGACGCATAACCATCCCACGGCCATCGCGCCGTGGCCGGGCGCCGCCACCGGTGCCGGCGGCGAGATCCGCGACGAGGGCGCGACCGGCCGTGGCGGCAAGCCGAAGGCCGGCCTCACCGGCTTCTCGGTGTCGCACCTGCGTATTCCGGGGCTGCCGCGTCCGTGGGAAAAGGAGCGTCCGCTGCCGCCGCGCATGGCTTCCGCGTTCGAGATCATGCGTGACGGCCCGCTCGGCGCCGCCGCGTTCAACAACGAATTCGGCCGGCCCGCCCTCGGCGGTTACTTCCGTACCTTCGAGCAGGAAACCGGCGAGAAGGGCGTGCGCCGTGGATACGACAAGCCGATCATGATCGCCGGCGGCCTCGCCGCGATCCGCCCCGACCACGTGCAGAAGCGCAAGGTCCGTCCGGGCGACAAGGTGATCGTGCTCGGCGGGCCGGCCATGCTCATCGGCCTCGGTGGCGGCGCCGCGTCGTCGGTGGCGTCCGGCACCTCGAGCGCCGAACTCGATTTCGCTTCCGTGCAGCGCGACAACGCCGAGATGGAACGCCGTTGCCAGCAGGTGATCGACGCCTGCTGGGCGCGCGGTGACCGCAACCCCATCGTGAGCATCCACGACGTGGGTGCGGGTGGCGTGTCCAACGCCATCCCCGAGATCCTCAACGATGCCGGCGTCGGCGGTGTCATCGACCTGTCGAAGCTGCCTTGCGACGATCCCACGCTGTCGCCGATGCAGGTGTGGAGCAACGAGTCGCAGGAACGCTACGTGCTCGCCATCGGCGTCGAGGACATCGAGCTGTTCGAGGCCTTCTGCGCCCGCGAACGCTGTCCGTTCGCCGTCGTCGGCGAAGCGACGGAAGAGCCACGCCTCATCGTGCGCGACACGCGCCGCGACATCGACGTGATCGACCTGCGCATGGACGTCCTGTTCGGCAAGCCGCCGCGCATGCACCGTGACGCGGTGCGCGTGAAGCCGCGCGTCGACCTCGTCGCCGACCTGACCGGCATCGGCATGGACGAGGCGCTGATGCGTGTCCTGCGCCTGCCGGCCGTGGGTAGCAAGAATTTCCTGATCACTATCGGCGACCGCACCGTGGGCGGCCTGAACGCACGCGACCCGATGGTCGGCCCGTGGCAGGTGCCGGTCGCCGACGTCGCGGTGACCATGACCGACTTCGAAGGTTATACCGGCGAAGCCATGGCCATGGCCGAGCGTGCGCCCGTGGCGCTGCTGTCCAGTGCCGATGCCGCGCGCATGGCCGTGGGCGAGGCGATCACCAACCTCGCCGCCGCTTCCATCAAGATGGACGAAGTGCGCCTGTCCGCGAACTGGATGGCCGCCGTGAACCATCCGGGTGAGGATGCCGCCCTGTTCGACGCCGTGAAGGCCGTCGGCATGGAGCTGTGCCCGTCGCTCGATATCTCCATTCCGGTGGGCAAGGATTCGCTCTCCATGCAGACCGTCTGGACGGACGGCAACGGCAAGGCCCAGAAAACCGTGTCGCCCGTGTCGCTGGTGATCACCGGCTTCGCCCGCGTCGACGACGTGCGGCGCACGCTCACGCCGCAGCTGAAACTCGATCGTGGCGATACCGACCTGTGGTTGATCGACCTCGGCGCCGGACGTGACCGCCTCGGCGGCTCGGCGCTCACCCAGGTGTTCAACCGCGGCGGCGGCGTGCCGCCGGATCTCGACGATCCCAAGCGCCTGCGCGCGATGTTCGAGCTGATCCAGGAAGCCAACCAGGCCGGCCTGCTGCTGGCCTACCACGACCGTTCCGACGGCGGCGCCATCGTGACGCTGCTCGAAATGGCTTTCGCCGGTCATTGCGGCCTCGAACTGCGACTCGACGGCTGGGCCGACGCGACGCTGCGCGCCCTGTTCAACGAGGAACTCGGTGCCGTGGTGCAGGTGGCCGTGGCCAACCGCGAGGCCTTCGAGCAGTTGCTGGTCAAGCACAACCTCGCCGGCATGACCCACAACGTGGGCCGGCCCAAGGACAAGCTCGGCATCAAACTGCACCTCAACGGCGAGCCGGCGTTCAAGTGGAACTGGACCGAGCTCTTTCGTGCCTGGAACGAAACCAGCTACGCCATGCAGCGCTTGCGCGACAACCCGCACAGCGCGGACCAGGAAAGCGAGTGGCGGCTCGACGATGCCGATCCGGGCATCACGCCGAAGCTGGTGTTCGATCCCGCCGACGACATCGCCGCGCCGTACATCGCGACGGGCGTGCGCCCGCGCGTGGCGATCCTGCGCGAGCAGGGCGTCAATGGCCAGGTGGAAATGGCGGCGGCGTTCAGCCGCGCCGGCTTCGACGCCGTGGACGTCCATATGACCGACCTCGCCAGCGGCCGCCATCACCTCAAGGATTTCGTCGGCCTCGCCGCCTGCGGCGGATTCTCCTACGGCGACGTGCTCGGCGCCGGCCGTGGCTGGGCCACCTCCATCCTCTACAACGACGCGCTGCGCGAACAGTTCGCCCGCTTCTTCGAAGACGGTTCCCGGTTCGCCCTCGGCGTCTGCAACGGCTGCCAGATGATGTCCGGCCTCAAGGACATCATCCCTGACGCCAAGCACTGGCCGCAGTTCCTGCGTAACCAGTCCGAGCAGTACGAGGCGCGTGTCGCCACGCTGGAGATCCTCGACTCGGGCAGCATCTTCTTCCGTGGCATGGCCGGATCGCGCATTCCCGTCGCGGTGGCGCACGGCGAAGGCCGCGTGCACTTCCCCAACGTGTGCAGCCCCTCCAAGAGCCATGCCGCGGCGCGCTTCGTCGACAACCGCGGCAAGCCGACCGAAAGCTATCCGCTCAATCCGAACGGCTCGCCGGGTGGCCTGGCCGCGTTCACCGCCGGCGACGGCCGCATCACCATCATGATGCCGCACCCCGAGCGCGTGTTCCGCAGCGCCCAGCTCAGCTGGCACCCGGAGCAGTGGGGCGAGGATTCGCCGTGGATGCGGATGTTCCGCAACGCACGGGTATGGGTGGGTTGAGGACAGGGATCGACCGGTGAACAGCCCCCGCCTCACCAGCATCGTCATCGTGCTCGCGGATAGCGGCCCGTTCACGCGCGAGTGTGTCGAGCACGCGCTCGCCAGCGACGTGCCGGTCGAGATCATCGTCGTCGACAACGGTTCCAACGACGGCGTGCCCGAGTCGCTCGATCGCGCCTACGCCGACGACGAGCGCGTGCGGGTGGTGTACAACCGGGCCAACCTCGGTTTCGGTCCGGCGGTGAACCGCGGTGCCGCCCAGGCACGCGGCGACCACCTGCTGGTGCTCAATCCGGATTGCCTCGTCGAGCCCGACACGATTTCCCGCATGGCCGCGCATGTCGACGTCCACACGGGCATCGTCGGCGCGGTCGTGTGCGATAGCGAAGGCCGGCCCGATCCGGCCTCGCGGCGGCGCGACCCCTTGCTGCGCCGGTCCCTCGCGACCAAGCTGGGACGGGGCGGTGACGCGGGCATCGACATCGCCGGGCCGTGGCCCGACGGCGCCGAAGAGGTCGAGATCGTTTCGGGCGCGATCATCCTCATGCCGCGCCAGGTGTTCGAACGCCTGAACGGGTTCGACGAAACCTTCTTCCTGCACTGCGAGGACATGGATCTCTGCCGCCGTGCGCGCGATGCGGGCTACAAGGTGCTGCTGGCCGGCGACGTCCGCGTGTTGCACGGCAAGGGTGGCTCGAGCCGGCACCGGCCCGTCTTCGTCAGCCGGCACAAGCACCGCAGCATGTACCTGTGGTTCCGCCGTCACGATCCCGCCGCGCGTAACCCGCTCGTGCGCGCCCTCGTGTGGACGGGTATCCAAGCCCATTTCCTCGTCAAGATTCCCGGCCAGCTCCTGCGGAAGCGCCGATGAGCGGGACGGTGCGTGGTGGTGGCCTCGCCACCCTCGGCCTGCTCGCGGTCACGGCGATCTGGGGTTCCACCTTCGTCCTGATCAAGGACGTCGTGGGCCGGATGTCCGTGGTCGATTTCCTCGCGGTGCGCTTCGTCATCGCCGCGGTGACGATGCTGCTGTTGTTCGCGGTGCCGCTGCGAAGGCTAGGTCGCAAACAGTGCATGCGTGGCTTCGGCCTGGGCCTGCTCTACGGCGTCGCGCAATGGTTGCAGACCGAAGGACTGGCGCGCACGTCACCCAGTGTGAGCGGCTTCGTCACGGGCATGTACGTGGTGATCACGCCGATCCTGGCCTTGCTGCTGTTCCGGCAGCGCATGCCGTGGAGCACCTGGATCGCCGTGGTGCTCGCGACCGTGGGCCTGGGCGTGCTGGCGTTGAATGGCTTCGACGTGGATACGGGCGTGCTGCTCACGCTGGCTTCGGCGGCGCTGTACGCCTTGCACATCGTCGGGCTGGGCCATTGGTCGAAGCCGGGCGATGCATTCGGCATGTCCGCGATCCAGATGGCCGGCATCGCCACGGTCTGCCTGGCGATCACCTTGCCGCACGGCGGACCGGCCATGCCGCCGGACGCCAAGGCGTGGATCGCCGTGCTCTACATGGCCCTGGTCGCCGGCGCGCTGGCGATGCTCGTGCAGACCTGGGCCCAGGCGCACATGCCGGCCACGCGGGCCGCGATCGTGATGACGACCGAGCCGGTGTTCGCGGCCGGCTTCGCGGTGTTGCTGGGAGTCGACGCGCTCACCGTGCGCATGCTCGGCGGCGGTGCGCTCGTGCTGGCGGCGATGTACATGGTGGAACTCGCGCCGCGCTTCCGCCGGAAGAAACCGGCGGAAGCGTTGCATCACGAAGTGTGAGCCCGCCGCGGGGTTACTTCGTGGCCTTGTCCACCGAGAACTTGTAGATCATGAGGTTCCGGTAGGTCTTGCCCGGCTCCAGCCGCGCCGAGCCGAATTCCGGGCGGTTCGGCGTGTCGGGGAACAGCTGCGGCTCCAGCGCGAAGGCGTCGCCCTGGCGATAGACGCCGCCCGACTTGCCCGACGTGGTCGCGTCGAGGAAATTGCCCGAGTAGAACTGCAGGCCCGGTTGCGCCGACCACAGGGAAAGCACGCGTCCGCTCTTCGGATCGCTGACCCGCGCCACCTCACGTGGCTGCGCTGCTTCCTTGCGCGAAACCACCCAGTTGTGGTCGTAGCCGCGGCCGAACACCAGTTGTTGTTCCTTCGCGTCGCGGATGTCGCGGCCGATCGGCTTCGCCTTGCGGAAATCGAAGTCGCTGCCGGCCACGTTGCGTATTTCGCCCGTGGGGATGGCGGTGGCATCGGTCGGCAGGTAAGCGTCGGCGGCGATCATCAACTTCTGGTCCATGACGCTGCCCGAACCTTCGCCGGCGAGGTTCCAGTAGGCATGGTTGGTGACGTTGACGATGGTCGGTGCGTCGGTCGTGGCGGTGTACTCGATGGTGAGTTCGTTCTTGTCGTCGATCGAGTACGTCGCGGTGGTGGTGAGCTTGCCGGGATAGCCCTGGTCGCCATCGGGGCTGACGTAGGTGAGGGTGACGCTGGGCCGGGCGCCGGACTCCACCTTGTCGACGGTCCAGACGACCTTGTCGAAGCCGAGCTTGCCACCATGCAGCGAGTTCGGGCCGTCGTTGACCGGCACCGTGTACTGCTTGCCATCCAGGGTGAAGCGCCCCTTGGCGATGCGGTTGGCATAGCGGCCCACGGTGTCGCCGAAGTACTGCGGCTTGGCGAAGGTTCCCTTGATGTCCGGATAACCGAGCACGATGTCGCCGGGCTTGCCATTGCGGTCGGGCACCTCCAATGCATAGAGCGCGGCGCCCAGCGACAGGATCTTCGCCGTCATGCCGTGGCCGTTGGTGAGCGTGACCAGCGTCACGTCCGTGCCGTCCGGCGTGCTGCCGAACGATGCCTTCGTGGCTTCGCCGGCCATCGCGGCGGCGGTGGTGGTGGCCAGCAGGATGGCGCTGGCCAGGCTCGTTACGAACTTCATCGCACGTCCACTCCCTTCGAGAAAGTCCGGCGACGAAACCACATTAGTCCGACAAATGACAAGCTGCGCCGCGTCATCGCCGCGCCGCCGGGTGCGGATACGATGTGCGCCGGTCAGCACACCGGGAAGGGGCCATGGCACTGAAGGCGGCAAGCGCGCGGAACCTGCACGCGCAGGTGATCGAGGATATCGGCGGCTCGATCGTGGGCGGCGTGTTGCAACCCGGGGATGCCTTGCCTGGCGAATCGCAGCTGGCCGGGCAGATGGAGGTCAGCCGTACGGTGCTACGCGAGGCACTGAAGGTGCTGGCGTCCAAGGGGTTGATCGAGACGCGCCAGAAGACGGGCATGCGCGTGCGCGACCCGCGTCACTGGAACCACCTCGATGCCGACGTGCTCGCCTGGCGTTGCGCCACGATGCCGACCGATGATTTCGTCGAGAAACTGGTGGAAATGCGCGAAATCATCGAACCGGCGGCGGTGATGGCGGCGGCGCGGCGGCGCGACCCGGATCAATTGGAGACGATCGCCGAGGCCCTCGAAGCCATGGAAGAGGCGGAAGACCTGGATGCCTGGGCCGAGGCCGACCTGCGTTTCCACGAAGCGGTGCTCGCGGCGACGAACAACGAGTTGTTGAGCTCGTTGTTCGCCGTGATCGAGACCGCCCTGGCCACCTTCTTCGTGATGTCCGCGCGTAACGCGAAGAACTTCAAATACTCGTTGCCGCAGCACCGGGCGGTGTACGAAGCCATCCGCCGCCGCCGTCCGAACGAGGCCGCGGCGGCCATGCACTCGATGATCGCGGACTCGCGGGCGAACATGCGCAAGGGCCGTCGCGGGTAGCGGGGGCCTCAGCAGCAGCGCCCGCCCGTGCCGCGATACCTCGCTTCCTGGCGTTCCCGGAAGAACTCGCCGTAGCTGGGCACGGCGCGCTCCGGGTGATGCTCACGCAGGTGTTTCACGTACACGTCGTAGTCGGGCACGCCGCAGCAGAGGCGGGCGGTCTGGACCGCCCACTTCCACAGCGAGCGAGGTGCCGTTCGTGCATCGAGGTTCATGGTGTCGTCCTCAGGGAGCCACGCTGGACAGCGCGACGTAGGGTTCCTCGTGCGCGGTCGGATGGTTGGCGCGCCAGGCGCGGGCGATGGCGCGAAGCGAGAAGAACAGCATGGTCAACACCAGCAGCATGAACAAGGCGGTGAGTGCCATGTCCACGCGGTTGTTGGTGACGATCCGCTGCATTTCGTCCATCGTCTTGGCCGGTGCGAGCAGCTTCCCGCTGGCCATCGCATCGGCGTACTTCTGCGCCGCCGCGGTGAAGCTGATCTTGGCGTCGAAGATCTTCTGCCAACCGGCGGTCAGCGTGCAGATCACCAGCCATGCGGCCGGCACGGCGGGTATCAGCACGAAACGCTCGCGCTTGAGTTTCACCGTGACCACGGTCGCGAGCATCAGCGCGATCGCCGCCAGCATCTGGTTGGCGATGCCGAACAGGGGCCACAGCGTGTTGATGCCACCCAGAGGATCGACCGCGCCCTGGTAAAGGAAATATCCCCACAGGCCCACGCAGATCACCGTGGCGACGACGTTGCCGAGCCAGGATTCGGTCTGCTTCAGGGGCGCCCATGCCATGCCGGCCAGCTCCTGGATCATGAAGCGGCCCACGCGTGTGCCGGCGTCGACGGTGGTGAGGATGAACAAGGCTTCGAAGAGGATGGCGTAGTGGTACCACAGGGCCATCATGCCCTCGCCGGGCATGATCCCGTGGAGCAGCTGCGCCATGCCCACCGCGAGCGTCGGTGCGCCGCCCGCACGGCCGAGGATGGTGCTTTCACCGATGTTCTTCGCCGTCTCGGTGAGTTCGGCCGGCGTGACCAGGAAGCCCCAGGTGCTGATCGTCTGCGCGGCCTGCTCGGCTGTGGTGCCGACCAGGGCGCCGGGGGAGTTCATGGCGAAGTAGACGCCCGGATGCAGCGAGGCCGCCGCGATGAGCGCCATGATGGCGACGAAGGCTTCCATCAGCATGCCGCCGTAGCCGACGATGCGTGCCTCCCCCTCGTTGGCCAGTAGCTTCGGTGTGGTGCCCGAGGCGATGATGGAATGCCAGCCCGATACCGCGCCGCAGGCGATGGTGATGAACAGGAACGGGAAGAGGTTGCCCGAGAACACCGGGCCCGTGCCGTCGATGAACTTCGTGACCGCGGGCATCTGCAGCGTCGGCGCCGCGAGGAAGATGGCCAGGGCGAGCAGCACGATCGTGCCGATCTTGAGGAAGGTGGACAGGTAGTCGCGCGGCGCGAGCAGCAACCATACCGGCAGCACCGAGGCGAAGAAGCCGTAGCCGATCAACAGCCAGGCCAGGCCTTTCGCGTCGAAGTCGAACAGCACGGACAGGGCCGGCGTGTCGGCGACGGTCTTGCCGTACCAGATCGAGGCGAGCAGCAGGACGAGGCCGATGATCGAGACCTCGAGGATGCGCCCCGGCCTGATGTAGCGTAGGTACAGGCCCATCAGCAGCGCGATGGGGATCGTCGCGGCGACGGTGAAGGTGCCCCAGGGGCTGTGTGTCAGCGCCTTGACCACGACCAGCGCCAGCACCGCCAGCACGATCATCATCAGTACCAGCACGCCGACCATGGCGATGACGCCCGGGACTTCGCCCAGCTCTTCACGCAGCATGTGGCCGAGCGAACGACCGTCGCGCCGCAGCGAGAGGCCGAGGATCATGAAATCCTGCACGGCGCCGGCGAAGACCACGCCTACCAGGATCCACAACGTGCCAGGCAGATAGCCCATCTGCGCGGCGAGCACGGGGCCGACCAGGGGACCCGCGCCGGCGATGGCGGCGAAATGGTGCCCGAACACCACCCACTTGTCGGTCGGCACGTAGTCGAGGCCGTCGTTGCGCAGGACCGCTGGCGTGGCGCGCGAGGGGTCGAGCTGGAGCAGCCGGGTGGCGATCAGCCGGCTGTAGAAGCGGTAGCCGATGAGGAATACGGCCACCGACGCGGTGACCAGCCAGATGGCATTGATGGGCTCGCCGCGCCGGAGGGCGACGACACCGAGGCACCAGGCGCCGACGATGGCGATGGCGGTCCACAGGATCTTGCCCGCGGGACTGGGTTTGGGAATGGCGCTTTGCATGTCGTGCTCCCCTTGCGGATGCGACAAGGGTCGTCCTGCCCGCCTTGGGGGTCAATCTCCACGGGGCGTTTGGCGTATTAGCCATTGGTCGAATGGTCAAGGAGGCCCGGTGCGTGCCGCGTGGACCCAAAAGGCTTGAGCCGGGCGCGTTCCGGCGCCATGCTGCGGGTATCCCCACTCCCCAGGGAAAAACCCGTGATTCGCGAGATCCTCAAGATGGGTGACGAGCGCCTGCTGCGCATCGCGCCTCCCGTTCCTCCCGGGATGATCGGCTCGGCCGAACTCGAGGCCCTCATCCAGGACATGTTCGACACCATGCACGACGCGGGTGGCGTCGGCCTGGCCGCGCCGCAGATCGGCGTCGACCTGCAACTGGTGATCTTCGGTTTCGACAGCAGTGAGCGCTACCCCGATGCGCCGCCGGTGCCGCAGACCATCCTGCTCAACCCGGTGATCACGCCTCTTTCGCAGGACATGGAAGAGGCCTGGGAGGGTTGCCTGTCGGTGCCGGGACTGCGCGGCGCCGTGAACCGCTATTCGTTGATCCGCTACCAGGGCGTCGACCCGAACGGAGCGCCGATCGACCGTACCGCCGAAGGATTCCACGCCCGCGTGGTGCAGCACGAGTGCGATCACCTGATCGGCCGCCTGTATCCGTCGCGCATCACCGACTTCACGAAGTTCGGCTACACCGAGGTGCTGTTCCCCGGCATGGATATAGGGGACGACTGAGATTTTCCGGAGTTACTCGGCGTCCGCGAGTGCTTCGATGATGACCAGCAAGGCCTTGCGGCGCTCTTTCGGCAGGCGGCTGACGAGACCCACCAGTCGCAATTGTTCGCGAGAATCCGCACGGTAAAGGGCGGGACTTTCGCGCACGCCGGTGGCGCCGTTCGGAGAACCGCGGCCGGTGGCCAGCCATTCGAAATTGACGCCGAACCGCGTCGCCATGTCGATCTGGCGCTCCAGTTCCGGCAAGCCCAGGTCGCTGAGCCATTTGCGAGCCGTTTCCCGGCTGACGTCGAAAAGGTCGGCGAGCTGGGTGATGCGGCCGCGGCCTTTCTTCACGCCGGCCATGTCCAGCGCGACATGCAGGCGTTGGGAAAAACCTCGGTTGATAGGTGGCATGACAACTCCGGTGGAACGCTGTGGCGCTTCTAGCCCGGTATTGTTCGATAGCGCGGAGCGGCAGCGTAAGCCTTTTGCAGTTGCTGAATCGTACAATTTGCGACTGCTTTTGGTTTTGCTACTCAAATACGGAACAAGTTGACCGATTTTCTCATTTCATCGGCCGCTCGATGTGCTAGGTCGGCAAAGTCGGGACCGGCGCTAGCGTAGAGGATGGCGCGCGAGGAGGAAATCATCAGGCCTGTTCCGTCGGCTGTCTTGCCGTTAACCATCACCGCTTTCACGTCGCCGCCCTGGGCACCGATGCCCGGCACCAGCAGCGGCATGTCGCCGACTACCCGGCGGACGCGGCCCAACTCTTCCGGCCAGGTCGCCCCGGTGACCAGCGCGCAGTTGCCGTTTCCGTTCCAGTCGCGGGCGATGGTCTCGGCCACGCGGATGTAGAGCGGCTCGCCACCACAGTCGAGTGCCTGGAAATCCTTGCCGCCCGGATTGGACGTGCGGCACAGCAGGATCACGCCCTTGTCGGCGCGCTCCAGGAACGGGGCGATGGAGTCGTGGCCGAGATAAGGGTTCAGCGTGACCGCGTCGGCGTCGTAGCGTTCGAAGGCCTCCGCCGCGTAGTGTTTGGCCGTCGAGCCGATGTCGCCGCGCTTGGCGTCGAGGATCACCGGGATGCCCGGATGCTTGTCGTGGATGTGGGCGATCAGCCGCTCCAGGACGCCTTCCGCGCGTTGCGCGGCGAAGTGGGCGATCTGCGGTTTATAGGCGCAGACCAGGCCGGCGGTGGCGTCGACGATGTCGCGGCAGAAGGTGAAGATGCCTTCGTTGCCCGAGAGCCCGGCGGGCAGGCGGCCCGGCTCGGGATCGAGGCCGACGCAGACGAGGGAATCGTTGCGACGCCAGGCGTCTTTCAGGGCGTTGGAGAAGTTCATGAGCGGCACCGCCTGTGGGTTGGACCGGGTCGAGCGGGGTCGCGGCCGAGGCCGCTTCCCACCCTGGGCTTATCGCGGCCGAGGCCGCTTCCCACCCGAAGGTGGGTAGCGCTGCTACTGCTGGTGGGAAGCGGCCTCGGCCGCGATCGGCCTCGCGTCAGACCAGCTTCTTGTACTTCACGCGCTTCGGACCGGCATCGTCGCCCATGCGGCGCTTCTTGTCGGCCTCGTACTCGTTGTAGTTGCCCGGGAAGAACTCGACGTGCGAATCGCCTTCGAACGAGATGATGTGCGTGGCGATGCGGTCGAGGAACCAGCGGTCATGCGAGATGACCACCGCGCAACCGGGGAATTCGAGCAGGGCGTCTTCCAGCGCGCGCAGCGTCTCGACGTCGAGATCGTTGGACGGTTCGTCGAGCAGCAGCACGTTGCCGCCCTGGAGCAGGGTCTTGGCCATGTGCAGGCGGCCACGCTCACCGCCGGACAACTGGCCGACGATCTTCTGCTGGTCGGTGCCCTTGAAGTTGAAGCGGCCGATATAGGCACGCGACTGGATCTCGAAGTTGCCGATGGTGAGGATGTCCGAACCGCCCGAGACCTCCTGCCACACGTTGTTCTTCGGATCGAGGGCGTCGCGCGACTGGTCGACGTAGGCGAGCTTGACCGTGTGGCCCAGCTTCACCTCGCCGCTGTCCGGCGTTTCCTTGCCCATGATCATCTTCATCATGGTCGACTTGCCGGCGCCGTTCGGGCCGATCACGCCGACGATGGCGCCCGGCGGGATCTTGAACGAGAGGTCCTCGATCAGCACGCGGTCACCGAACGACTTCGTGACGTTCTTGAACTCGATCACTTCCTGGCCCAGGCGCTCGCCCGGCGGAATGAAGATCTCGTTGGTTTCGTTGCGGCGCTGGTACTCGACCGAGTTCAGCTCCTCGAAGCGGTTGAGACGGGCCTTGCCCTTCGACTGGCGGCCCTTCGCCGCCGAGCGCACCCACTCCAGTTCCTTCTTGATCGCCTTCTGGCGCGACTTTTCCTGGTTGGCTTCCTGCGCGAGACGCTGGTCTTTCTGCTCCAGCCACTCGGTGTAGTTGCCCTTCCAGGGAATGCCGCGGCCGCGATCGAGTTCGAGGATCCATTCGGCGGCGTTGTCGAGGAAGTAGCGGTCATGGGTGACGGCCACCACGGTGCCGGGGTAGTCGTGCAGGAAGGTTTCCAGCCAATCGACCGATTCGGCGTCCAGATGGTTGGTCGGCTCGTCGAGCAGGAGCATGTCCGGCTTGGACAGCAGCAGGCGGCAGAGCGCCACGCGGCGCTTCTCACCGCCGGACAGGGGGCCGATCTTCGCGTCCCACGGCGGCAGGCGCAGCGCGTCGGCCGCGACTTCGAGCTGGCGCTCGAGGGCATGGGCGTCGTTGGCGGCCAGGATGCCTTCCAGGGCCTCCTGCTCCTTGGCCAGCTTGTCGAAATCGGCGCCTTCCTCGGCGTAGGCCGCGTAGACCTCCTCGAGGCGCTTCTGCGCGTCGAGGACTTCGGAGACGCCTTCCTCGACCGCTTCGCGAACGGTCTTGTTCGGATCGAGATCCGGTTCCTGGGCGAGATAGCCGATCTTGGTGCCTGGATTGGCGCGCGCCTCACCCTGGAAGTCGGTATCGACGCCGGCCATGATCCGCAGGACCGTGGACTTGCCCGCGCCGTTGATGCCCAGCAGGCCGATCTTGGCGCCGGGGAAGAACGACAGTGAGATGTCCTTGATGATCTGGCGCTTCGGGGGGACGATCTTGCTCACCCCGTTCATGGTGTAGATGTATTGCATGGACGCTCCGTAAGGCACAGCCGCGCCCCCGGCTGGATGCCGGGTGGGCAAACCCCAATTGTACCGCGTCCGGCCGGCCCATGCCCCGTGCCGGACGGGTCCGTGCGCCGAGCCCTTCAGTAACCTCGCTTGTAGCGCATCGTGTCGCGGATGAGCCGCACGTTCGGCAGGCTGTAGGCCTTGCATGGGACCGTGGGGTCCACCCGATACATGATCGTGTCGCACGTGGAGAAGGGTCCGGTAAAGCGGCGTTCCGCGTGGTCGTGCGACGCGCCCATCGTATGGCCGATCTCGTGCGCGGGCACGACGATGCTTCCCGCGATACTCGCCATCGCGAGCGAGCCGGGCTGGTGATCCGCGATACCGGCCGCCCGCGGCTCCACCTCCCTTCCTTTCACGAGCAGGATGCTGCGAATGGACCGGATGCCTGCCGAGGTGGGCAGGTGGGGATCGGTGTATTCCCGGACGGCGCGGGCCCAATGGAACAAGGCCCCCTTGTAGCCGTACGAGGGATCGGTAAGGCCCGGAATCGTCCTGCGCAGGTGGACATGGACCTTGCGGTCTTCCAGTACGTCGAATTCCATGCGCTTGACCCACCACGCGAAGAATCGTTCGAAGACGGCGTCATCGTCGAGCACCACGTCGTCGTGGACGAAGGCGAGAACATGGAGGTCCCGCGATTCCCCTTCGTCCGCGACGGGGTCGGCGGAAAGTTCGTCCGGATCGCGAGGCGGTTCCTCGTCGAGCGCATCGGATTCGGATGCCGGCAGGCCGGCGAGCGGCGTATGGACCTCGATGGGGAGCTCGTGCCCGCTAGTGAATGCGGTGGTGTGCATTACCTGGCCATCGATCGACGAGATGCGCAAGCTGTCTCCACGGCGGACAGCCACGGCGTCGTCACCGCGAAAACGTACGTCGTACAGTTCCGCCGCGGCTCCGTCGGAAAACGTCGCGCGGCTGGCCAGGCGCGTCCGTATGGTGAGTTCTCCCGCCGGGGACGTTGTCCCGGGGGACGAACCCAGGGCCGGGGGCTGTCCGGTCGCGATGGTTGCCGGCAGCCCGCCGGCCAGCACCGCGTCGAAGCGCGCCACCGTGTCCGGGCCTAGTGGGTTACTTGAGGCCGCGAGTGTGGAGGCACTGGCGAAAGCCAGGGCGAGGCAAGACCGGCGCAGCCGGCCACGATCCATGATTTTCATGAGGCATTCCTTTGGCTTGGATGGTTCAGGAGACGCGCCCGTGTCGGGGGATGGCGCGTCGGACAAGCGTAATTCCCGGGACTGTGACCCGCTACGCAGAAAAAGACCGGCGCGACCAAGGCCTACGCCATTTGCCGGCATGCGCCCGCGCATGGCCCGGGCAGTGGCCGCAAACGCCCGCTACCGCTACACTTTCGGTCTTCTTTCCCCACCCGTTCCCATGAGGTCGAGATGTTCCCGAAGGATGCAACGATCGCCGGCTACGACGACGAACTCGCCAAGGCCATCGCCGACGAGACCCGTCGCCAGGAAGATCACGTCGAGTTGATCGCCTCGGAGAACTACGCCAGTCCGCGCGTGATGGAAGCCCAGGGCTCCTCGCTGACCAACAAGTACGCCGAGGGATATCCCGGCAAGCGTTACTACGGTGGCTGCGAATACGTCGACATCGCCGAGAAGCTGGCCATCGACCGCCTGAAGAAGCTGTTCGGCGCCGACTACGCGAATGTCCAGCCGCACTCCGGTTCGCAGGCCAACCAGGCGGTGTACTTCGCGCTGCTGCAGCCGGGCGACACCATCCTGGGCATGAGCCTCGCCCACGGCGGCCATCTCACCCACGGCGCCAAGGTCAACCTCTCGGGCAAGATCTTCAACGCCGTGCAGTACGGCATCGATCCGGACACGGGCCTGGTGAACTACGACGAGATCGAGAACCTCGCCGTCGAGCACAAGCCGAAGATGATCGTCGCCGGATTCTCCGCGTATTCGCAGGTGCTCGACTGGGCGCGCTTCCGCGCCATCGCCGACAAGGTCGGTGCCTACCTGTTCGTGGACATGGCGCACGTCGCCGGCCTCGTGGCCACGGGTGCCTATCCGAACCCGATCGACCATGCGCACGTGGTCACGTCCACCACGCACAAGACCCTGCGCGGCCCGCGCGGCGGCATCATCATCGCCAAGGGCCTTGGCGAGGAACTGGAAAAGAAGCTGCAATCCATCGTCTTCCCGGGCATCCAGGGCGGACCGCTGATGCACGTCATCGCGGCCAAGGCCGTGGCCTTCAAGGAAGCGCTGGAACCCGCCTTCACGGAATACCAGGCGCAGGTGGTCAAGAACGCCAAGGCGATGGCGAAGACCTTCATGGACCGCGGCTACAAGATCGTTTCCGGTGGCACGGAAAACCACCTCATGCTGATCGACCTGATCGGCCGCGACGTCACCGGCAAGGACGCAGAAGCCGCGCTCGGCAAGGCGCACATCACGGTGAACAAGAACGCGGTGCCGAACGATCCGCGTTCGCCCTTCGTCACCTCGGGGCTGCGCGTGGGCACGCCCGCGATCACCACCCGCGGTTACAAGGAAGCCGACGCCATCGAGCTGACCCAGTGGATCTGCGACGTGCTCGATGCGCCGGCCGACGCCGCCGTCATCGCCTCGGTGCGCGACAAGGTCACCGCGCAGTGCGCCCGGTTCCCGGTGTACGGCTGATCGATGCACTGTCCGTTCTGCCAGCATGAAGACACGCGCGTCATCGACTCCCGTCTCACCGAAGACGGGAGCACGGTGCGCCGCCGTCGCGAATGCCCGCAGTGCGGTGAGCGCTTCAATACCTTCGAGACGGCCGAGCTGAAATTGCCGGCCATCGTGAAGTCGGGCGACCGGCGCGAGCCTTTCGACGAACACAAGCTGCGGGTCAGCTTCGAGCGCGCCTTGCAGAAGCGCCCGGTCGCCAGCGACGCGGTCGATACCGCGATGCGCGCGGTGATCAACGACCTGCGCCGCATGGGCGAACGCGAAGTCCCCTCGCGCCAGGTCGGTGAACTGGTGATGCGCGAGTTGAAGAAGCTCGACCAGGTGGCCTACGTGCGTTTCGCCTCGGTCTACCGGCGTTTCGAAGACGTCCACGCCTTCCGCGAGGAGATCGAGAAGCTGGAACGTGATCTGCCATCGCTCGAAGGCCTGCAACTGCCGCTGCTCGACGCGGCGCGGCGAGGGCGCAAGCCCTGATGTCGCGGCCGTTCTTCCCGGCCATGGACCATGTCCACATGGCCCATGCCCTGCGTCTGGCCGAGCGCGGATTGCACACCACCCAGCCCAATCCCCGGGTCGGCTGCGTCATCGCGCGCGGCGAGTCGGTGCTCGGTACCGGATGGCATCAACGGGCTGGTGAGCCGCACGCGGAAGTCTTGGCGTTGCGCGAAGCGGGTGAAGCCGCCCGGGGCGCCACCGCTTACGTCACCCTGGAACCCTGTGCGCATTTTGGCCGTACGCCACCATGCGCCGATGCCTTGATCGCCGCGGGCGTCGGACGTGTGGTGATCGCGCACGAAGACCCCTTCGACAAGGTCGCGGGCGCGGGCATCGAGAAGCTTCGCGCCGCCGGCATCGGCGTGCAGGTGGGCCTCATGCGCGACGCCGCGCACGAGATCAACATCGGCTTCTTCAGCCGCATCCAGCGCGGGCGACCCTGGGTACGCGTCAAACTGGCGATGAGTCTCGACGGTCGCACCGCGCTCGCCGATGGTTCGTCGAAGTGGATCACGGGCGATGCCGCGCGAGCCGACGTCCAGCGCTGGCGTGCCCGCGCCTCGGCGATCCTTTCCGCCAGCGGAACGGTGCTCGCCGATGACCCCCACCTCACCGTGCGCCTGCCCGGCGACGAACGTTTCGTGCCGCCACTGCGTGCGATCCTCGATACGCGGCTGCGCACGCCGGCGGGCGCCCATGTCCTAGACGACGCGGCACCGACGGTGCTGTTCCACGCGGAAAATGCCTTCGTGCCCGCGCACCTCGCCGGTGTCCAGCGGGCCGTCATCCGCGAGGATGGCGGCGGCCTCGACCTGCGCGCCGCGCTCCATTGGCTCGCCCAGCGCGATGCCAACGAGGTGCACGTGGAAGCCGGACCGGTGTTGTGTGGTGCATTGCTCGCGGCCGGTCTCGCCGACGAACTGCTGGTCTATATCGCGCCCGTCCTGCTCGGCCATACGGCACGGCCGATGCTGACCCTGCCTCCGCTGGACGACATGGCATCACGCTGGAAGCTCGACGCCATCGACCGTCGCCAGGTCGGTGACGACACCCGTCTCCGGCTGCGCCCCACCGTCCAGCGGCGGTCCACCGAGGTGGACCGATAGCCGTGCCGCCGCTGACGCACGTTCGCTGGGGCATCGTCGGTTGCGGCGCCGTCGCCGAGGTGAAAAGCGGCCCCGCCTTCTCGAAAGTACCGGATTCGTCGCTGGTGGCCGTCATGCGTCGCGATGCCGGCAAGGCGCGCGATTACGCGGAACGGCACGGCGTGCCGCGCTGGTACGACGATGCGCGCGCCTTGATCGCGGATGCGGAGGTCGACGCGGTCTATGTCGCCACGCCACCTTCCAGCCACCGCGAGTACGCCTTGATGGCGATCGCGGCCGGCAAGCCGGTGTACGTCGAGAAGCCGATGGCTGTCGATCACGCCGAGTGCGAGGACATCATCGCGGCGGGCGAAGCGGTGGGCGTGCCGGTGTTCGTCGCGTACTACCGTCGCATGCTTCCGCGCTTCCGCACCATCGCCCGCCTGCTTGGCGAGGGTGCCATCGGTACGCCACGCATCGTCCAGGTCCTGCTCCACCAGCCGCTGGACCCACGCTATCGCGATCGGGCCAACCTGCCGTGGCGGTTGCGTCCGGAGATCTCCGGCGGTGGCATCTTCGTCGATATCGGGTGTCATACGCTGGATATCCTCGATTTCCTGCTCGGGCCCATCGTCGACGCGCGTGGCATGACGTCCAACCAGATGGACGTCTATCCGGCCGAGGACACCGTGGCGATGGCGTTCCGTTTCGAGAGCGGCGTGCTCGGCACCGGCCTGTGGAACTTCGGCGCCGACCGGCGCGAGGATCGCGTGGAGATCGTCGGCGACCGCGGCCGGCTGGTCTTCGCCACCTTTGGCGACGATCCGATCCGGCTCGAATCCGACGGGCGTGTCGAGGACATCCGCATCGCCAATCCCGAACATATCCAGCAACCGCTGATCGAGAGCATCGTGGCGGAGCTGACAGGGCGAGGCACGTGTCCGTCGACGGCACGCACCGGTGCGCGCACCAGCTGGGTGATGGACCAGGTGCTGCGAGGCTAGCCTGGTGGGAGCCGGCTTTGCCGGCGATCCCGCGGCAGCGGGCCAGGTCGAGGCAAGCACCCATCGCCGCTGAAGCGGCTCCCACAACAGCATCGGGTAGGCCGGGTAGGAGCAGACCGGTAGGAACAGGCCTGTGGGAGCCGGCTTTGCCGGCGATCCCGCGGCAGCGGGCCAGGTCGAGGCGAGCACCCATCGCCGCTGAAGCGGCTTCCCACCAGGTCGGGTTCCATGGGCAGGCGTTCCAAGGGGCTTCGAGCCCTTCGGTTGTCATTGGGCCGTGCAGCCCCATGTTATTCTTCGTCGGCTGGGGTCCCCTGGGACACCGGCTTCCATAGCGTCTTCAGGGCGGGGCGAAACTCCCCACCGGCGGTGGGTTTCCGCGAGGAAACGAGCCCGCGAGCGCTCCCGGTCCACCGGGAGGTCAGCAGATCCGGTCAGATGCCGGAGCCGACGGTCACAGTCCGGATGAAAGAAGACGGCGTCGTGCGCTCCTCGCCGAGCGCACATCGCCATGCGCCTTGGGGCGTTTTTCGCTCACCACCGCGGGAAACGTTTCATGAAAACCCAGCTACGCACCGTCGCCTCCTTCCAGGGAGGCCACTGACATGTTCACCGGCATCATCCAGGCCGTCGGCCGCATCGCACGGCTGGAGCCGCGTGGCGGTGACGTCCGCCTCACGGTCGATACCTCCGGACTCGACATGGCCGACGTCGCCCTCGGCGACAGCATCGCCGTCTCCGGCGTCTGCCTCACCGTGATCGATTTCGACGCGGCCAGCTTCGCCGCCGATGTCTCCAATGAAACCCTTTCCCACACCACGCTCGGCAAGCACAAGGCCGGCGACCCGGTGAACCTGGAGAAAGCGCTCCGCCTTGCCGACCGTCTCGGTGGCCACCTCGTCTCCGGCCATGTCGACGGCACGGGCAAGGTGGTGTCGGTGCTGCCCGACGGACGATCGCAGCGCTGGACGTTCGAGGTTCCCGCCGATCTGGCGCGCTACATCGCCCACAAGGGCTCGGTGTGCATCGACGGCACGAGCCTCACGGTGAACGAAGTCGCCGGCAACCGGTTCGGGGTCAACCTTATCCCCCATACGGTGGCACATACGGCTTTCTCGGCACGCCGTCCCGGCGACGCCGTGAACATCGAGGTGGACGTGGTCGCCCGGTATGTCGAACGCCTGCTTTCCAGCGGCGACAGCCCGCGCCTCGACGAGGCCTTCCTGAAGCAGCATGGCTTCGCCTGAGGGAACCCGCGACATGTCATTCAACACCATCCCCGAGATCCTCGAAGACCTGCGCAATGGCCGCATGGTCGTGATCCTCGACGACGAGGACCGCGAGAACGAAGGCGACATCGTGATGGCCGCCGAGAAGGTGCGGCCGGAAGACGTCAACTTCATGGTCCGCGAGGCCCGTGGCCTGCTCTGCCTCACCCTTACCGAGCAGCGCACGCGCCAGCTCGGCCTCAAGCCGATGGTCAGCGACAACAGTTCGCCGTACCACACCAACTTCACCGTCTCGATCGAGGCGGCCGAAGGTGTCACCACCGGCATCTCGGCGCACGATCGTGCGCATACCATCCAGGTGGCCGTGGCGAAGGAGGCGAAGCCCGCCGACATCACCATGCCCGGGCACATCTTTCCGCTGACCGCGCAGCCGGGCGGCGTGCTGACCCGTGCCGGACACACCGAAGCCGGTTGCGACCTGGCGGCGCTGGCCGGTCTCGAACCTTCCTCGGTCCTGATCGAGATCCTGCACGACGACGGCTCGATGGCCCGCCGCCCCGAACTCGAGGTGTTCGCCGCGAAGCACGGGTTGAAGATCGGCACCATCGCCGACCTGATCCGCTATCGCCTGGAGACGGAGAAGACGGTCGAGCGTGTCCATGAGGAAGACGTGGAGACGGAGTTCGGCGCCTTCCGCCTGGTCGCCTTCCGCGACCAGATCCGCCATGGATTGCATTTCGCCCTGGTCCGCGGCGACGTGGCCGACGGCGAGCCGGTACTGACGCGGGTGCACGTGCGAAACACGCTGTCCGACGTGCTGCACCTGAAGCGCGACGATCTCGGCCAGACCGTGACCGACGCGCTGCGCCGCATCGACGCGGAGCGGCGCGGTGTCCTGCTGGTGCTTTCCGGCGAGGATACGCCCGACGCCTTGCTGGCACGGCTCAAGCGCGACCACGCACCGATGCCGTCACCGAAGGACGACCAGGAATGGCGCCAGTTGGGCCTGGGCGCACAGATCCTCGCCGAACTCGGGGTCACCCGCCTGCGCGTGATGGGTACGCCGCGCAAGTTCGTCGGTATCACGGGTTTCGGCCTGGAAGTGGTGGAGCAGGCGGGCTGATGCGAGGCCTCGGGTTGCGAAACGACGCCCCACCGCTTATTGCTAGTCCTTTCCTCGACGACGCCCCGCATGCCGCCCAGCTATGACATCCGCCTGATCGCCCCTTCCGGCTATCCGCACAATCCCGATGCCATGCGGCGCGGCATCGCCCGCCTCGAGGCGGCCGGCCACCGGGTCACGGGCAAGGGGGTCCTGGCGCGGCGCGACCTGCGTTTCGCCGGCACCGATGCCGAGCGTGCGGCCGACCTGGATGCGTTCGCCGATCCCGCCCTTCCGCTGCCGGACATCGGCCTGGCGACCCGTGGTGGCTACGGAGCCCATCCGCTGTTGCCGATGCTTGACTACGAAGGCATCGGCGCGCGGCTGCGCGGCGCACCCATCGCCCTGGTCGGGCACAGCGATTTCACCGCCCTGCAGTGCGCCCTGTATGCGAAAAGCGGCGTCGTCACCCTCGGCGGGCCCATGCTCGGGGCGGATTTCGGCGCGAGCGAACTCGATGGCCTCACCTGGGACCATTTCTGGCACACGCTGGCCAGCGACGAGGTCCATGCTGAATGGGTCGCTCCGCTGACCGAGGACATGGCCGCCAGCGGCACGTTATGGGGTGGCAACCTGGCCATGCTCGCCGGCCTGGCTGGTTCGCCCTACTTTCCGGCGATCGAGGGCGGCCTGCTCTTCGTCGAGGACGTGGCCGAGCCTCCGTACCGGGTGGAGCGCATGCTCTACCACTTGCTCCATGCCGGCGTGCTGGGCGCGCAAAAGGCCTTGCTGGTGGGCGACTTCACCAGCTACCGCGTTTCCGAGTACGACAACGGCTACGACCTCGACGTGGCGCTGGAACGTATCGCCGCGGTGGCGGGTATCCCTGTCGTCCGAGGGCTGCCGTTCGGCCATGGGCCGGCCAAACTCACGTTGCCGTTCGGGGCGCCGGGCCGCCTCGCGGTCGCCGCCGGCCGCGCCACGCTCGATTTCACCGGCCACCCCAGGCCGAAAACCCCGTAAAATGTCCGGTCGCGCGGCGGCCGATTCGCCACAGGATTACCTGCATGAAGATCATCGAAGGCGATTTCGCCACTCCCAAGGGCCGTTTCGCCATCGTGGCCGGCCGCTTCAACGCATTCGTCGTGGAGCCGCTCGTCCAGGGCGCGCGTGACACGCTGGTCCGTCACGGCGTGAAAGACGACGCCATCGACCTGATCCGCGTACCCGGCGCATGGGAAATCGCCCAGGCCGCCTACAAGGTCGCCGGCTCGGGCAACTACGCCGCCGTGCTCGGCCTGGGTGCGGTGATCCGGGGCTCCACGCCGCATTTCGACTACGTCGCCGGTGAAGCCGCCAAGGGCCTCGGCCAGGCCGCCTACGCCTCGGGCGTGCCCGTGTGCTTCGGCGTGCTGACCACCGACAGCATCGAGCAGGCCATCGAGCGTGCCGGCACCAAGGCGGGCAACAAGGGCGCCGACGCGGCGATGGTCGCCATCGAGATGGTCAACCTCTATACGAAGCTCGGGAAATGAGCAGCCATCCTCCGCACGGCATCGACCTGGCCGCGCGTTCGCGCGCCCGCCGCCGCGCCCTGCAGGCGCTTTATGCCTGGCAGGTGGGCGGCAGCAAGATGACCAGCGTCATCGAACAGTTCCGCCACGAGCAGGACATGGAAGTGGCCGACCTCGAATACTTCGAGGACATCCTGCGCGGCGTGGAGCAGCACGTTAAGGAACTCGATGACGGCATCAAGCCCTTCGTCGACCGCGAGGTCGCGCAGATCGACCCGATCGAGCGCGCGGCGCTGCGCATGGGCGCCTACGAACTGAAGTACCGCCCGGACGTACCCTATCGCGTCGTCATCAACGAGGCGGTGGAAGCCACCAAGCGTTTCGGCGCCGATCACGGCCACAGCTATGTGAACGGCGTGCTGGACAAACTCGCGACGCATTGGCGTACCGCCGAAAAGCGATCCTAGCGACACCCTGTGGGAAGCGCGCTGGCGCGCTTCCCACCGTCCGCCCTGATTCGCTCCTGAAGGGAAACGCATGGAATTCGACCTGATCGAACGTATCCGCCGGCATACGGAAGTCCATCGTGACGACGTGATCGAAGGCATCGGTGACGACGCCGCCGTCGTCGCGGTGCCCACCGGCCGCGAACTGGCCATCGCCGTCGATACCCTCATCGAAGGGGTGCATTTCCCGCCCGGCACGTCTGCGGCCGACATCGGCTGGAAGGCGCTGGCGGTGAATCTTTCCGACCTCGCCGCCATGGGCGCCACGCCAGCGTGGGCCTTGCTGGCCCTCACCACGCCCGGCGGCGACGAGGCCTTCTTCGATGGCCTGGCCAGCGGTTTCGCCGAACTGGCCACGCCGTACCGGCTTGCTCTCATTGGCGGCGACACCACGCGCGGCCCCCTGACCGTGACGGTCGCCGTGCATGGTTTCACGACGCCGGGCGAAGCCTTGCTTCGTTCGGGCGCACGCGTGGGCGACGTGGTCATGGTCACCGGTACGCTGGGCGATGCGGCCGCCGGCCTGCGCTGCCTCGCCGAGGCGGACGCCTCGCCCTATGCCGTCCTGGTCGACCGGCTCAATCGGCCGACGCCGCGCGTTTCGGCCGGGCAGGCGCTGCGCGGCATCGCCACCGCCTGCGTCGACATCTCGGATGGACTCGTCGCCGACCTGGGCCATATCTGCATGGCCAGCGGCGTGGGTATCGACATCGAGGCTCCGTTGTTGCCACGCTCGTCGGCGTTGCTCACCCATTTCACCGAAGCCGACGCGCTGGATTTCGCGCTCGGCGGTGGCGACGACTACGAACTCTGCTTCACCGTGCCGGCCGACCGCGCGGGCGAACTGTCGAGCACGATGGCGCGCCTCGGCTGTGGTGCCACGCGCATCGGCCGCGTCGTGGAAGGCAGCGGCGTGCGCGTGCTCGACGAGCGCGGCGGCGTGCACGAGCCATCGCGCACCGGCTGGAACCATTTCGCCGCATGAGCACGAAGTATGTCCTCGATCCCGCCGATCGACGCCGCCTGCTCGCTTCGCCGGCAGGTTGGATCGCCTGCGGTTTCGGCTCCGGCCTGACACCGAAGGCGCAGGGGACGTTCGGTTCGCTGGCGGCGATCCTTCCCTGGTTGCTTCTGCGCGATCTGCCGTTATCCGCCTGGATCGCCGTCATCGCGGTGGCCTTCGGCATCGGCGTATGGGCTTGCGATGCCGCCGGCCGCCTCCTCGGCGTGGCCGATCATCGCAGCCTGGTCTGGGACGAATTCGTCGGCCAGTGGATCGCCTTGCTGCCTGCGCTGTTCGCGCCGTGGTGGGCGGTGGCGGCGGGTTTCGTCCTGTTCCGCGTCTTCGACGTGTGGAAGCCGTGGCCGATCGCCTGGTTCGACCGGCGTGTGAAAGGGGGGCTCGGCGTCATGCTGGATGACGTGATCGCGGGTATCGTCGCCGCCATCGTCTTGTTCGCGATCCTCCATTTCGCCCACTAGGAATTCGCCATGGAATACCGCCGCCTCGGCTCGACCGGCCTCCAGGTCTCCGCACTTTCCTACGGTGCCTGGGTCACCTTCGGTCGGCAGGTGGGCCGCTCGCAGGCGCGCGAACTCATCGCGCTCGCCTATGACCATGGCGTCAATTTCTTCGACAACGCGGAAACGTACAACGCCGGCGAAGCCGAACGCCTGATGGGCGACGTCATCGCCGACCTGCGCCTGCCGCGCGATGCGTACACCGTGTCGAGCAAGGTCTACTTCGGTGCGAGCGAGCAACCGAAACCGACCCAGCGCGGCCTTTCGCGCAAGCATGTGTTCGACGCCTGTCACCAGGCCCTCGAGCGCCTGCGCGTCGATTACCTCGACATGTATTTCTGCCACCGCGCCGATCCCGATACGCCGGTGGAAGAGACCGTCCTGGCGATGGATACCCTGATTCGCCAGGGCAAGGTGATGTATTGGGGTACCAGCGAGTGGCCGGCGGCCGCGATCGAGGAAGCGCATCGCGTGGCGCGCGAGCGGAACCTCATCGCGCCATCGATGGAGCAGCCTCAGTACAACCTGTTGCACCGCGAGCGGTTCGAGCGGGAATACGCCCCGCTGTACGAGCGTTACGGCATGGGCACCACGGTCTGGTCGCCGCTGGCCTCGGGCCTGCTCACGGGCAAGTACAACGATGGCGTGCCGGACGATTCACGACTGGGCCATCCCGATTACGCCTGGTTGCGCGAGGCCTTGCTGGAAGACGATGGCGCGCGCCTGAAGACCGTGCGCGCACTCGCGCCGATCGCGGCCGACCTGGGTCTTCCGCTTGCACGTTTCGCGCTGGCCTGGTGCCTGAAGAACCCGCACGTCTCGACGGTGATCCTGGGCGCGAGCAAGACCGCGCAGCTGGAAGAAAACCTCAAGGCCCTCGATGCGCTACCGTTGCTCGACGACAGCGTCATGCGCCGCATCGAAGCCGTCCTGCCCCCCGCCTGAGCCAACCTGGTGGGAGCCGACCCTGTCGGCGATACGACGCCTGGTGGGAGCCGACCTTGTCGGCGATCCCGCGGCAGCGGGCCAGGTCGAGGCAAGCACCCATCGCCGACAAGGTCGGCTCCCACAAAAAACCTCCAACAGCCTCATTGGCAGTCCCGGGCGAATTACAGTCCTGTGGGAGCCGCTTCAGCGGCGATCCCGCGGCAGCGGGCCGGTCCGAGGCAAGCACCCATCGCCGACAAGTCGGCTCCCACCAGTGCCCCGTACCCACCAGTGGCCGGCTTCGGCCGCGGCTCTCTCAGATGTCGCCGTAGAGGGCTTGCAGGGCGGCGATCGCGGCGAGTCCGGCGGTCTCCGTGCGGAGGATGCGTGGGCCGAGTTTCAAACCAAGGAAGCCCGCCGCCGTAAGGGCCGCGCGATCACGCTCGCCGAAGCCGCCTTCCGGCCCGATCGCGAGGATGGCTGCATCGCGCAGGTCGAGTTCGCCGGGACGCTTGCTTCCTTCCGGAAGCAACGCGAGCCGTGGAGTCGCATCGCCACCGAGCGATGCCAGCCACGCCGACAAGGGCAGTGCCGGAACGATCGTGGGAACGCGGGCGCGGCCCGATTGTTCGCATGCGCTGGCGGCCACCGCGCGCCAATGGACGAGGCGTTTTTCCGCGCGCGCCGGATCGAGCTTCACCTCCGATCGTTCGGTGAGGATGGGCACGATGCGGGCGATGCCGAGCTCGGTCGCCTTCTGCACGATGAGGTCCATCTTCTCGCCACGGGCGACGCCCTGGGCGAGCGTGAGCGCGAGGGGGGACTCGTTGGCGACCACGCGGCCTGCGCCGACCGAGGCGACGACCTCGCGCTTGCCCACGCCGACGAGGGTGGCGTCGTATTCCATGCCATCGTCGCCGGAGAACAGCACCACGGGCGCGCCCACGTCCAGTCGCAACACGCGGGCCACGTGCTCTCCCGCCTGGGCGGGGAGGGTGATCTCCTGGCCGGCGGCCAGGGCAAGGTCGACGTGGATGCGTATGGTGCGCATGTTGTGTCTCGTGTCACGGAATGTGCATTGTAGCCAGCCACACGGCCCGCTATCGTCCATGGGGTTCTCCAGGAGCCGCCCATGCCGATCGCTTGGTACTTCGATTTCGTCTCGATGTTCTCCTGGCTGCAATGGCAGTCGATCCGCGAACTCGCGGAACGGCGCGAGGTGTCCCTGCGGCCGATCCTGTTCGGTGCGCTGCTCAAGGAAATGGGCCAGCGTGGCCCGGCGGAGATTCCGCGCAAGCGCGAATTCACCTACCGCTATGCGCAATGGCGTGCGCGGCAAGCCGGCGTCCCGCTGCGCTTCCCGCCCACGCATCCGTTCAATCCGCTCCCGGCCTTGCGCCTGTGCATCGCGGCGGGGACCAGCGTGGAGGCGGTAGGCGCCATCTTCGAATGGATATGGGCGCACGGACGCCCGGCCGATACGGCCGAGGCACTCGAACCGCTGGCGGCGTCGCTCGGAATAGCCGACGTGCGCGCCGCACTGGCCGCGTCCGAAGTGAAAGCCCGGCTGCAGGCCAATTTCGAAGAGGCGATGCGTCAACAGGTGTTTGGCGTGCCCACGCTCGCCATCGGCGACGAACTGTTCTGGGGCGCGGACGCCCATGCCTTCGCGATGGACTACCTCGCCCATCCGGACCTGTTCGCGGATGGCGAGATGGACCGCCTCGGCCACTTACCGGTGGGTTTGTCGCGCGTCTAGGCCACCGCTTTCGCGATGCCCGCGATCGCGGTGTCGACCATGAAGTCGATCTCCGCCTCGCTGACCACGTAAGGCGGCATGAAGTACACCACGTTGCCCAGCGGCCGCAGCAGCGCGCCGTGCTCGAGGCCGTGGCGATATACGCGAAGACCTCGGCGCTCGGCGGCGGCGAAAGGCCTGCGCGTGGCCTTGTCGGCGACCAGTTCGATCGCGGCGATCATGCCGGTCTGGCGCACGTCCGCCACGTGCGGATGGTCGGCCAGCGGCGCGATGCGCGAGGCCATGTGCGCGGCCAGGACGCGATTGCGTTCGAGCACGGGATCGTCGCGGAATATCGCGAGGGTGGCGGTGGCCGCGCGGCAGGCGAGCGGGTTGCCGGTGTAGCTGTGCGAGTGCAGGAAAGCCTTGCCGGCGGCGTACTCGGCATAGAAGGCCTGGTAGACCTCGTTGGTGGTGAGCACGGCGGAAAGCGGAAGGAAGCCTCCCGTAAGTCCTTTCGACAGGCACATGAAGTCCGGCGAGACACCGGCCTGTTCGCAGGCGAACAGGGTTCCCGTCCGGCCGAAGCCGACGGCGATCTCGTCGGCGATGAAGTGCACGTCGAACTCATCGCACAGCGCGCGCAGGCCCTTGAGGTACGACGCGTCGTACATGCGCATGCCGCCGGCGCATTGCACCAGCGGTTCCACGATGACGGCGCAGGTTTCGTGCGCGTGGCGTTCGAGCAAGCGGCGCATCTCGCCCAGGCGGCGCGTGGCGATCTCTTTCGCCGTTTCGCCGGGTTCGCCTTCGTAGGTGTCCGGCGAGGGCGCGAGTTCGGGCGTCAGCAGCAGGGGGGCGTAGGTCTTGCGATAAAGCGCCACGTCGCTGACGGAAAGCGCGCCCAGGGTCTCGCCGTGATAGCTGCCGGTGAGGGCGATGAAACGGGTCTTCTCGCCGTGGCCTCGATTGAGCCAGTAGTGGAAGCTCATCTTCAGCGCCACCTCGATGGCGGCGGAGCCGTTGTCGGCGAGGAAGACGCGCTCCAGCCCCGCCGGCGTGATCCGCACCAGTTCCTCGGCCAGTTCCACCGCGGGCTCATGGGTGAAGCCGGCGAAGATGACGTGCTCCAGGCGGTCGAGCTGGTCTTTCAACGCCCCGGCGATACGTGGCTCCGCGTGGCCGAAGAGGTTCGTCCACCAGGAACTGACGGCGTCGAGGTAGCGCTTGCCGTCCGCGCCGACCAGCCATGCCCCTTCGCCGCGCACCACGGGTACCATGGGCAGGGTTTCGTGGTCGTGCATCTGGGTGCACGGGTGCCAGAGGACGGAAAGGTCGCGGGCGACGAGCGCGTCGGCGGCCGGGGAAGCGAAAAGGGCGTCGGTCATCCGCCCATCATCGCCCCGTGCCCCCCGGTCCTCAAGTCGAGAGGTGAGGTGATGGTTTGAAGTGGTTGCGTTGGACGGCCCTGCTCGTCGCCTTGCTGGCCGTCGCCGCGGGGCTTTCCTACTGGTTCCTGCCGGCGAGCGTCGCCGTGCCGTTCGCGGCGCGGCGTGTCCATGGCGTGGTACTCGACCAGCTCTCGGGCACCCTGTGGAATGGCCGCGCGGGGCGCGTGGCGATGGCCGACGGCCGCGAACTCGGCGCCGCCACCTGGCGGCTCGGCCGGGACGCGATCCTCGGACGCACGCACCTGGATGTCCGCCTGGATGGCGGTGCCGGGCGTTTCGCCGGTCATCTGGAAAGCACCGGCCGCGACAACGCGACCTGGAGCGGCGTCGATTTCCGGATGGATGCCGGCGCCCTGGCCGGACCGGCTTTGCCGCCCGGTCTGGTGCCGGTGGGTGTGGTGGAAGGGCGGATACCGCGTGCCGAACTCCAGGGTAACTGGCCGGTAGCCCTCGATGCCGACATCGCATGGCGCAAGGCCGCCGTGCGCACTCTCGAAGGCTATGTCACCCTCGGCGACATCGAACTGAAAGCCGCGAGCGAGGGCGGGGTGCTGCGCGCCACGCTCGCCGACGACGGCTCGGGCTCGCTGGCGGTGAACGCGGCACTGGCCGCCACGCCGCTGGGCTGGCGTATGGAAGGCAAGCTGGTTCCCCGCATCGCCGACAGCGCGTTGTCGCATCTCATCGCACGTTTCGGCCCCGTAGGCCGCGACGGTTCCGTCAACCTCCAACGCAAGGCGGGGCTGGCGCCCTCGATCACACCATGACAGACATCCTCGACAAGGCGCTCGCCGCCGCGCGCGACGCCGCCGGAGCGGCCGCCGAGATCATCCAGCATTACTGGCGCGCGGGCGTGGACGTGATCGTGAAGGGCGACGACACGCCGGTCACCGTCGCGGACCGCGAAGCGGAGATGGCGATCCGCGCGATCCTCGCCAAAGCCCTGCCGGAAGCCGGTATCTATGGCGAGGAATACGGCGCGGACGACACCTCGCGCGAATACCTGTGGCTGGTGGACCCGCTGGACGGAACGAAGAGCTTCGTCCGCCGCACGCCGTTCTTCTCCACGCAGATCGCCCTGATGCATCGCGGCGAACTGGTGCTGGGCGTCTCCTCCGCGCCCATCTACGGCGAGCGCATGTGGGCGGTGCGCGGACGTGGCGCCTTCCTCGACGGCGATCCCGTGCGTGTGGCCTCGACGGCGACGATGCGCGAGGCATCGATCTCCACCGGCAACGTGAAGACCCTCACGATGGATGCACGGTGGGACGTGTTGGGCGCGATGATCCGCGACAGCAATCGTATCCGCGGCTATGGCGATTTCTGCCATTACCACCTGCTTGCCCGGGGCGGTCTCGACCTGGTGATCGAATCCGACCTGAACATCCTCGACATCGCCGCCCTGGCGGTGATCGTCCGCGAGGCCGGCGGCGTGTTCACCGATCTGGACGGCGCCGCGCCCGGCCTGGACACGCGCAGCGTCCTTGCGGGCACGCCGGCCATTCACGCCGAGGCGCTGGCGCGACTCACCGGCGCTACAATCGGCCGATGAACAAACGCCCGACGATCCTCGCGACGCGCGACGCGCCCGACAGTCCCCTCCGCCGTGCGGAAGAGGTCGACCTCGAGTTCTCCAACGGTGAAAGGCGCACGTACCAGCGCCTGAAAGGCAGCGGCTTCGGCGCCGTGTTGATCGTCGCGATGCGCGATCCGGAAACGGTGCTTCTCGTGCGCGAATACGGCGTGGGCGTGGACCGCTACGAACTGGGCGTGCCCAAGGGCCGCCTGGACGGTGACGAGACGACGGAGCAGGGCGCGAATCGCGAACTGAAGGAAGAAGTCGGTTACGGGGCGCGCAAGCTGAAGATCCTCGGCACGCTGTCGCTGTCGCCCTCGTACATGACCCACCTCGCGCACGTCGTGCTCGCGGAAGACCTCTTCCCCGAGCGACTGCAAGGCGACGAGCCCGAGGAACTGGAAGTCGTTCCCTGGCGAATGGACAAGCTGCACGAACTGCTCGCGCGCGACGACGTGACCGAAGGCCGCTCGATCGCCGCGCTGTTCATGGCCCGCGAATACCTGGCCGGGCGGTATCGTCCCGCATGAGCGTATCCCCGGCAGCGTGGCTCGATCCGGTCTGCGCCATCGCGCGACAGGCCGCCGAGGCGATCCTTGCGGTGTATGCGCAGGATTTCGAAGTCATCTGCAAGGACGACGATTCCCCCGTGACCGCCGCCGACCTCGCCGCCCAGCGCGTCATCGAGGAAGGCCTGCATCGGCTGGCTCCCGGCGTGCCGGTGATCTCCGAGGAGGCGCTCGCCGCGCCCTGGGCCGAACGGCGTACCTGGCGACGCTATTGGCTGGTCGACCCGCTCGATGGCACGCGCGAATTCGTGAAGCGCAACGGCGAATTCACGGTGAACATCGCGCTCATCGAAGACCATCGCACCGTGCTCGGCGTGGTGCTCGTCCCGGTGACGGGCGACCTCTATGCCGCCGCCCGCGGCGAGGGTGCCTGGCGGCAGGCTTCGGTCGACGCGCCGCGCGAACGCATACGCACGCGCCGCGCCGACGGCCTGCTGAGGGTCACCGGCAGCCGCTCGCACGCGGGTGGCCGCAGCCTCACGCTGCTCCATCGCCTCGGCGACCACGAGACCTTCGTGCTCGGCTCCTCGCTCAAGTTCTGCGTGATCGCGCGGGGTGACGCGGACATCTACCTGCGTCTGGGTGCCACCTCCGAATGGGACACCGCCGCGGCGCAATGCGTGCTCGAGGAAGCCGGTGGCGCCGTGCTCGACCTGGCCGGCCGACCGTTTCGCTACAACACGCGCGATTCGCTCATCAATCCCGAATTCATCGCCTGTGGCGATACCTCGGTCGATTGGGCGGCGCGGCTGGTCGATCCGGAGGACGCCACGTGACGCGTCCGGTGGACGACCTCATCGCCATCATGGCGCGCCTGCGCGATCCGGAGAATGGTTGCCCCTGGGACGTGAAGCAGAGCTTCGCCACGATCGCGCCGTATACGATCGAGGAAGCGTACGAGGTGGCCGATGCGATCGATCGTGGGGACATGCACGACCTGCGCGATGAATTGGGCGACTTGCTGCTGCAGGTCGTGTTCCATGCGCGCATGGCGGAAGAGGTAGGGCATTTCGCTTTTGGCGATGTCGTCGAAGCGATCTGCGACAAGATGCAGCGGCGTCATCCGCATGTGTTCGGCGACGTCACGCATGCCAGCGACAGTGCGCGCTCGCGCGATTGGGATCGCCTGAAGGCGGAGGAGCGCGCGGCCAAGGGCGCCGACGATACCAGCGCGCTCGCCGGTATTTCGCGCGGGCTGCCGGAATGGCAACGCGCGGTGAAGCTGCAGAAGCGCGCGGCGAACGTGGGCTTCGACTGGCCGGACCACCGGCCGGTGCTCGACAAGATCGAGGAAGAGATCGAGGAAGTCCGCCACGAATTCGAGAACGGTGCCGACGAGGAACGCCTGGCCGATGAAATCGGTGACGTGTTGTTCGTCGCGGCGAACCTCGCGCGGCATGCGAAGGTCGACGTGTCGCGCGCGCTGCGTGGTGCGAACGCGAAGTTCGAGCGGCGCTTTCGCGCGATGGAGGCGCTCGCCGCGATGGAAGGACGTGAGCTGGCGTCGTATTCGTTGCAGGAGCAGGAGATGCTCTGGCGCCGGGTGAAGCGCGAGGCAGGCTGACCGCCATGTGGGAGCCGATTTATCGGCGATCCCGCGGCAGCGGGCCAGGTTACGGCAAGCACCCATCGCCGCTGAAGCGGCTCCCACAACAGCTTCGGGCAGGCCAGCTTAGAGATAGGCCTGTGGGGAGATAGACCTGTGGGAGCCGACCTTGTCGGCGATCCCGCGGCAGCGGGCCAGGTTACGGCAAGCCCCCATCGCCGCTGAAGCGGCTCCCACAGGGGGGCTCGCGGTATCAAAGCTGCCAAAAGAAAACGGGGCCTCGCGGCCCCGTTTCTCCTTACTTCGAAGCAGCCGACTTATCGGCCATTCGCTGCGCCATGCGCGCCTTGAACTGCTCCATCTCCTGGTGACGCTTCTGGTCCTGCGCGAGGTTCTCGTCGAGGCTCTTGCGCATCGTGGCGATGGCGGCGTCCGGATTCTGCGGCTGCATCTGCGCACGCGCCAGGTGGCGGTACACGTAATCGCGGACCATCGGGTTCTGCGACTTGGCGAGCACGTCGTTGTAGAGCGCCGGCAGTTCCTTGCTGCGACCGGAAACCACGTACAGGCGTTCGAGGGCACGAAGGTCGCCGATGACGCCGGAGCGGGCCATGCCGTCACCATGACGGCCCCAGCCACCATGCTCGCCACGACCGTGGTCACGGTCGCCGTCGCGGCCCCACTTGTGGCCCTGTTGCGGGCCGGCCGGCTGGCCTGCGGCCTGGGCCGCCGGAGCGTTGGGAGCCTTGGGGGCGGCATCCTGCGCGAACGCGAAGGCGGCCGAACCGGCAAGGAGAAGGGAAGCGGCACTGGCGAGAAGGGTCTTGCGTTGCATAGGGTGATCTCCCGGTTGGACTTGCACGGGGAAAAACGTGCCGCCTCGCCGGCGGTTGACGGGCTTGTTGCCAACCGCTCAGATTCGTGTGAAATCGCGGTTACAACCTTTTGCGCGCGGCTGGCATCCATCACCGGCACACCGCATCCACTGGAGGGGATTTCCATGCGTCACCTGCTTCTCGCCTCGTTGCTGCTCGTCCCGGCCATCGCCATGGCCGACGACCAGTGCAAGTTCCACGCGGACCGCAACCTCGACCTCGATCTCTCGGGCGTCCGCGCCGTCCGCTTCTCCGTCCACTCCTACGAACTGCACCTTTCCGGCGGCGCGCCCGCGGGCAAGGGAACCGTGCGCGGCAAGGCCTGCGCCTCCGACCAGCAAACCCTCGACAGCCTCGTCGTCACGCAGGAACGGGACGGCGACACGCTCCTGGTCGAACTGAAGACCAACCGCAACAGTGGGTGGTCGGGCTTCGGCAGCCACTACAGCGACTTGAAGGTCGAGGCCAGCGTGCCGTCGAACATTCCTGTCATGGTCAACGTGGGCTCGGGCGAGGCGAAGGTGCGCGGCGTCGCGTCACTCGACAGTTCGTCGGGCTCGGGTGAACTGGAAGCGAGCGACATCAAGGGGTCCGTACGGACCACGGTGGGTTCGGGCGAGGTGAAGCTCGACAGCACCGGCCCCGTGGAAGTCGACACGGTCGGCTCCGGCGATTTCGAGGCGAAGCACGTGAACGGTGGCGTCCGCATCGGCACCGTAGGCTCGGGCGACGCGAAGCTCAGCGACATCGGCGGCAACGTGGACGTCGGGACCATCGGTTCGGGTGACCTCAACGTCGACGGCGTCCGCGGCGATCTTCGTGTTCGTACGCAGGGTAGCGGCGACGTCGACCACCATGGCGTCACTGGCCGGGTCGACGTTCCGGATAAGAATCGCTGATCCACGCTGGAAGCCGATATGATCCCGTCCTTGGCGGCGGGATACTTCCTTCATGACGTGGCTACCTCCTTCGTTGCGCGCGCTTCGCCGCGACGTGTTCTTCCTCGTATTGCTGGCCGTGTCGGTCGCCCTCGCGATCGCACGGCCTTCGCGCGTCGCCGCGTGGCCGTCGCTGGTCGATTGGCCCACCATCGCGGCCCTTACTGGTCTGCTGATCCTTACCAAGGGCGTCGAGGCCAGCGGTGCGCTGGACCTCGCGGGGCGCTGGCTGATCGACCGCACGTCGACGCGGCGTGTGGCGGCGCTCGGCCTCGTCGCCGCCACCGCCTTGCTGTCGATGCTCCTGACCAACGACGTGTCGTTGTTCGTGATGGTGCCGCTGACCCTGAGCATGTGCCGGATCGCGCGCATGCCGGCGACACGCCTGGTGGTGTTCGAGGCCCTGGCGGTGAACGCGGGCTCGATGCTCACGCCGATCGGCAATCCGCAGAACCTGTTCCTCTGGCAGCAGTGGAATAACGGTTTCGGCGGATTCGTCTGGGAGATGCTGCCACTGGTCGCGATCGCCCTGGCCTTGTTGCTCGCACTGACCGCGCTCGCGTTTCCCGCCATGCCGTTGGAAGTGCACGAGCGCGGCGGCGAGTCCGTCGATCGCACGATGCTCGGCGTGGCGGCGCTGCTCTACGTGCCCTTCATCGTCCTGGCCGACTTGCAGTACGTGGGTTGGGGGTTGCTTGGTGTCGTGGCGGTGTTCCTCGCGCTTCGCCGGCGCGTCGTCGCGAGCATTGACTGGGGATTGTTGCTGACCTTCGTGTTGATGTTCATCGACTTGCGCATGCTGGCGGGACTCGACGCGGTCCGTTCGTTCGTGGCGGGCCTGGGCCTGGAGCACGCGTCGCATCTGTACGTCACCGGGGCGTTGGCCTCGCAGGTGGTGAGCAACGTTCCCGCGGCGATCCTGCTGGCTGAGTACTCGCACGACTGGCGCACGATCGCCTTCGGCGTGAACGTCGGCGGGTTCGGCTTCGTCCTGGGCTCGCTGGCTAACCTGATCGCGCTGCGGTTGCTCGGTGAACGCAAGGCGTGGGCGAGCTTCCACGTGTGGTCGGTGCCGTTCTTCGTGGTGACCGGACTATTGGGCTGGGCGCTGCTGTAGCGGCCCTGACCCATCGAGCCAAGCCGACATCTGGTGGTGGGAGCCGACCCTGTCGGCGATGGGTGCTCGCTATAAGCTGGCCCGCTGCCGCGGGATCGCCGACAAAGTCGGCTCCCACAAAGGGCCAGTCATCCCCGGTAGCGAAGTCCCGGCTTTTTTGTGGGAGCCGCTTCAGCGGCGATGGGTGCTTGTCGCGACCTGGCCCGCTGCCGCGGGATCGCCGACAAGTCGGCTCCCACCAGGTCTAGGCATCCTTGCAATCGGGGCCTGCTTCAGGCCTTGCGGTTGCCTTGGGCGCCGGTGTTGCTGTTGCCGCGGTCGAAGGTCTTGATGAAGTCGCGGACGTCCGGATAGACCACGTCGCGCCAGCGGCGGCCGCTGAAGATGCCGTAGTGACCGGCGCCTTCGATGATGAGGTGCTTGCGGCGCTTCTTCGCGATGCCCTTGCACAGGCCGTGCGCCGCTTCGGTCTGGCCGAGGCCGGAGATGTCGTCGAGCTCGCCTTCGATGGTGAGCAGCGCGGTGTCCTTGATCTTCGCCGGTTGCACCAGTTCACCATGAACTTCCCAGGTGCCCTTGGGCAGGCGGTGTTCCTGGAACACGGTTTCGATCGTGTCGAGGTAGTACTCGGCCGGCATGTCGAGCACGGCGTTGTACTCGTCGTAGAACTTGCGGTGCTGGTCGGCGTCGTCGAGGTCGCCCTTGCGCAGGTTCTCGTAGAAGTCCCAGTGCGACATCACGTGGCGGCTCGGATTCATAGCGATGAACCCCGCGTGCTGCAGGAAGCCCGGATAGACTTCGCGGCCCGCGCCCGGGTACTGGTAGGGCACCTTGTGGATCAGCTGGTTGCGGAACCACGACAGCGGTCGCGTGGTGGCCAGGTTGTCGACGCTGGTGGGGCTCTTGCGCGTGTCGATCGGGCCACCCATGAGGGTGAGCGTGGCTGGCGTGGCTTCACCACGGGCGGCCATGAGCGATACCGCCGCGAGCACCGGCACCGTGGGCTGGCAGACCGAGACCACGTGCGCGCGATGCACGCCGACGTGGCGGATGAATTCCTCGATGTACGTCACGTAATCGGCCAGCGAGAACGAGCCCTGGTCGAGGGGGATCATGCGCGCGTCGACCCAGTCGGTGATGTACACCTTGTGGTCGCGCAGCAGCGTGCGGACGGTGTCGCGCAGCAGCGTGGAGTGGTGTCCGGACAGCGGCGCCACGACCAGCACGGCCGGGTCGTTCTTCATCTTGTCGACGGTGGCCTGGTCGTCGGAGAAGCGCTTGAACCGCTTGAGGGTACAGAACGGCTTGGCCATGGCGACCTGTTCGACGATGGCGACGTCGTGGCCGTGGGCATGCACGCTGTGGATGTCGAATTCAGGCTTTTCGTAGGCCTTGCCCAGCCGGTACATGAGCTCGTAACCGGCGGCGGCGCGTTCCGCGCCCGGCACCCGGGCGAACGGGCTGGCAATGTCGCCGAACATCTTCGCGCCCGCCTCGGCCCAATAGGAGAGGGGGCTGAGCATGGAGCGTTGCCATTCGTGCATGAGGTAGAGCATGCAGCTTACGTCCGGGGCGGGGAAGGTGGCGCATCATAACCAGTTGCGCCGCGCCATGTGTAAAGCCCCTGTTTTTGCTCGATTTAAAGGCCAGCCTTGCGGCAGACCAGCAGGACTTCGTCGACCCCGGGCCCTGGTTCGAAGCCGGCCGTGAAGGCCAGCGGCTTCTGGAAACGCACGCCCAGCGGCATGAACACCCGGTTGTACCACCACATGGCGCGGGCGCGCTGGTGGGTCAGGAACCACTGCCCGAGGTCGAGCAGCTTCGACGATTTCGGCTGCATGCCGTACACGGCGCTGCGTTCGATGGTGAATCCGTGGCGCCCGAGAAGGGCACGGATCGCATCGGGCTCGTAGCGGCGGTAATGGCCCACGAAGTCGTCGAAGGCGGTCCATGCGTCCGGATGCAGGGGCACCGAGATCAGCAGGCGGGCACCGGGCTCGGCCACGCGGGCCAGCTCACCCAGGGCCCCCTCGTCGTCCACCACGTGTTCGAGGATGTCGAAGGCGCAGACGAAGTCGAAGCTGGCGTCGCGAAAGGGCAGGGCGCCGATCATGGCGTTGGCCACGCGGGCGCCGTGCCGGCCCAGCTCGGCCAGCGCGGGCTGGCTCAGGTCGACGAACTGGGTATCCGCCAGTGGCAGGCGGGGGCGCAGCCCGGGAGCGACTTCCAGGCGCCGCGAGGTTTGCGCGGCCAGTTCGGCCACCAGCGGCCAGGTGTTGAACTGTTCTGGCGAGAACAGCTTCGCTTCCGACCACAAGGCGTCGTAGAAGCGCTTGTTGCTGCCGATCAGGTCGGCGTCGGTCCGCTGGGCCGGAGGGCCCGAGGTAAACGATGCGATGGTCATGCGGTACCTCGGGCGGTGAAAAACAAGGACTAGCGCAGTCGCGCCAGTTCGCGCAGCAGGGGCAATCGGCGTACGCGCACGGCGGTGGCGCGGAAGACGGCGTTCGCGAGCGCCGGTGCCGCCGAGGGTACGCCGATCACGCTGGCGCCGGCCGGATCGGCGGTGGACGGCACGATCACCGTTTCCACCTCGTAGGGCATCGGCTGCGTCGCGGCGATCGGATAGTCGCGGAAGCCCGTCTGCTGCACCTTACCGTCCTTCACCGTGATGGCGAGGTTGAGGGCGGTGGACAGCGCATCCAGCGTGGCGCCCTGTAGCTGGGCTTCCAGCCCCAGCGGATTGATCGCCCGGCCCACGTCGGCCACGCAGACCACGCGATGGATGTCGATGCCGTCGGTGGTCGGCGCCACTTCGATGGCGTGCGCCACGTAGGCGCCGAAGACATAGGCGCAGGCGATGCCGAGGCCGTTCTCGCTGCGCAGCCAGCGGCTCCAGTCGAGCTTGTCGGCGGCGAGCTTCAGCACGTTCGCCATGCGCGCGGTGTCGATGGGGCCGCCACGGCCGTTGTACGGCAACTGGCGTGGCTCGCCGAGCAGGGCGAGACGGAAGTCGAGCGGATTGGCCTTCACCGCGTGCGCGAGTTCGTCGATGAAACTTTCGCTGGCGAAGGTGGGCGTGACGTGCGGCGAACCTCGCCACTCGCCGCGGGCCAGCGTCGATTCCAGCGGATACCAGTCGCTGCGGAAGTTGGGAACGAGTCCCGCAGGCAGGGCGTCGGCGACCAGTTCCGATTGCCACAGCCGGTTGTCCGGCGTGGCCCGGCCCACCAGGGCGGAGGGACTGGCCATGCGCTGGTGCCAGCCGACGATGTTCTTCTTGCGGTCAAGCGACGCGTTGAGGCGATGCACGGCCAGCGGGCGGTAGTAGTCGCGCGCGAGGTCGTCGTCGCGGGTCCAGAGCACCTTGACCGGCCGGTTGCGGATCTCGTCGGGTTTCTTCGCCAGGGCGATCGCCATCGCTTCGGCGATGTAATCCTGCTCCAGGCGACGGCCGAAACCGCCGCCGCCGCGTGGCACCTGGATATCGATCTGCTCGGGACGGAACCCGGTCATGCGTTGCACGACCGTGTAAGCCTGGCGCGGCGACTGCGTGGCGGCGATCACCGTCACGCTGGTGTCCGGATCGAGGCGGACGACGCAATTGGGTGTTTCCGCCGTGGCATGCGCGACCCAGGGCTGGAAATACGTGGCTTCGAGCGCACGCGCGGCCTTCTTGCGCGCGGCGGCGATGTCGCCGTCGTTGCGCACGGTGGCCGGCGCGGCGGCGTCGTCGCCGAACAGGTCGAGCGCTTTCTGTTCGAGGGCGGCGCTGGCCGGCTCGGTGGCGCTTCCCGGTTTCCACGTCGCCTTCAACGCGGCGCGGCCGGACAGGGCCGACCAGGTGTCGCGCGCGAGTACCGCCAGCGCCGGTGCCTGGGCGGCGAGACCGGGCTGCTGGCCCTGCTCGGGGGTGATCTCGATCACATCGAAGACGCCCTCGACCTTCTTCGCCGCGTCGCGGTCGGCGGTGTCGAGCGAGCCCCCGGGGTAAGGGCAGCGCGCCAGCACCGCGATCACCGGGTCGCCGATGCTCTCGTCGAAGGCGTAGCGCAGCGTGCCGGTGACGACGGCACGCGCGTCGACGTCGCCGGCGGGTTGCCCGATCAGGTGATAACGCTCGGCCTGCTTCACCGGCGGCGGTGTCGAAGGCGCGTCGATGCCGGCCGCGGCCGAGGCCAGGTCGGCGTAGGAGATGCGCCGGCCGTCGGCGGCGACGACCATGCCGCTCTCGCCACGAAGCTGTTCCGCCGGGACGCCGAGGCGGCGCGCGGCCGCCTGCAGGAGTAGCCAGCGACCGAGCGCGCCGGCCTGGCGCAGGTCGGCCCAGGCGGCCGGAATGCTGGTGGCGTCGCCGCTGCGCTGGCGGCCGTAGGTGAATTTCGGTTCGCCGTTGCCCTGGGTGACGCCGAGGCCGAGGGGTTCCACGATCACGCGGGACCAGTCGGCGTCGAGTTCCTCGGCGATGATCCTCGCCAGCGACGTGGACGTGCCTTCGCCATTGTCGGGATCGCGCACGCCGATGTAGATGCGGCCGTCGGCGGCGATGCGCAGGTAAGGACCGACCTGGGCCCAGGCGTCGCCCAGCAGGCCCAGCGGCGGCGGGCGATCGAGGGCCTCCGCCGTGCCGACGCCGATGACCAGCGCGCCAGCGGTGCCGGCGGCGTATTTCAGGAACCGGCGGCGGGAAAGTCGAACCTCGCCACTCATGCCTTCGGGTCCTTCATCGCGCCGGCGGCGCGCTTGATCGCCTTGCGGATGCGGCCATAGCTGCCGCAACGGCAAAGGTTGCCGATCTTGTCGATATCCGCGTCGGAGGGATTCTTCTGCCGCGACAGCAGGTCCACCGCGGCCATGATCTGGCCGGGCTGGCAGAACCCGCACATGATGGCGTCTTCGTCGATCCAGGCCTGCTGCACGGGGTGCAGCGTGCCGTCCGCGGCGGACAGGCCCTCGACCGTGGTCACCCGCTTGCCGGACATCTTTTCCATCTTCGTCTGGCAGGCGGCCACGGCCTTGCCGTCGACGATGACCGTGCAGAAGCCGCAATCGCCCTGGTCGCAGCCGTACTTCGCGCCGGTGAGGCGCAGCACGTCGCGCAGGTACCAGAGCAGGGGCATGGTCTTGTCGCCCGTGTGCCGGTAGCGCTTGTCGTTGACGATGAGGTCGATGCCTTCACGTACCGGCTTGGGCGCCGGCTGACGGGCGTCCTGCTTGGGCGGAACGGGTACGGGAGACGTCGGACCTTGCTGTGCCATCGGCTTTCCTCAACTGAACCGGGTCATTGTGGCATCCGTGCCATGGTTCAGCGAGCGACTTTACTGAACAGCCGTCGCCACACGGCGTAGACAGGCAGTCCCGACAGCACCACGAGGCAGACCACGCCCGCGCTGAGTGGCTTGTCCCAGGTGTACGCCACGACCACGCCGATCACGGTGGCGAGGAAGACCAGTGGCAGCAGGGGATAGGCCGGCGTGGCGAACGCGGGCCGGCCCTGGCCGTGCCGGCGATACCAGAACAGCGTGGCGATGGTGACCGCGTAGGCGGCCCAGTCGCCGAACGCGGCGAAATCCAGCAGTTGCCCGTAATTGGCGATCCATACGAGCACGATGGCCCACGCCGAAAGCATCATCAGCGCGATGTTCGGGGTGCGATAGCGCGGATGCAGCCTGGCCACGCTGGAGAAGAACAGGCCGTCCTGGCCCATCACCTGGAGGACGCGGGCGCCGGCGACGAGGGTGATGTTGCAGAAGCCGAGCGTGGAGATGGCGATGCCGATGGCGATCAGCTTCGCGCCGGCGGTGCCGAACACGCGGCTCATCACGTCGGCCGCCGGCGCCTGGCTGGCCGCGAGGCCATCGTGGCCGAGCACGGCGAGGTACGCGTAGTTGGTGAGCACGTAGGCGGCGATCACCACCAGCATGCCCACGATCAGGGCACGCGGCAGGGTGCGTTGCGGATCGCGGACCTCGCCGGCGAGGTTGTTGAGGTAGCTGAAGCCGGAGAAGGCGAACAGCACCGGCAGCAGGGCGCCGGCGAGGCTGCCGGTCACCTGGGTCGGGCTCGCCTCCAGCGCCTGGGTGGTGCCGGCTCCCGCGAAAGCGACGCCGGTGACCACCAACACGACGATGGCGGTGAGCTTCAGTATCGCGAAGACGTTCTGCACCTGGGCGCCGAAGCGGATGCCGAAGAGGTTGAGTCCCGTGACGAAGACGAGCGCGCCGATGGCGAGTGGCTTGATCAGGCCGGGCGAAAGACCGAACACGGAGGTGGCGTAGCTGCCGAAGATGGTCGCCACGGCGGCGCTGCTACCGCTGTAGATCACCAGCAGCATGGTCCATCCGAACAGGAATCCGGCCAGCCGGCCGAAGGCTTCGCGAAGATAGACGTAGCTGCCGCCCGCCTCCGGCCGCCGCGCGCCCAGTTCGGCGTAGCAGAGGCAACCGATCAGCGTAAGCAGGCCCCCCGCTACCCACAGTCCCAGCAACACCCAGCCGGAGCCGGTGCGCTGCGCGACGATGCCGGGATTGAGGAAGATGCCGCCACCGATGATCCCGCCCACGACGATGAGCGCGGCGTCCATGAGGGTGAGGCGGCGGGCGTAGCCGGGATTTTCCATGGATCGTCGTCGCCTGGGTAAAGCGCGCAGGATCGCCTGCGCGCCACGGCCCCCGCAAGCCCGGATCGCGTTGAACGCCTAGAACATGTGGCGGAAGAGGTCGGCCAGGGCGCGGCTGAAGGTGGCCGAGGCGATCACGATCGCCACCGTCGTCGCCCAGACCACGAGCAGCAGCACGCCGTCGCGTTCCACCAGGGCGAAGGCGAAGGCGATCAGCATGCCGCCGAACACGTAGTTGGTGAACGGAATCGGCAAGGCCAGCAGGATGCCGACGAAGATCATGATGGCGCCCGAGGCGAAGGTGAATGGCCGTTGCGTGAGGCGTTGCAGGCGCGGTTTGCAGATCTTCTCCAGCCGGCGCGTCATCGGCGCGATACGGTCGAGGAAACGCAGAAGGCCCTCGCGCGACATCGTGCGCCGGCGAAGGAAGCCGGGGATCCACGGGTGCTCGAGGCCGATCAGCATCTCCAGGCCGAGCGCGATCACCAGCACGCCCATGATCCCGCCGATGCCCAGCGGCACGGGTATGAAATTGGGAATCGCCAGCAGGAGAAGGAGGAAGCCGAAGGCGCGGCGCCTCAGCGGCTCGAGCAATTGCTCGATCGTGATCCGTTCACCGGGGGTGGACATGAGCGCCGCCCTCAGCAGGGCGGCGGTCTTGTCTTCGCGCGGTTCGGTCGGTGTCATGCAACGACTGTCGCGGCCCGCGCTTGAACCCCCGCTTTACGTTGCCGGCCGGGGTGTCATTCGCCTGCAACGGACTCTTCGGCGCCGACGGTGCTCACCAGCACCTTGTCGATGCGGGCACCGTCCATGTCGACCACCTCGAAGCGGTTGCCCTGCCAGGTGAAGGATTCGCCCGCCTGCGGGATGTGGCCGAACTGCGTGGTGAGCATGCCGGCCACGGTGCGGAAATCGTGTTCTTCCTCGTTGGGCAGGCGATCCAGCTGGAGCAGTTCGCGCAGGTCGTCGGCCGGCAGCGACCCGTCGACCAGCCAGCTGCCATCGTCGCGGCGCACGATGGGGCCTGCCTGCCCGGCGTCGTCGGCCGTGGGGGCGGTGGCGCCGACCACGGCCGTGAGCAGGTCGTTCAAGGTGACCAGGCCCTCGATGTCGCCGTATTCGTCCACCGCCAGCGCGAGCTGGGTGTCGGCGTCGCGAAAGGCTTCGAGCAGGTCGAGGGCCCGTGCCGTGGCGGGCACGAAGAGCGGACGGGCGACGCGGGCGAAAAGGTCGACCTGGCCGCGCTCGAGGGAGCCGATCAGGGATTTCACCTCCACCGTGCCGACCACCTCGCTTTCGTCGCGGCGGTACACCGGGTAGCGGGAGAACTGTGTCTCGCGCAGTACCTCGAGGTTGTCCTCGCGCGACGCGGCCACGTCCAGCCAGGCGATCTTCATGCGCGGCGTCATCACCGAGTCCACCGTGCGGTCGCCCAGGCGCAGCACGCGGTTGACCATGTTGCGCTCGTCGCTGTCGAGGATGCCTTGCTCGGCGCTTTCCGCCACGAGGAGGCGGATCTCCTCTTCGGTGGCCGCGCTGGCGCTGGTCCGGTGCAGGCGGAGCACGCGGAGGATGCCGGTGGAAAGGTGGTTGAGCAGCCAGACCATCGGCAGGGTGATGCGCGAAATCACCAGCATCGGCATGGCGATCTGGCAGGCGATGCGCTCGGGGGCGGAAAGGGCCGCGCGCTTGGGCACGAGTTCGCCGATGACGATCTGGACCAGCGACATCAGCAGGAAGCCCAGCAGCCAACCGACCACGCGCACATACGGTTCCAGCCAGAGCGGGCCACCGCCGTGCAGCAGCTCGGCGAACTTCTCGCCCAGGCTGTCACCGGCCACGGCACCCGTGACAAGGATGATCAGGGTCATGCCGACCTGGACCGTGGAGAGGAAGCGCTCCGGCGACTCGGCCAGCTGCAGGGCCACCCGGGCGCGCCGGCTGTCCCTGGCCAGCTGCTTGAGCCGGCTCTTGCGCGAGGCGACGACGGACATCTCGGACAGGGCGAAGAAGCCGTTGCCGAGGGACAGGACGAGGACCAGCAGGAGTTCGGAGAGCATCGGGGGCTTATATAGCAGATGGGCCGTGCCCGGTCGTGGACGTTCGCCCGCGGGATGCCCACGGCACCGCCAGGCTCAGTCCGGTAACATTAGCGTCATAAATTCCCAAGGTTCCCCAGGCGACGCCATGTTTTCACTCCAGACGATCTTCGGTAAGGGCGACAAGTTCTATGGGCTGCTCGAAGCCAGTGCCGAGGCCGCGCGCGAAAGCGCCCGGGCCATGCACGAGCTGGTGACCCAGACCGACCGTACCCCGGTGATGGCCGCCTTCAGCACGGCACGGGCCCGCGAGAAGGCCTTGCACGGGCAGATCGGCGAGGAACTGGTGAACACCTTCGTCACCGCCCTGGACCGCGAGGACATCGAGGCCCTGAACTCGGCGCTGTACAAGATCCCCAAGACCATCGAGAAGTTCGCCGAGCGCTACGTGATCGTCGCCGAGCGCCTGCAGGGCATCGATTTCAGCCAGCGCGCCGCGTTGCTCGAACGCTCGGCCGACGTGGTGGTGGCGATGATCGGCCAGCTTCGCCATGGCCTGAAGATCGACCCCGTGAAGAAGCTGCGCGACCAGCTCCAGGCCCTGGAGTCCGAGGCCGACCGCCTGCTGCTCGATCCGTACCGCACCCTCTACGCCGAAGCCTCCGATCCGCTTCGGGCCATCCTCGCCAAGGACCTCTTCGAACTGGTCGAGAAGGCCGTCGACAAGTGCCGGGACGTCGGCAACGTCGTCTATTCGATCGTGCTCAAGAACTCCTGACGGCGGGCGCCCCATGAGCATGGTCATCGCGGTCGTCCTGATCGCCCTCGCGTTCACCTATATCAACGGCTTCCACGATACGGCGAATTCCATCGCCACCGTGGTCGCGACCAAGGTACTCACGCCAGGCCAGGCGGTCCTGCTGGCGGCCGTCACCAACCTGGCGGGCGCCCTCTGGGGCACGGCCGTGGCGGCGACGATCGCCTCGGGCCTGATCGACACGGGCGTGGTCGAGGTCGGTTCGCAGCTGCTGATCAGCGCGCTGCTCGGCGCCACCATCTGGAACCTGATCACCTGGTGGCTCGGCCTGCCTTCCAGTTCCAGCCACGCCCTGGTCGGCGGCCTGTGCGGTGCCGCGCTGGCCGCGGCGGGCGACAACTTCCATTCGATCATCTGGTGGCAGGGCGGCGCGCACTGGTGGCTCGGCAAGGGCGTGGTGCCCAAGGTCATCGTGCCGATGATCGTCTCGCCCTTCCTCGGCTTCGTGATCGGTTTCCTCATCATGGGTGGCCTCTATGCGTTGCTGGGCTTCTTCTCCAGCCGCAAGGGCCCGCTGCGACGCTTCGGCCGCACGCCGTTCGTGAACAGCTTCTTCGGCAAGGCGCAGATCGTCTCGGCCAGCGCCATGGGCCTGTCCCACGGCATGAACGACGCGCAGAAGAGCATGGGCATCATCGCCCTGGCCCTGGCTGGCGCGACGGCGGCCGGCCAATTCGACCACCTGCCCGCGTTCCTGCATTTCCTGCGCATCCCGCACGACCCGGCCGCGGCCGGCGGATTCCCTATTCCTGTCTGGGTGAAGGTGGTCTGCGCGCTCACCATGGCCGGCGGTACCGCCGGTGGTGGCTGGCGCATCATCAAGACGCTGGGCCACAAGATGGTGAAGCTGCATCCCATCAATGGTTTCGCCGCCGAAGGCAGTTCCGCGGCGGTGATCCTCACCGCCTCGATGCTCGGCGTGCCGGTGTCGACCACGCACAACGTGTCCGCGTCGATCATGGGCGTGGGCGCGGCCAAGCGCTTCAACGCCATCCGCTGGTCGGTGGTCGAGCGCATGGTCTGGGCATGGATCCTCACCCTGCCCATCACGGCGGGGCTCGGCTACGGCCTGGTCAAGCTGGGCCGCCTGCTGTTCTGACGCCTAAAGCGCGTCGGCGTCGCCATTGACGACCTGCTCGAGCTGGTCGCCGATGGCGCCCAGTTCCTCGATCAGCCGGGCCAGTTCGCGCTCGTCCAGGTAGTCGTATGGGCGGTTCTCGCACAAGTGCAGGTAAGGCGAGCCGTCGAGATCGGCTTCGGCCAGGTATCCGGTGCGTTGCTCCCAGTTGAAGCGCAGGCAGCGTCGCGCATCCACGCCGGCCAGGGGGCCGATCGGCGTCGACAGGCGCAGGAAACGCTGTCCGTCGGCGTCCTCGAGTTCGGTCAGGTAGATGCCCTGGTGCCGCCCGTCGGGCAGCTCGAGGTCGAAGCTGATGATGTAGGGCTCGTTCTGGCGGAGCTTGTGAATGCCGCCCAGGTGGGAGCGAATCGCTTCGAAATGCCGCATGGCTGCCTGCTGGTCCGTCGTCGGGGGCTTCCGATGGTACGCTCAACGGAGGCCCCGGACATGCACGAAACAACCATGAACGATGTACTCGACGATGACGAGGCCCGCGCGTTGCGGGCACAGCGGATCATCGATGCGGTCGCGGCCATTCCGCGTGGCCGGGTGGCCAGCTACAGCGCCATCGCGGCTCGTGCCGGGTATCCCGGCCGGGCCCGCCTGATCGGGCGGGTGCTCGGCGATGCGCCCAATCGCCTCGACCTGCCATGGCATCGCGTGTTGCGGGCCGACGGCAAGATCGGGATTCCCGTCGGCACGCGGGGCTATCGTGAACAGTGCCGGCGATTGAAGGCCGAGGGGGTGGTCGTGAAGGACGGTCGCGTGCCCATGAGCGCCTTCGGCCTGGATCATGACCTGGACCGCGCCATCTGGGGATGACGCGTGCGTGGGATCAGCGATAGGTGACCTCGATCAGGCGCCACGACCGCGACGGGTCGCGGTGCCGGGCGTAGTCGAACAACGCCAGCCTGGGATCGCCTTGCACCAGGCGTGCATCGAGCGAATGGACGATGGCGTCGCCCTGGCGGCCGGCTGGACAATCCAGCTTACCCTCGGTGACCGGGCAGGATGGTTCGACGATGGCGCCGTGGAAGCCGATGCGGCCGCCATCGGCGAACGTGGGTAAGGCGCCGACGAGCAAGGCGCCGGCAAGCAGGCTTGCGGGAAAGAGCGCTTTCTTCATGACATCCCCCCTCTTGAGGACGTTGAAACGCTATGGAATCGCGGGGCGGCATGCCCGGCTCCATTACCTGCCGATGCGCGGGGAAAGAAAACGACCTTACGTCTCAAATCGGTGTAGGCCTACATCCCGTTCAGCTGTCGTCCCGTGCCGGTACGTCGCGCCGGTTTGTTAGCATGGGAGGATGCAGTCCCAGGCTCTCGATCTTCTTCACTCCGTATTCGGCTATCCCGGATTCCGCGGTCAACAACAAGCCATCGTCGAAGAGGTCGCGGGGGGTGGCGACGCGCTGGTGCTCATGCCCACGGGCGGTGGCAAGTCGCTCTGCTTCCAGATTCCAGCCCTCATGCGCCACGGGACGGGCATCGTCGTCTCGCCGCTGATCGCCCTGATGCAGGACCAGGTCGACGCCCTGACCGAAGCGGGCGTGAAGGCGCGATACCTCAATTCCAGTCTCGACGCGACGACCCAGCGCGAGGTCGAGGACCTGCTGCTGGCGGGTGAACTCGACATGCTGTACGTGGCACCCGAACGCCTGCTCACGGGGCGCTTCCTCGGTTTGCTCGACCGCATCCCCATCGCGCTGTTCGCCATCGACGAGGCCCATTGCGTTTCCCAATGGGGACACGATTTCCGGCCGGAGTACCGTGGGCTTGCGATCCTCCACGAGCGCTTCCCCGAGGTGCCGCGCATCGCGCTCACGGCGACCGCCGACGAGCGCACCCGCGAGGAAATCGTCGAGCGACTGGGGCTGCACGAGGCGCGTCGCTTCGTTTCGAGTTTCGACCGCCCGAACATCCGCTATCGCGTGGCGCCGCGGCAGAACGCGCGGCGGCAGTTGCTCGATTTCCTCGACGGACATCGCGGCGAGGCGGGTATCGTCTACTGCCTGAGCCGGCGCAAGGTGGACGAAACCGCCGCATGGTTGATGGAGGCGGGCGTCGAGTCCCTGCCTTATCACGCCGGACTCGATGGCGAGACTCGCACGCGGCACCAGCAGCGCTTCCTCCGCGAGGAAGGCGTGGTGATGGTCGCCACCGTCGCCTTCGGCATGGGGATCGACAAGCCCGACGTGCGCTTCGTGGCGCACCTCGACCTGCCGCGCAGCATGGAGGGCTACTACCAGGAAACCGGACGTGCCGGCCGCGACGGTCTCCCCGCCGAAGCCTGGATGGTCTACGGCCTGGGCGACGTCGTCACCATGAGCCAGATGATTTCGCAATCGGAAGCGGGCGACGATCGTAAGCGCATCGAGCGCCTGAAACTCGATTCGCTGCTCGGCTACGCGGAAGCGACCCGCTGCCGTCGGCAGCTGTTGCTGGAAGCGTTCGCCGAAACCTACCCCGAGCCCTGCGGCAACTGCGACAACTGCCTGGTACCGCCGAAGACGTGGGACGCCACGCTGGCGGCGCAGAAAGCCATGTCCTGCATCTATCGCAGTGGACAACGCTACGGTGCGGGGCACCTCATCGATATCCTGCGCGGCGAGGCGGGCGAGCGCGTGCGCGAGCTCGGCCACGACAAGCTCACCGTGTTCGGCGTCGGCGCCGACATGGATGCCACGCAATGGCGCTCGGTGTTCCGCCAGTTGCTCGCCGCTGGCCTGATCGAAGCCGACCCCGAGGGCTTCGGCACCTTGCGCCTCTCGTCCACCAGCGGGCCGGTGCTCAAGGGCGAACGAAGGGTGTGGTTGCGTGAGGACGCGCGCCCGGCGAAGGGACGCCGCAGTGCGCGGTCGCCGACCACCGTGCCGGGCGGCTCGCTCGGCATCGAGGCGATCGAACAGCCGCTATGGGAAGAACTGCGTCGCGTACGCGCCGAACTGGCCCGGCAGCACGGCGTTCCGGCCTACGTGATCTTCCATGACGCCACCTTGCTGGCCATGCTCCGTGCGTTGCCCGGAAACGAAGAGGAACTGGCTTCGATCAGCGGCGTGGGCGAGAACAAGCTCAAGCGTTACGGCAAGGATTTCCTCGCGGTGCTCACGGCCGCAAGCTGACGCCGAGCGTGCGGCCAGCGGAGCAGGCTGGCGCTCGTGTGGGAGCCGCTTCAGCGGCGATGGGAGCTTGCCTCGAACTGGCCCGCTGCCGCGGGATCGCCGCTGAAGCGGCTCCCACAGGAGTGCCTCGGGTAAGCAATCGGCTGAGGTAAGTCTCAAGCACGTGGCGCTTGCGTGGCTCCGCGTTTGCCCCCATTGCTTTTTGGACGACTCAGGGAGCCGCCCATGCACGACGCCACGCCGCTTATCGCCACCATCGTCGGTGGCCTCGTTCTCGCCTTCATCTTCGGCGCGATCGCCCACCGACTGAGGTTGCCCGTCCTGGCGGGCTACCTCGTCGCCGGCGTGGTGGCGGGCCCGTTCACCCCGGGGTGGGTCGCCGATGCGCACATCGCCCAGGAACTCGCGGACCTCGGCGTCATCCTGCTCATGTTCGGCGTGGGCCTGCACTTCTCCTTGAAAGACCTCCTCTCGGTCAAGGCCATCTCGGTTCCCGGTGCCGCGGTGCAGATGGGCGTCGCCACCGGCCTCGGCATGCTGCTGGGCTGGTTGCTCGACTGGCCGCTTGCGCAGGGCTTCGTGTTCGGCCTCGCGCTCTCGGTGGCCAGCACGGTGGTCCTGCTGCGCGCGATGGAGGAACGCCGCCTGCTCGACAGCGATCGCGGCCGCATCGCGGTGGGTTGGCTGATCGTCGAGGACCTGGCGATGGTGCTGGCCCTGGTGCTGCTGCCGGCGATCGGCGGCTTCCTCGGCACGGAGAAGGGCGGGGCGGCGACGGACGTGGGCGCCCTGCTGGAGACGGTGGCATGGACCATCGGCAAGGTGATCGTCTTCGTCGCCTTGATGCTCATCGTCGGCAAGCGTGTGATCCCGTGGACGCTCCAGGCGGTTTCGGCCAGCGGCTCGCGCGAATTGTTCCGCCTCGCCGTGCTCGCGATCGCGCTGGGCATCGCGTTCGGCGCGGCCCACCTGTTCGACGTCTCGTTCGAACTCGGCGCCTTCTTCGCCGGCATGATGATGGGCGAGTCGAAATTGTCACAGCGCGCCGCCGAGGAAACCCTGCCGCTGCGCGATGCCTTCGCCGTGTTGTTCTTCGTGTCGATCGGCATGTTGTTCAACCCCGGCATCCTGCTCGAACACCCATGGATCGTGCTGGCGGCCTGCCTCATCATCATCGTGGGCAAGTCGGTGGCCGCCTTCGCCATCGTTCGTGCCTTCGGCCGGCCCGCGAAGACCGCGCTCACCATCGCCACCAGCCTCGCGCAAATCGGCGAGTTTTCCTTCATCCTCGCCGGCCTCGGCGTTTCGCTGGGCCTGTTGAGCGAGGAGGCGCGCGACGTGCTGCTCGCCGCGGCCATCGTGTCGATCCTGGTCAACCCGCTGCTCTTCGTGGTGCTCGACCGGTGGATCGCGAAGCACGATTCGGATGCGCCTGAAGACCATCCCGACGCCATCGCGGGACACACCGTGCTGGTCGGCTTTGGCCGCGTCGGCCGACGCGTGTTCGCGGAACTGCATGCGGCAGGGACGCGCACGCTCGTGATCGAGACCGACGAGGACGCGGTGCGCGAACTGCGCCGTCAGGACACCGCCGAGATCGTGATCGGCAACGCCGCGGCCGCGCCGGTGCTGGCGGAGGCGAATCTCGCCGGTGCCAGGGCGTTGATCGTCGCCGTGCCCGATCCCTTCGAAGGCGGACAGATCGTTCGCGCCGCGCGTGCCCTGCGCCCGGACCTTCCCATCGTGGCGCGCGCGCACTCGGTGGAATGCGTCGCCCATCTGGACGGCCTGGGCGCGAGCGACGTGATCTACGGAGAGCAGGAACTTGCGCACAGCATGTTCGAGGCGGCACAGCCACGGCGGACCAGTCCCGCGCATTGATGCGGACACGCCGGCCTAACGGGCCGCTCGTTATCGTCGAAGGACTGGCGGTCGAGACGACGAGGACGACATGGCATCCCTGATCGAGGACTACGCGATGCTCGGCAATTGCCGAAGCGCCGCACTGGTGGCACGGAACGGTTCGATCGACTGGTTATGCCTGCCTCGCTTCGACTCCGCCTCCTGCTTCGCGGCCCTCGTCGGCGACGACGACAACGGGCGATGGCGAATCGCTCCCGCCGATCCCGATGCCGCCTGTTCACGCCGGTACATCGACGGCAGCCTCGTATTGGAGACCGAATGGCGCACGGCCACGGGACGGGCGAGGGTCATCGATTTCATGCCGTTCGCCGGCGACCAGGTGGGCGTCACGCGCATCGTCGAAGGCATCGAGGGCCGGGTGGATTTCGAAGCCGTGCTCACGATCCGCTTCGACTACGGCAACGCCGTGCCCTGGGTCAGCCGCCTGGACGAGACCACCCTCACCGCCGTCGCGGGCCCGGACATGCTGGTCGTGCGCAGTCCCGTGGCCGTGGAAGGCGAGGGCATGCACAGCATCGCCCGCTTCGTCGTGGGCAAGGGCGATTCCATCCCCTTCATGATGGCCTGGGGCCCCTCGCACCTGCCGCCGACCGCCGCACTCGACCCCCATGCCGAACTGCGCGATACCCTCGCGTTCTGGGAGACCTGGTCAAACCGTTGCAACGACAGCGGCGAGTGGAGCGATATCGTCCGCCGTTCCCTGGTGGTGCTCAAGGGCCTGAGCTACCTGCCCACCGGCGGCATCATCGCGGCACCCACCACCTCGCTTCCCGAGCAACTGGGTGGCCAGCGCAACTGGGATTACCGCTATTGCTGGGCGCGGGACGCCACTTTCGTGCTCTCGGCCCTGGTCAACGCGGGGTATCACGACGAGGCCAGCGCGTGGCGCGACTGGGTGCGCCGGGCGGTCGCGGGATCGCCCGACCAGTTGCAGGTCCTCTATGGCGTGGCCGGCGAGCGCCGCCTGGAGGAATACGAGGTGCCCTGGCTCTCCGGCTACGAGGGGGCCAAGCCCGTACGCATCGGCAACGCCGCGTCCGCGCAGTTCCAGTTGGACATCTTCGGGGAACTCGTCGGTGCCTTCGCCCATGCCATCCGCCATGGCGTCACCCTGCAACCCGAAGCCGACGACGTGCAGGCGGTGTTCCTGGAACATCTCGCCGGGATCTGGCGCCAGCCGGACGAAGGCATCTGGGAGATCCGCGGCGAACCACGCCACTTCGTGCATTCGAAGGTGATGGCCTGGCTGGCGTTCCAGCGCGCCGCCGAGCAGGACCGGCACGGCCGTGACCCGGGCTTCACCCAGCGCTGGCGTGCGATCGCGGATGAAATCAAGGCCGACATCCTGGCCAAGGGCGTCGATCCCGCGCGTGGCTGCTTCACCCAGTCGTACGGGTCGACCGAACTGGATGCCAGCCTGCTCCTGGTGACCCTCACCGACTTCCTTCCGCCGGATGATCCGCGCATCGTCGCCACCGTGCGGGCGATCGAGGAAGACCTGCTTGTCGAAGGCTTCGTGCGCCGCTACGACACGCGCAGCGGCGTGGACGGCCTCCCACCGGGAGAGGGCGAGTTCCTGCCATGCAGTTTCTGGCTGGTGGAGAATTACGTACTGCTCGGCCGCTTCGACGAAGCACGCGAATTGTTCAAGCGCCTCATCGGGCTCGCGAACGACCTCGGCCTGCTCGCGGAGGAGTACGATCCACGGTCGAAACGGCTGCTGGGCAATTTCCCACAAGCCTTTTCACACGTCGCGTTGGTTAATGCCGCTTTCAGCCTCGCGCATTGCTACAGCGCGACGGCAGATGTCCACGCCACCCCCGAAGCCCTCGATCCCCAAGGAGTCCGTGCATGAGCCAAGCCCAACCGAAGCGCGTCGCCTCACGCGCTCACCCGGCCGACCCGTGTACCGTCGTGATTTTCGGCGCCGCTGGCGACCTCACCAGCCGCCTCGTCGTTCCCGCCCTCTACAACATGCGCCGCACCGGCCTGCTGTCCGACAACTTCTCCGTGATCGGCTTCAATCACGGCAAGATGACCGACAACGCCTGGAAGAAGGGCCTGACCTCCGCGCTGGAGCGTTTCGTCGGCAACAGCGGCGGCAAGCTCGACGCCGAAGCGTGGGGCTGGCTGAGCGGCCAGATGACCTACCACGCCGGTGACTTCGACGACCTCACCGCGTTCCAGAGCCTCGCCATCAAACTCAAGGATGCGGAGCGCCGCCGCGGCACCAAGGGCAACGTGCTGTTCTACCTCGCCACGCCGGAGCGCTTCTTCGGCGACGTGATCGAAAAACTGCACGAGGCCGGCCTGGTCGACGACGGCGGCCCCGATGGCCAGTGCTGGCGCAGGGTGATCGTCGAGAAACCGTTCGGCCACGACCTGGCTTCGGCGCACGCGCTCAACGAACGCATCCTCAAGGTGCTGCGCGAAGACCAGATCTACCGCATCGATCATTTCCTGGGCAAGGAAACGGTGCAGAACATCATGGCCTTCCGCTTCGCCAACGGCCTGTTCGAGCCCATCTGGAATCGCGATCGCATCGACCACGTGCAGATCACCGTGGCCGAGACGGTCGGCGTCGAGCGTCGCGGCTCGTTCTACGAGCAGACCGGCGCATTGCGCGACATGGTGCCGAACCACCTGTTCCAGTTGCTGGCGATGGTCGCGATGGAACCCCCAACCTCGTTCGACGCGGAGGCCGTGCGCACGCGCAAGGCCGAGACCATCGAGGCGATCCGCCCCATCCAGCCCGAGGACGCCGTGCGCGGCCAGTACGGCCCCGGCGCGGTGAACGGCGAACTGGCGATCTCCTACCGCGACGAGCCGAACGTGGCGGCGGATTCCGTCACCGAGACCTTCGTCGCCATGAAGTTGTCGATCGACACCTGGCGCTGGTCGGGCGTGCCCTTCTACCTGCGTACCGGCAAGCACATGGGCCGGCGCACCACGGAGATCGCGATCCGCTTCAAGTCCGCGCCGTTCGCTCCGTTCCGCGGCACGGGCATGGACGCGTTCGGTCCGGACTGGCTGGTGTTGCAGATCCAGCCCGACGAAGGCATCTCGTTGCAGTTCGACGTGAAGCGTCCGGGCCCGCGCGTGGAACTCGCGCCCGTGCGCATGGATTTCAAGTACGCCGACTGGTTCCGCGCCGAACCCAACGTGGGTTACGAGACCTTGCTGTACGACTGCATGACCGGCGACGCCACCTTGTTCCAGCGAGCCGACATGGTCGAGGCGTGCTGGCGCGCCGTGCAGCCGATCCTCGACGATTGGGCACAGCGCACGCCCGCCGACTTCCCGAACTATGCGTCTGGCAGCGCCGGCCCCGCCTCGGCCGATACCTTGCTGGCCCTGGGTGGACGTTCGTGGCGTCCGCTGAACTCGGCGAACGAGCTCAACGCCAGGCGCACGGCGAAGCCCAAGGTGGATGCGCCTTCGCCCGCGCAGAAATCGCCGGAGCGCCGCAAGGCCGCGCAAAGGGCCGCCGCCAAGAAGGCCTTGCGCAGCACCGCGGTGAAAAAGGCCGCCCCGGCACGCAAGGCGACCGCGACGAAATCGGTTTCAAAGAAAACGGCGACCAAGAAAACCCCGACGAACAGGACGGCCGCTGCATCCGCCAAACGCGCACCGCCCAAGCGTGCCTCGACAACCCGCGGCAAGGGCCCGCGCAAGAAATAGCGCGAGCCCGGAGCTCCCCAACAAACTGTGGGAGCCGCTTCAGCGGCGATCCCGCGGCAGCGGGCCAGGGTGCTTCAAGCCCCCATCGCCGCTGAAGCGGCTCCCACAAGGGCCGGCCAAGGTTGAGTAGACCAGGTAGGACCGGGCTTGGTGGGATGGTGGGATGGTGGGAGCCGACTTTGTCGGCGATCCCGCGGCAGCGGGCCGGGTTGGGGCAAGCCCCCATCGCCGACAGGGTCGGCTCCCACCATCCACCATGCCATGGAGGGCTGCGTCACCGGGACGGAAACGACCTTCCAGTGGGTGGTTTTCGCGCTGCATTGCAGCAAAGCCGCCGGTTTGCATGGCAGTGCGCTCCACGTTCGCATTCCCACGGAAAAAAGCCACGGTGGCAAAACGGGTTACGACTCACCGTCACTTGCATGGCGCGTCCATGGATCGATCCAAATCGTACTAGCCAGTTTCCGCACTGCACTATTTTTTTGTTTTCTTATTTCATAGCTAGAACAGGTACTTACATAAAACAGCGTATCTTTAGATCGAGTTAAAAATCGGTTGACAACGTTGTCAGCGGCCCCTAAAAATCCGCTCAGTCACACCACTGCAATAGCGACGACGACACAAGCGGGCCGTGCCGGCCATGTACGGCGATCGCGGTAGGGCGCAGGGCTAAAAACCAAAATCCAATGGAACGAACGGTAGCGAACGCGGGCGTCAGCCTGCGCGGTGGCGTTCGTTCCGAAGAAGACACCACGCAGGGAAGGGGCGGATGCGCGAGCGTCGTCTCCTTGCCTGTGATCATTTCCAGGAGATCGATGTGAACCACCGAATCAGCGCGCTATCCATGGCCATCATGGCTGGCCTGTTCGCCACGGGCAGCGCCATGGCGCAGGACGCGACGACCCCCGCTCCCGCCGCCACGACGACGAAGAAGAACGAGCCGGCCGCCACGCCGGGTTCGGAAGCGAACGTGCAGGACGCCGCCAACCTCAACGGCATCACGGTCACCGGCATCCGCGCCAGCTTGCAGAAGTCGCTCGACCTGAAGCGCAACGCCGATTCGATCGTCGACGCGATCTCCGCCGAGGACGTGGGCAAGTTCCCCGACACCAACGTGGCCGAATCGCTGTCCCACCTGCCGGGCCTCAGCGTCGACCGCAACTTCGGCGAAGGCGACAAGGTCAGCATCCTGGGTACCGATCCGGCGCTGAACCGCCTGATGCTCAACGGCCAGACCGTGGCCTCGACGAACTGGACCTCCGACCCGAACAACCCGGACAGCCGTTCGTTCAACTACAGCCTGCTCGCCTCGGAAATCATCGGTAACGCCCAGGTCTACAAGACCCCGCAGGCGAACATCGACGAAGGCAGCATCGGCGGCACGGTCATCGTCAACACGCGCCGTCCGCTCGACCTGCCCGCGAACACGCTGACCGGCAGTGTCAGCTATGGCTATAACGACCGCGCCGACAAGGGCAAGCCGAACGCCTCCGTGCTGTACAGCTGGAAGAACAAGGACAGCACCTTCGGCGTGATCGGCTCGCTGATGCATTCGGACCGGATCATCGACCGCCAGGGCACCGAGATCTTCGGCTACCAGCGCGTGAACGATCCCACCGATACCAATCCGGACCACCAGTTCAACCCGGCCGTGGTCCCGGCCGACGCCAAGGGCGTCTATCCCACCGCGATCAATACCGCGTGGTTCCAGCAGCGCCGCACGCGTGACGGCGTGTCGACCGGCCTGCAGTGGAAGCCGAACGATGCGTTCGAGCTGAACTTCACCGGCCTGTACGTCACCGAGAAGTTCAACAACTTCAACCAGAGCCACTACGGCGAGTGGTCGGGTTCGGCCGCCAACGCCACGGCGCTGGGCTTCAACAACGGCGTCGCCACCAGCGGCAGCTACAACGCCAACACCTCGACCTATCTCGACGGCTACGAGCGCGATTCGACCGTGAACACCGGCGTGGCCCAGTTGCGCGCCGACTGGTTCGGCGATGGCTGGACCGCCTCGAGCCAGATCGGCTACACGGGTTCCACGGGTGGTTCGGACGGCATCTGGAACATGCAGTTCCAGGGCTTCGGTGGCTTCGACTGGAACCTCAAGGGCCAGCATCCGCAGATCAACTACAACAGCGCGGACGACGCTTCGGCGATGCTCGCCCATGGCGCCGGCTACAGCTACGCGCCGAGCTACGACCGCGAGCGCTACTTCCAGGCCGACTTCGCCCACGACGTCAGCTGGGGCCCGCTGAACCAGATCGAGGTCGGCATCAAGGCGACCAACCACCTGGACGGCCAGGACGCCTACGCGGCGCGCCTGCCCAGCCAGGACGGCAGCGGCGTCTCGCTGGCCGACTTCGCCAATGGCGGCACGCCCAGCGGCTATCTCGACGGCCTCAGCTCCGCCGGCAACATGGGCAACTGGACCACGATCGATCCGGGCCTGATGAAGGCCTACGTGCAGAGCCTGAAGAACGGCACGGTCTCGCTCGATCCGAAGGCCACCTACAGCGTCGCCGAACAGAACCGCGCGTTCTACATCCAGGGCGACTTCGCCGGTGACGACTACCGCGGCAACCTCGGCGTGCGCTACTTCCGCACCCGCGATACCGTGAACGGCTACAACGCGATCGGCCCCGACGTCTACGGCGCCGTGAACAAGCGCAGCACGTACCACGACTGGTTGCCCTCGTTCAACATCGCCTACGACGCGGCCGACAACCTGACCCTTCGCTTCGCCGCGGCCAAGACCATCGCCCGTCCGCGCTACCAGCAGATGACGCCGTACGTGGCGCTGGACGACCGCACGCTGACCGGCTCGCGTGGCAACACCGACCTGGGCCCGTACAAGTCGACCAACTACGGCGCGTCGGCCGAGTGGTACTTCTCGGAAAACAGCGTGCTCGCCGCCGAACTGTTCTTCCGTCGCATCTCCGGCTACATCCTCAACACCAATGTCGCCGAGACGCATTACAACCTGACCAACCTGCGCGACGACGTGTACCAGATGCAGGTGCCGATCAACGCCGGCGTGGCCAAGGTGAAGGGCGCCTCGCTCAGCTACCAGCAGAATTTCCGCTACGGCTTCGGGCTCCTCGCCAACTACACCTACTCCGACGCGGACACCAGCAACGATTTCCCGTTGCCGTATAACTCGAAGAACTCGTTCAACCTGTCGCCGTTCTACGAGCAGGGCCCGTGGAGCGCCCGCGTGACCTATAGCTGGCGTTCGTCGTACTTCACGTCGATCGCCCAGTTGCAGTCGCAGCAGATCACGGGCATCTTCCGTGAACTCGATGCTTCGGTGGGGTACCAGGTGAACGATCACATCCGCGTGTCGCTCGACGCCACCAACCTGCTGGACGAGACGTACTTCGTCTACAACAACACGCCCAGCCAGCCGCTCAATGCGTACAAGAACGGCCGTACGTACATGATGACGCTGGGCTTCAAGCTGTGATGCGCCGCGCGTCGCTGGCGCTGGCGGCCTGGCTCATCGCCGGCACCGCCGGCGCGGCCACGCCGGTGGAGAAAGACCTCTCCGCCGGCTGGCGGTTCCGCCTCGCACCCGGGGCGGAGGACCAGCACGCGCGAAGCATGTCCTGCAACGGATCATGCGAACGTTTCAGGGACTGGCAGCCGGCCGTCGTGCCGGGTGCCGTCCAGACGGACCTGCTCGCGCAAGGGCGGATCGGCGATCCGTTCTGGCGCGACAACGAGGCCGGCCTGCAATGGATCGGCCTCATCGACTGGGATTACCAGCTGGATTTCCAACTCGACGCGGCCGCGCTGAAGCGCGACCACGTCGATCTCGTTTTCGACGGCCTCGACACGTTCGCCGAGGTCAGCCTCAACGGCAAGAAGCTGCTCGCGGCGGACAACATGTTCCGCCGCTGGCGCCTGCCGGTGAAGGGCAGCCTGCACGCCGGCACCAACACGCTGCAGGTGCATTTTCAATCCCCGATCGCGCGGCTCCAGCCCTGGCTGATGAAGCAGCCATACTCGTTGCCGGGCGAATTCGACTCGGCGTTCGGTGACGAACCCAAGGGCAAGCAGACCTCCAACTACGTTCGCAAGGCGAACTACCAGTACGGCTGGGACTGGGGTCCGCGCTACGTCACCATGGGTATCTGGCGCCCGGTCCGGCTGGAAAGCTGGGACGGCTGGCGCGTGGCCGACCTGCATATCGCGCAGGCGAAGGTCGACGAAGCCTCGGCCGACCTGCAGGCACAGCTTGATGTCCGGGCGGACAAAGCCGGACGAGCCACGGTGAAGGTCGAGTGGACCGCGCCCGATGGCCGCCATGGTGAACAGACGCAGGACGTCGCGCTGAAGGCGGGCGAGAACCACGTCGCCGTGCCGGTGGTCATCGACCATCCGCAGCGCTGGTGGCCGGTGGGTTACGGCGCGCCGAACCTCTATCGTTTCCATGCCGCGGTCGCCGTCGACGGCGCGACCGTGGCCGAGGCGGAGCGGGAAACCGGACTGCGCAGCGTGGAACTGCGCCGCGAGAAAGACCAATGGGGCAGGGGTTTCGCCTTCGTGGTCAATGGCGTGCCGATCTTCGCCAAGGGCGCCAACCTCATCCCGTTCGACAGCTTTCCCTCCCGCGTGAAGCCCGAACGCATGCAGGCGATCCTGCAGTCGGCGCACGACGCCAACATGAACATGCTGCGCATGTGGGGCGGCGGCACGTACCAGGACGACGCCTTCTATGCGATGGCGGACCGGCTTGGCCTGATGATCTGGCAGGACTTCATGTTCGGCGGTGCGATCACGCCGTACGACGACGCCTTCCGCGAAAACACGCGCATCGAGGCCGTGGAGCAGGTCACGCGACTGCGCGACCATCCGTCGATCGTGCTGTGGGCGGGCAACAACGAAGTGCAGACCGGCTGGGACGACTGGCCGGATCGCCAGGACTTCCGCAAGTTCGTCAACGCCGACGAGGTCAAGCGGATCGACGACGGCATGCGCGAGCTCTTCGGCGGCACCTTGCGCAAGGTGGTGAACGAACTGTCGCCGGGCACGCCCTACTGGGCCAGCTCGCCGAGCACCGATTTCGAAGGCCCCGCCAACGTCGAGAACGATGGCGACGTACATTACTGGAAGGTCTGGTCCGGGTCCGAACCGATCTCCCACTATCTCGATATCACCCCTCGCTTCCAGTCCGAATACGGCCTGCAATCGTTCCCGGTGATGGCGACGATCAAGGCGTTCGCGGAACCGGACGACATGCAGCCCGAGTCGAAGGTGATGCGGGCGCACCAGAAGTTCGCGAACGGTGACGGCAACCAGCGCCTGCTGCTCTACATCCGCCAGGAATACGGTGAACCGAAGGATTTCCCCTCCTTCGTCTACCTGAGCCAGGTGATGCAGGCCGAAGGCATCGAGCTGGCCGCCGAGCACCTGCGCAGCGCGCGCCCGCGCAACATGGGCACGCTGTACTGGCAGCTCAACGACGTGTGGCCCGGCGCGTCCTGGGCCAGCGTCGACTACTTCAATCGCTGGAAGGCCTTGCAGTTCCACGCCAAGCGCTTCTACGCGCCGGTGGATGTCGTGCCGCTGCGCCGGGACGGCAAGACGGAGGTCTTCGCCGTGTCCGACCGCACCGAAGCGTTCGACGCCACGCTGCGCACCCGTGTCTACGACATGGGTGGCAAGCTGCTGCGTGAAGAGAGCAAACCCGTGAAGGCCGTCGCGCTGTCCAGCACGCCGGTCGCCAGCCTCGACGACGCCGCCCTGCTCAAGGGAGCCGATCCGCGGCACACCGTGGTGTCGTTCGACCTTCTGGAGCAGGGCAAGGTCGCCGCGCATCACCTGCTTTATTTCGGCGCCGCGCGCACGCTGGCCTTGCCGGCGCAACCGGGGCTCGAGATCGCGGTCCGCGCCGGAGGCAACGGCCCGTTGCTGAGCGTGAGCGCGAAGCGCCTCGCTCGTGCGGTATGGATCGATACCGGCGACCTCGACGTGCGCCTGTCGAACAACGCCTTCGACCTGCTGCCGGGCGAGAGCGTCGAGATCGCCGTCGACGGCAAGGTCGACATCGACGCGCTTCGCCGCGCGGTCACGATACGTTCGCTCGTGGATGCCCTGAAGGAGACCAAGCCGTGAATCCAAGCCGCCGTAACCTCATCAAGTGGCTGTCGCTCGTGCCTGGCGCGGCGGCGGTCGGTGGAGTAGGCACGGTCGCCTTCGCCGCCTCGCGCTTCCCGAGCAAGCGTCCGCCCGTGGGCAAGCGCAAGTTCACCAGCGAGGCGGTGGAAAGCCTGATCGCCTCGACGAAAAAGAAGATCGCCGATCCCGAACTGGCCTGGCTGTTCGAGAACTGCTTCCCGAACACGCTCGATACGACGGTGGAAGTCGGCCGCCTCGACGGTTACGAGGACACCTTCGTCGTCACCGGTGACATCGACGCGATGTGGTTGCGCGATTCCTCCGCCCAGGTCTGGCCTTATCTTCCGTTGGCGGCGAAGGATGAAGCCCTGCGGAAATTGTTCCGCGGACTGATCCGCCGCCAGTCGCGTTGCATCTCGATCGATCCCTATGCGAACGCCTTCCTGCCCGACCCCAAGGGCAAGAGCAAGCTGGAGTGGGCGCAGTCCGACCAGACCGACATGCGGCCGGGCGTGGCCGAGCGTAAGTGGGAGATCGACTCGCTGTGCTACCCCGTACGCCTGGCGCACGGTTACTGGCAGGCCACGGGCGAACGCGAGCCCTTCGACGAATCCTGGCGCGACGCGACGCGACTCATCGTCGCCACCTTCCGCGCACAGCAGCGCAAGGACGGCACGGGTCCTTACCAGTTCCAGCGGCCGTCGCCGAATCCGACCGAAAGCCAGTTCCTCCACGGCTACGGCCAGCCGACGCGGCCCGTGGGCATGATCCACGCGATGTTCCGTCCTTCGGACGACGCCACGCTGTATCCGTTCAACATCCCCGGCAACCTTTTCGCCGTGGTGACCTTGCGCCGCCTCGCGCAGATGCACGGTACCTTCTTCGGCGACCAGGCCTTCGCCGGCGAATGCCAGGCGCTGGCCGACGAGATCGCCGGCGCCGTGGAAAAGTACGGCACGATCCAGGGCGAGCATGGCGATTACTGGGCCTACGAAGTGGACGGCTATGGCAACCAGCTGTTCATGGACGACGCCAACGTGCCGAGCCTGCTCGCGCTGCCGTACCTCGAATGCACGAGCCGCGACGCACGCTACGAGCGCACGCGCGCGCAGGTCTGGAGCACGGCGAATCCGTACTTCTTCAAGGGCACGGCCGGTGAGGGCGTCGGTGGCCCGCACGAGGGCCTGCGCATGATCTGGCCGATGTCGATCATGATGAAAGCCTTCACCACCGACGACACGGCCGAGATCCGCCAGTGCCTGCACTGGCTGAAGACGACCCATGCCGGCACCGGCTTCATGCACGAAGCCTTCGACCAGGACGATCCGAAGCAATTCACCCGCTCGTGGTTCGCCTGGGCCAATACCTTGTTCGGCGAGCTGGTCGTCCACCTCGCCGATAAGCAACCCGATTCCCTGCGCCGCGTCTGACGCGACGCCCGAACTGGAGCGATTCATGGTTACCCGTCGACGTTTTCTGCAAGGAATGGCCGCCTTCACGGCACTGGGTCAGGTCGGTTCCCTCACCGCGCTGGCCAGCGGCGTGCAAGAAGGCCTGGACGCGTCCTCCGCCAGCGGCGGCACCGCTGCGGAGGGTGTCTTGCGTTACGTCGACGTCTTCGTCGGCACTGGCGGCCACGGTCACACCTTCCCCGGTGCGACGCGGCCGTTCGGCATGGTCCAGCTGAGCCCGGACACGTACAACGCGCAGTGGGACGCCTCGTCCGGCTACCACCAGGGCGATGGCTCGATCATGGGCTTCTCGCATACGCACCTGTCCGGCACCGGCGCCGCCGACATGCTCGACTTCCTGGTGATGCCCTCGATGGGCCCCGTGCGCCTGCAACCGGGCGACCGCGACTTCGACGGCGTGAACTACACGTCCCGTTTCGACGCGAAGCGCCAGGGCGATGGCAAATCGCAGAAGGGCTACAAGACGGGCGTGAAGGGCTACCGTTCGCATTACACGAACGAGGCCGCGCACCCGGGCTATTACCGGGTAAAGCTCACCCAGCACGACATCCTGGCCGAACTCACCGCCACGCTACGCACGGGCATGCACCGCTACACCTTCGGCAAGGAGGGCGACGCCCACCTGCTGCTGGACATGACGCACGGCTACCAGGACGACATGGACAAGCCGACCCGTCTGAGCGACGTGGAACTGAAGCTGGTCGGCAACGATACGATCGTCGGTGGCCGGCGGGTGTACCAGTGGGCGAGCGGCCGTGTCATCTATTTCGCGATGAAGGTCTCGCGCCCGATCGCCGGCGCCACGCTTTACGAGAACGACAAGCCGCTGCCGAAGGGCACGGCCTCCGCCAAGGGCGATCATCTCAAGGCGGCCCTGCATTTCGACAAGGCGTCGAGCGAGCCCCTGCTGGTGAAGGTCGGCATCTCCGGCGTGGACATCGACGGCGCCATGCGCAACCTCGAAGGCGAGATCCCGGGCTGGGATTTCGACGGCGTGCGCGCCTCGGCCGAGGCCGAATGGGAACACGAGCTGTCGAAGATCCGCATCGCCTCCACCTCGGACAAGGTGAAGCGCACGTTCTACAGCTCGCTGTACCACACGATGCTCGCGCCCACCGTGTTCAGCGACATCGACGGCCGTTACCGCGGCATGGACCGCGCGGTGCACACGTTGCCCGAGGGCCGGCACAACTACAGCACCTACTCGCTGTGGGACACCTATCGCGCCGAGCATCCGCTGTTCACCCTGTACCAGTCCGAGCGCGTGCCCGACCTGGTCGACGGACTCGTCCGGCTCGCCGTGGAAAGCCCCAGTGGCGCGCCGGTATGGCCGCTGCAAGGCGTGGAGACGGTCTGCATGATCGGTTACCACTCCGCCGTGGTGCTGGCCGAGGCGCAGGCCAAGGGCTTCACCGGCATCGACTACATGAAGGCGTGGCCGGTGTTCCGCCGCCGCGCCATGCAGGACGATTACTTCGGCCTGCCGTATTACCGCAAGCTCGGCTACATCCCCAGCGAGAAGGAAGGCGAGGCGGTCAGCAAGACGCTCGAATACGCCTATGACGACTGGGCGGTGGCGCACATGGCCGAGGCGCTCGGCCATGCCGACGACGCGTCGCTGCTGCGCAAGCGCTCGCAGAACTATCGCAACGTGTTCGACAAGGACACGCAGTTCATGCGTCCGCGCGCCGAGGACGGCACCTGGCTGCAGCCCTTCGACCCGATCGCCATCGGCCATTCGGACCGCTGGCGCGACTTCACCGAATCGAACGCGTGGCAGGCGACCTTCCTCAACCAGCACGACGTGTACAACTACATGGGCCTGTTCGGTGGCGAGGAAGGCTTCGAGAAGAAGCTCGACGCCTTGTTCAACGCCGACCCGACCCTGCCGGACAACGCGCCACCGGACATCGCCGGCATGGTCGGCCAGTACGCCTTCGGCAACGAGCCCGGGCATCACATGCCTTATCTCTACGCGTACACGGGCGCCCACCACAAGACGCAGGCGCGCGTGCGCATGCTGCTGGAGACCATGTACCTGCCCGAGCCCGATGGCCTGCCCGGCAACGAGGATTGCGGCCAGATGAGCGCCTGGTACGTGATGAGCGCCATGGGCCTGTACGCCGTCGATCCGGTCAGCACGAACTACGTTTTCGGCAGCCCGCTGCTCGACCGCGCGGAAGTGCAGGTCGGCGGTGGCCGTACCCTGGTGATCGAGACGAAGGACAACGGCCCCGGCCGTCCGTACATCCAGTCGGTGAGCTGGAACGGCAAGCCGTGGACGAAGAGCTGGATTCCACACGGGGAATTGGCCGCCGGCGGCACATTGAGCTTCGTCATGGGCGACACGCCGAACGAATCCTTCGGCAAGGCCATGGCCGACCGCCCGCCCTCGTTCGGCGAATCGGCGAAGGCCTGATGCCCGCCGTTCACGATCGGTAGACCCTCGTACCGACACTCTGACCCGGCCGGGAGGATCCGGCTGGGGAAGGGGAGTGCCATGTCGTACGCGGGACGCATGTATTTTCGGGCCTACCTGCCGGGCGTGTTCGCCCTGGCCGGTGGTGCGATCGCCGCCGCCGGCCTGAAGGCGGCGCAACAGTTACCGGGCGAATTCGGCACCCTTTCCCTCTATTCGAACCTGCCGGGCTGGACCTTCGCCGGGGGACTCGCCATCGCGCTGAGTGTCGCCACGGTGCAGACCGTGCGTCTTCGCCTGTGGGAGCGCGGCGCCATCGCCGGGTGCTATGTGTGCGGCTGCCTGCTCGGCGTGCCACGAGCGGCGCGACACGGGCTGGGCATGACCCGGCATTGCCTCGGTTGCGGCAAGGTGCACGGGGTGAACCATCGGCTATCGCCGAAGGCGGTTCCCCTGGCGGTGGCCGTGAAGGACACCGCCACGCCGGTCAGGAGCGTACGTTCGTCACCGTGATGCGGTGACCGATCCGCTCGAGCAGCGCGCGCAGCGCCTCGGCGTCTTCCAGGCTCGTATCGTCCTCGAGCGACAGCCACACGGTGTCGCCGGACAGGCCGTGCACCTTTTCGTTGAACTCGATCTCGATGGCGACCTTTCCGCCCGGCTGGACCACCGATACCTCGAAGTTACGCTGCTGCACGCCCTGTATTCCCCTGGTGGACCGACTGGATGGGTTAGGTGGGTATTTTACCGGTACGGCGGGGAAAGTGCTGTCCGCGTCGGGTGATGCGTGAACCGTGGCACGTTCAGGTCGCACCGGGTGGCCGCCGGATCAGTCCTCGGCACGTCCCAATGGCGCGGCCACATCCTCCAGCGAACGGCGTTCGGCCGCGATCCCGAGCAGGACCGCCGCGGCCGCGCCGACCAGCATGAGAAAGGCGCCGAGGGCATAGCCCCAGCCGATGGCGGTGCGTTCTCCCGTGCCGATCAGGCTGCCGAACAGCCATGGGCCGACGACGCCGCCCAGGGCCGTGCCGAAGGCGTAGAACAGGGCGATGGCCAAGGCCCGCAGTTCCAGCGGGAAACTCTCGCTTACCGTCAGGTAGGCGGAGCTGGCCGCCGCCGAGGCGAAGAAGAACACCACGCTCCAGGCGATCGTCTGGCTGCGCGCGTCGAGCATGCCGTGCACGAAAAGCCAGGCGGTGGCGAACAGCAACAGGCCGGAAAGCGCGTAGGTGATGGCGATCATCGGGCGGCGGCCCACGCTGTCGAACAACCTCCCGAGCAGCAGCGGCCCGAGGAAGTTGCCCGCCGCGAAGGGCAACAGGTAGAGCCCGACGTCCGCATCGGCGACACCATAGAAGCGGCCGAGCACCAACGCGTAGGTGAAGAAGATCGCGTTGTAGAAGAAGGCCTGGGTCGCCATCAGCACCAGGCCCAGCACGGTGCGTTTCGGGTACAGGCGGAACAGCGTGGACGCGACGTCGGCCATGGTCAGCCCGTGCGGCCGCAGCCGCAGCCTTGCCAGGGGGCGATCCGGCGGCGCGACGCCCATGCGCCGCTCGATGTCCGCGACGATCGCTTCCGCCTCGCCGATGCGGCCCCTCAGCATCAGCCAGCGTGGGCTCTCCGGTATCCAGTGGCGGAGCAGGAGGATGCCAAGCCCGAGCACGGCGCCCAGGCCGAAGGTCAGCCGCCAGCCGATCTCCGCGGATACCCAGCCCGAATCGAGCAGGACGACCGCGCCCAGGGCACCGGCGGCCGCGCCGAGCCAGAAGCTGCCGTTGATCACCAGGTCGGTATGACCGCGGTAACGCGCGGGAATCAGTTCCTGGATCGCCGAGTTGATCGCGGCGTACTCGCCGCCGATGCCGGCACCGGTGAGCAGGCGGAAGACAGCGAAGGTCAGGAAGTCCGGAGAGAGCGCGGTGGCCGCGGTGGCGGCGAGGTAAAGGCCCAGCGTCACGGTGAACAGCCTCTTCCGGCCCAGCCGGTCGGTAAGCCATCCGAAGAAAAGGGCACCGGCGACCGCTCCCACCAGGTACAGGCTGGCCGCGAGGCCCACCTGCATGTCGGTGAGACGGAGCACCGGGCTCGATTTCAGGGCGCCGGCGATCGAACCGGTGATGGTGACCTCGAGCCCGTCCAGCACCCAGGTGATCCCCAGCGCCACGACGACGAGGGTATGGAATCGCCCCCAGCGCAGCCGGTCGAGCCGCGCGGGGACATCGGTTTCCACGACCTCGTCGCGGGCGACGCTTTGTGGCTTCATGCCCCGACCCTAAGGGGCGGGAAGTCATGGAGACGTCAGCGCGGGACCCGGTACCCGCCCCGCACGCCCTGTGGCGACAGGGTGAGTTGCCATAGCTGGTCGCGGCGGCTGCGGAAGACCCCGGCCGAGCAGCCCAGGTAGAAACGCCACATGCGCCGGAAACGTTCGTCGTAACGGGCCGAAAGCCGCGGCCACGCCGCCTCGAAGTTCGCTGTCCAGGCCATGAGGGTGCGGTCGTAGTCGGCGCCGAAGTTATGCCAGTCCTCGACCACGAACAGGCCTTCCAGCGCGTTGGCGACCTGGCTCATCGCCGGGATCACCGAGTTGGGGAAGATGTATTTCTCGATCCACGGGTCGGGCCGCCCCGGGGCGCCGTTGCTGCCGATGCTGTGCAGCAGCGCGAGCCCATCCGGGTGCAGGCAGCGCCGGGCCACCTCGAACCAGGTCCTGTAGTTCTTGCCGCCGACGTGCTCGAACATGCCGACGGAAAGGATGGCGTCGAAGCGCTCGTCCAGCTCGCGGTAGTCCTGCAGGCGTATTTCCACGGGCAGCCCTTCGCACAGCGCGCGTGCGTATTCCGCTTGCTCCTTCGATATGGTGACGCCGACGCCGCTCACGCCGTAGCGCTCCGCCGCGAACTTCAGCGCCTCGCCCCAGCCGCAGCCGATGTCGAGGATGCGCTGGCCGGGTTTCAGCTGGAGCTTGCGGCAGATCAGGTCGAGCTTGGCTTCCTGCGCATCGTCGAGGTTGTCCGCCTGGGCCCAGTAGCCGCAGGAGTACACCAGCCGTTTGCCGAGCATGGCCTCGAACAGGTCGTTGCCCAGGTCGTAGTGCTGGCGACCGACCTCCCAGGCGTGCTCGCCGCGCTGGAGGTTGAGGAAGCGCGCCTTGAGGTGGGCGATTAGCGTGTCGAGCGTGCGCAACGAGTCGTCGAGGTGCGATGACAACACGCGCGTGAAGAAGCCGGACATGTCGGCGACGTCCCACCAGCCGTCCATGTACGACTCGCCGAGTCCGAGCGAGCCGTGGGCGAAGACGCGGGCGTAGGTGCGCTCGTCGTGGATCGCGATGTCGGTGGGGCGGTCGCCGCCGATGGTGACCCCCGCGTGTTCGAGGAGATCCTGTGCACGTGCCTTGAGAGAAGAAGAATCGTGGTTCATCGATTGATTCCCTGGTGACCCTCTCGCCGCCCCGCGCGGCGTGGCGCTGGTTAGAAGTGTTTCAATACTCCGCGTGCGATACCCAGGCCGGCGATCGTCATGAGGATCGAGCCGGCCAGGTTGAGTCCGACGTGCGCGGCGAACCAGCCGTACTGCTGGCGCAGCAGCAGGGCGGTAGTTTCGGCCGAGAACGTCGAAAAAGTCGTGAGGCCGCCGAGAAATCCGGTGGCGACCAGCAGGCGCGCCTCGACGGGCAGCGTCTGGAAATGATCGAACACGCCGAGGGTCAGGCCCATGAGGAAGCCGCCGAGCAGGTTGGCGGCCAGGGTCCCCAACGGAAGCGTGGGGAACAGGGGGTTGAATACGACGGCCAGCCACCAGCGCAGCCAGCAGCCCAGCATGCCGCCTATCCCGACGGCGAGGAAACCGGTGTAACCCACGTTACCCCCGATGGAGATCGATGGATCGATTATGGGCCTTCGCCCGCCCTACGGCGAGCGCCTTGCTTCTTGCCGCTATACTCGCAAGCCTTCCCCCGCACGGCCTTGCAGGACCATGTCCTCCGCGACCCGCGATCCGCGTCGCCACCTGCCGTTATTGCTCGCGGCCCTGTCGATGATCGGGCCGTTCTCGATCGACGCCATCTTTCCGGGCTTTCCGGACATCGGCCGCGACTTCGGCGTGGGCGACGTCGCCTTGCAGCAGTTGCTCAGCGTGTACCTGCTCGCCTATGCGGTGATGAGCCTGTTCCACGGCGCGTTGTCCGACGCCTATGGACGCAAGCCCGTGATCGTCACGGCCATGGCCATCTATACCGTCGCCTCGGTGGGTGCCGCGTTGGCCCCGAGCTTCACCTTCCTCCTGGGCTGCCGCGTGTTGCAGGGCATGTGCGGCGGCGCCGGCATCGTGGTGGGCCGCGCCGTGGTCCGCGACACGATGCATGGCGAGGAAGCGCAACGGATGATGTCGAAGGTGATGATGATCTTCGGCGTCGCGCCGGCCATCGCTCCGATCGTGGGTGCCTGGTTGCTCGGGATCGACGGCTGGCGCGGCATCTTCTGGGCCTTGTCGGCGTTTACCACGGCGCTGACCCTCGGCGTCGCGTATTTCCTGGTGGAATCGCACCCGGCCGGGCACCGCACGGTGTTTCGTCCGCGCCCGTTGCTTGCCGGCTACCTGCGGATCGCCCGCGACCTGCCGTTCTGGCCGCTGGCGTTGGCGAGTTCGGTCAATTTCGCCGGGCTGTTCCTCTATATCGCCTCCGCGCCGCACGTAATCCGCGACCTGCTCCACCTGGGCGCGGACGGATTTCCCTGGCTGTTCGTGCCCGTGGTGACGGGCATGGTCACGGGTGCCTTCATCTCGGGGCGGGTGGCGGGGCGGGTGAGCGCGGCCCGGACCGTCGCCTGGGGCTACACGGCGATGCTGTCTTCGTGCGCGATCAACCTGATCCTCGCGTTGACACTGGAAAGCCCGCGCGTGCCATGGTCGACGGTGCCGCTGGCGCTCTATGGCTGTGGCGTGCAACTGGCCTTCCCCACGCTGACCCTGCTGTTGCTCGACCGTTTCCCCGAGCAACGCGGTGGCGTGTCGTCGGTGCAGGCCTTCGGCAGCCTGATCCTCACGGCCCTGGTCGCGGGCGTGCTTTCGCCGGCGCTCTCGGGCGCCATGCTGACCCTGGCCATCGGCACCACGTCGCTCTGCCTGCTCGGGCTGGCCGCCTGGCTCGCCTATCTCCACCTCGAACGCCGCGGCCTCGCCCGCGCCGCCAGGATGGAAACCGCCTAGGTGGAAGTGGATCAGGTGGGAGTCGACCCTGTCGGCGATGGGTGCTTGCCGCACCCTGGCCCGCTGCCGCGGGATCGCCGCTGAAGCGGCTCCCACAGTCGGATCAGCCGACGGGCAGCCACCGTCGGGTTCAGCCGGCGGGCAGGCCGCGTGCGCGGAGGAAGGCCTGCGCTTCGGTGGCGTCGTGTTCGAACCAGGCGCGGGTGGAACCGAGGCGGTAGGTGTAGCCCCAGCGGTCCATGTCTTCCATGAGGCGTGCGGAACCTACCGACGGCAGCTGCCCGGCGAGGACGATCTGCAGGTAGCAGGTGGCGTCTTCTTCCTCGATGGAATCGGTGGCGTCCGTATGCACCAGCGCGCGTTTCTCCTCGGGAAGCACGAGGAGGTGGCAGGCTTCATGGAGCAACGAGTGCACCGGCGTATCGGCGCGGGCATAGACCGTCGTACCGATGATGCCGGCTTCGGTGTCGCCCCAGAAACTGCCGGGAATGGCTTCGCCCCCGGCGATGGCCACGAGTTCGAGGCCATACCGAGCCAGCAGGGCGCGTGGTTCGTCGAAACCGATCTCGCCGACGCGCAGGACGGCGTCGGCGGGATCGGTGCCGGGTGGCGTGGCGGCCCCGGCCGGATACTCGACCATCGGTGGATCAGCTGGCCGAGGCGGCCGGCTTGCCCATGACCTTGCCATCGGGCAGGGCGACGGAAAGTTCCAGCACCTCGTGGCCACTGTCGCGTTCGAGGCTGACGTTGACCGCCTCGACATCGACGTTCACGTACTTGCGGATGACTTCGAGCAGCTCGTTGCGCAGCAGCGGCAGGTAGTCGGGACCGCCGCGCGTCGAGCGCTCCTGGGCGACGATGATGCGCAGGCGTTCCTTGGCCACACCCGCGCTTGGCTCGGGCTTGCGCTTCAGGAAATCGAGGATACCCATGCTCAACCTCCGAATACGCGCTTGAGGAAGCCCTTCTTGACCGGCTCGAGGAAGCGAAGCGGACGCTCTTCGCCGAGAATGCGGGCGACGGTGTCCTTGTAGGCGGCGCCGGCGTTCGAGTTGTCGTCGAGGATCACCGGCACGCCGGCGTTGGACGCGGCGAGCACGTTCTCCGACTCCGGGATGACCCCGACCACGGAGATGCCGAGGATTTCCTCGACGTCCTTGACGCTGAGCATCTCGCCGGCTTCGACGCGATTGGGGTTGTAGCGGGTGAGCAGCAGGTGCTGCTTGATCGGCGCTTCACCCTTTTCGGCACGTCGGGTCTTGCTCGAGAGCAGGCCGAGGATACGGTCGGAGTCGCGCACGGAGGAGACTTCCGGATTGACCACGACCACGGCGTGATCGGCGAAGTACATCGCCAGGTGCGCGCCCTTCTCGATGCCTGCCGGGGAATCGCAGACGACGAAGTCGAAGTTTTCCTTGGTCAGTTCGTCGAGGACCTTCTCGACGCCTTCCTGGGTCAGGGCGTCCTTGTCGCGCGTCTGCGAAGCGGCGAGCACGAAGAGGTTCTCGTGGCGCTTGTCCTTGATCAGCGACTGCTTGAGGGTGGCTTCGCCGTGCACGACATTGACGAAGTCGTACACCACGCGGCGCTCGCAGCCCATGATGAGGTCGAGGTTGCGCAAGCCGACGTCGAAGTCGATGACGGCCACCTTCTTGCCCTGCATGGCGAGGCCGGTGGCGAGGGAGGCGCTGGTGGTGGTCTTGCCGACTCCGCCCTTGCCCGAGGTGACGACGATGATTTCAGTCAAGAGATGTCTCCGAGTGTTGCCAGCGACGGCGGCCGTGTCACAGCCGCGCGATCATGAGTTTTCCATTGTCGAGCCAGCATTGCACGGGCTGGCCTTCGAATTCCTTGGGCATGTCTTCGAACACGCGGTAGTGCCCGGCGATCGCCACCAGTTCGGCGCGGAAGTCGGAGCAATAGATACGTGCGGATTCGTCACCCTGTGCGCCGGCCATGGCGCGGCCACGCAGGCTGCCGTAGATGTGGATGGAGCCGTCGGCGATGACTTCGGCGCCGTTGGCGACGGTGGCGGTCACCACGAGGTCGCGGTCGCGGGCGTAGACCTGCTGGCCGGAGCGCACGGTGCTGCCACCGTGATGCTGCGCGGTGACCGTGCCGCCGCTTTCGACGGCGGGCTCGGCTTCCACCGCGCCGCGCTTGGCTTCCGCCCGGGCCTTGGCCGGTTCGGCCGGCGGCGTTTCGCCCTGGCCGGGCTCGTACTGCGCGCGGAACTTGGCGATCAGGGGCAGGCCCATGCGCTCGGCGAGGGCTTCGGTCTCGCTGGTGCCGTAGGCGATGCCGACGGGCAGCATGCCGGCGCTGCGGATGGCTTCGAGCAGGGCGTCGACCATGCCGTCGTCCGGCAGTTTCGAAAGATGCGAGAGATCGAGCACCACCGCGGCGCGGGAGAACATCTGCGGGGCGGCGCGCACGCGGCGCTCCAGTTCCTCCACCAGGGCGGCGGCGTCGACGCGGCGCAACCGTACGCAGGCGATGCCGACCTGGCCGAAACGCAGGTCGCAGGCCGCCTCGAGGGATTCGGCGCGGGCGTTCACGCGGCCACCCCCGCGCCGTCGATCGGACGGCGGCGTTCGGCCAGCCATTCCACGGCGGGCAGGCCGTCCTGCTCGAGGTAGCGCTCGCGCACGAAGGGGAAGCTGGGCAGCTCGCGGGCGAGCAGGCTCACCTTGGGCCCGGTGCGGCCCATTTTCTGCTGGCCGACTTCCTGGAAGCCCATGGTGCCGTGGAAAAGCACGGTCTGGTCGTTGCGTGGTTCGAGGAAGACCTCGCAGGTCAAAAGTGGCACACGTACCTCGGCATAGCTCTGCACATCGCAATAAAAGATCCGGCCCAGCCCATGACCGCGCGATTCGGACGCGATCACGATGCGATCGATGTACACGAAGCTTTCGTAATGGGCCTGGAACCAGCGGAAGTTCGGGCTGGCGTATTCGGCGTCGGGACGCATGGCGATCAGGAAACCGAGGATGCGGCCATTCTGTTCGGCGACACGGAAGTAGTGGGCGATTTCGTAAAGGTGGCGCAGGCGGGCGAGGTCCGTGGCGAGGATGCCGGTGCCTGCCTCGTTGTTGAGTGCCAGCACGGCATCCAGGTCGTGCTCGCACACGTCGCGGATGGCAAGGGCCATTCGTTGCTCCGCTTGAGTGTTCTGGAAAAAGACGACCCCCGGGCCGTCGAATGCGCGGCATTATGGCACGCTCCGGCCTCGCCGGGGAGCGTCGCGTGGATGTAAAACCGTTGTAAAGCCGGTGTTTGCCGTGGGCGCGCACGTGACTTCAGTCAGGTGGTGCGGACCGCGTGAAGCCCTATGATGCGGGCATGTCCAAGGTTCAGTTCAATCACGTCCGCCTGCTCAGGTACGCCACGTACTTCGTCTTCCTGTGCGTCGGGCTGCCGCTGTCGATGCAGCGCGCCGGCCGCGAGCCCGGGCAGATCGGCGACGTGGCGTTGTTGTCGTGGACGGCCTGCTACCTCGTCTTCGGGCTCGTGTACTGGCTGCTCACCCGCAACCTCGGTTCGCGCGTGGACGGCGCGACCCGGGTGGCCGTGCTGGTGATCCTCACCGGCACGGCGCTGGCGATCGGCGTGCTGAGCAAGAGCGGCGTGGCGGCCCTGCTGCTGATCATCGTGGCGACGGTGGTGCCGTGGCTGGTGAGCCTGCCGATGGGCATCGCCTGGATGGTCGTGGCCCACCTGGCCCTCGTTCCGGTGTTCCTGGAGGTGCCGGGCTTCTCGTTCATCCAGTCGTTGATGCAGGCCTGCCTGTATTTCGGTTTCTCGGCCCTGGTCTTCATCACCTCGATGGTGGCCAGCCAGCAGGCCGACGAGCGCGAGGAACTGCGCCGGTTGAACTCGGAACTGCGCGCCACCCGCGCCTTGCTGGCGGAATCCACGCGCATCGCGGAGCGGATGCGCATCGCCCGGGACCTGCACGACCTGGTCGGCCACCATCTCACGGCCCTCAGCCTGAACCTGGAAGTGGCCAGCCACCTGACCAACGACACCGCCCGCGAGCACGTGTTGAAGGCGCAGAGCACGGCCAAGCAATTGTTGGCGGACGTGCGCGAGGTGGTGAGCGAACTGCGCCAGGACGATGCCATCGATCTCACCCAGGCCTTGCGCAGCCTCACGGAAGGGGTGCCCGGCCTCGACGTGCGGCTGAGCGTGCCGCCGCGCTTCGGCGTCGAGGACCCGCGCCGGGCGCAGATGCTGCTGCGCTGCGTGCAGGAAATCCTCACCAATACCGTGCGCCACGCCAATGCGCGCCATTTGTGGCTCACCTTCCGCCATACCGGCCCGGATGAACTCTGTCTCGACGCCCGCGACGATGGTCGTGGCAGCGGCGAGTTCCGCCCGGGCAACGGCCTCACCGGCATGCGCGAACGCCTGGCCGAGTTCGGCGGCAGCGTCACCTTTCGTACCGACCCCGCCGGCGGCTTCGCGTTGACCGCGCGCCTGCCGCTGGGCGAGGAATCCACCCTGGCGCACGCGCCACCGAGGCCCGCCCTCGATCCCTTGCTCGACGACGAGCCCACTGACGCGTCGCGTGCCAAACTCTCCGTTCCTTCCGAGGATCTCCCATGATCTCCGTCTGCCTAGTCGACGATCAGAACCTGGTTCGCCAGGGCATTCGTTCCCTGCTCGACCTCGCTGGCGACATCCGTGTCGTCGCGGAATGCGCCGATGGCGCGCAGGCGGTGCAGACTATTCCCCAGGTGCGCCCGGACGTGGTCCTGCTCGACCTGCGCATGCCGAACATGAGCGGCCTGGAGGTGCTCCAGGCCCTGGGCGGGCGTAACGAACTGCCGCCGACCATCATCCTCACCACGTTCGACGACGACCAGCTGGTGCTGGCCGGCCTGAAGGCGGGTGCGCGCGGCTATCTCCTCAAGGACGTGTCGCTCGACCAGCTGGTGGAGGCGGTGCGCACGGTCGCGGCGGGTGGCTCGCTGGTGGCGCCGATGGTGACCCAGCGGCTCCTGGCTGGCGTGGGCCGGATACAGAACCAGTTCTCCAGCCTGGAGCAGCCCGACCCGCTCACCGAACGTGAGACCGAGATCCTGCGGCTGCTCTCGGGCGGCTACAGCAACAAGGAGATCGCCAATTCCCTGCGGGTGGCCGAGGGCACGGTGAAGAACCACGTCTCCAATATCCTTTCGAAGCTGGGCGTCCGCGACCGTACCCGCGCCGTCCTGAAGGCCCTGGAACTGGGGATCGTCTGAGTCCTCGCTGACTGTTGGGTACGAAAGCCCGCCACTCCGGCCGAAAATCCGCTTGTGCGCGCTTGCGAAAAAGGGCAGGGGACCCAATGGCGTTCGCCGCCGCGAGCAAGTACCATCGGCTCTTTCGGCGCGGGCGAACCCCTGCCACGGGCCGATTCTTCAGGGGTGAGCGCACGGCGTCCATGGCCGCGCGTGGAGCCTGTTCGTAAGACGTTCGGAGAACCGTGGAATGACGCGTCTGTTAGAATTTATTGTCGCCCTCGTCATCGTCGCCGTACTCGGTGTCGTGGTCGGCGTAGCTATGCCCTCGACCGGACATGTCGAGCGCGAAATGCTGATCAGCAAGGACTTGCGTCAGGTTTACGACGTTTTCAGCAACTTCCGCCGCTTCCCTGACTACACCGTACTGCGGTCGTTCGACCCCAAGGTGCAGTTCGAGTTGTCCGGCAAGGCCTATGGCCCGGGTGCCAAGATCGCCTGGAAGGCCGGCGACCCGAAGGTCGGTGACGGCTCGCTGGAAATCGCCTCGATCGATCCGGGCTTCGCCCAGATCTCCGACGCGGGCAAGGGCACCATCGTCTGGAACCTCGACAACGCCTGGCGTGGCGAGGACAAGAAGTTCACCATCAAGCTCGAGCGCTCCGGCCGCAGCCAGAAGCTCGTGAAGGTGAACTGGTCGTACGACGTCTCGTACGGCTTCAACCTGATCAGCCGCTTCTCCAACCTCTATATCCACGGCGATCCGGACGCGCTGATCCAGTTCAGCCTGTCGAACCTGCAGAACCTGATGGCGGCGATCCCGAACATCGACTACAGCAAGATGGTGCCGTCGATCGCGGACCAGCCGGCCAAGCCGATCCTGTTCGTCTCCACCACCGCCCCGCGCACGCTCGACGACGTCGACACGGCGTCGGACAAGGCGATGGCCGAGATCCAGGCCGCGGCGAAGAAGCTGGGCGTGAACATCGTCAGCCCGCGCATCACCTTCACCACGAACTGGGGTGACCAGAACTACACGTTCGACGTCGCCGCCGAGATCGATTCGACCACGCTGAAGCTCAACGGCCAGGACGTCGAGATCACCGCCGCCCAGCGTCCGTCGCTCGACGCCGCCGCCCCGGCCGAGGCTTCGACCGCCGCCGCGCCGGCCGCCGCCGACACGACCGCGCCGGGTAGCAAGGACAAGTACGGCCGCGTCGTCGTCGACGGCAACGTCAAGGCCGTGCTCGCCTTCGGTGGCAAGGCCCTCAAGGCCGAGTGGAACGGTACCGGTGCCGGCCTGCCGCAGACCCGCCAGATGCTCGCGGCCTATTCGCAGACCCACGGCTACAAGTACGACGACGTGACCTACCGCGCCTACGACATCCAGGTGAAGGCGCCGGTGAACAACAAGGGCACGATCGAGGGTTACGACGAGCAGAAGTTCGAGATCTACCTGCCGCTGCAGGGCGATGTGCCGGATCAGACCCCGGAACAGGAAGCCGGCATGAAGCAGCCGGGCCTGGAAGAAGCGGCCCCGGCCGGTTCGTCCACGGCTCCCGCCCCGGCAGGCAGCGCGCCCGCTCCGGCGGGTACCGCACCGGCCCCGGCCAGCACGGCCGCGGCGCAGTAAATCGCGCTGGTCCGATGTCCGAAAGCCCCGCCGGAAACGGCGGGGCTTTTTTGTGGTCTGTCGCCTATGAGCCCGCCATGTGGGAGCCGCTTCAGCGGCGATGGGTGCTTGCCACGACCTGGCCCGCTGCCGCGGGATCGCCGGCAAAGCCGGCTCCCACCATCGCCGACCCTGTCGGCGATTCCTTGGCTACAGCTACACTGCCAGCCGATGATCGAAACCGAACGACTTACCCGCTGCTATGGCCCGCTGACAGCGGTCGATTCCCTGACCCTGCGCGCCGAGCCGGGTCAGGTGCTCGGCTTGCTCGGACCGAACGGCGCGGGCAAGTCCACCGCGATGCGCATGATCGCGGGATTCCTCACGCCCACCTCGGGCACCGCGCGCGTGTGCGGCCACGACGTGCGCAAGGAACCCCTCGCCGCCAAGCGCGCCCTGGGCTACCTGCCCGAGGGCGCGCCCAGCTACGGTGAGATGACGATCCGCGAGTTCCTCGTCTTCATGATCCGTGTCCGCGGCCTGGAACGCGACGTCGCCTTTCGCCGCTTCGACGAAGTGGTGATGCGGCTGGAGTTGGAGGAAGTGCTCGACCAGACCATCGGCACGCTGTCGAAGGGTCTGCGCCGCCGTGTCGGCCTGGCGCAGGCGATCCTGCACGATCCGCCGGTGCTGATGCTCGACGAGCCGACCGACGGCCTCGATCCCAACCAGAAGCACTCGGTACGCATGTTGATCGACGCGATGGCGCGTGAGCGCACGATCCTCATTTCCACCCATCTGCTCGAGGAAGTGCACGCCCTGTGCAACCGCGTGGCGATCATCGCCAATGGCCGCTTGCTCGCCGATGCCACGCCGGCGGAACTGGAGGCACGCTCGCGCTATCACGGCGCGGTTTCCTTCAGCGCCGCGGGCAGCGCGGTGTCGCGCGAGATGCTGGCGCGCATTCCCAGCGTGGCGAACGTGGAAGTCGATCCGCTCGACGGCCGTGTCACGGTGTTCCCGCGCGCGGGGCAACCGATCCTCGACGAGGTACAGGCCTTGTTGCGCACGCAGAACCTGGAAATCTCCGAGATCCAGCTCGAACGGGGCCGCCTCGACGAGGTCTTCCGGCAGATCACCACGCAGCCACGCGGGGCGCAGGCATGAGCGCGGTGCTGGCGATCGCGCGACGCGAACTCTGGGGCTACTTCGTCACGCCGGTGGCCTATGTCTTCATGGTGATCTTCCTCGTGCTGGCCGGGCTTCTCACCTTCTACACCGGCGATTTCTACGACCGCGGCCTGGCCGACCTGCAGCCGTTCTTCGACATGCATCCCTGGTTGTACCTGGTGCTGGTCCCGGCGGTGACGATGTCCATGTGGGCGGAGGAGCGTGCGTCCGGAACACTCGAGTTGCTGTTCTCGCTGCCCGTGACGATCTCCCAGGCCGTGCTGGGCAAGTTCCTTGCCGCGTGGGCGTTCATCGGCATCTGCCTCGTGCTGACCTTTCCGATCTGGATCACGGTGAACTACCTCGGCGACCCGGACAACGGCGTCGTCATGGCCGGTTACGTGGGTAGCTGGCTCATGGCCGGCGCGTTCATCGCGATCGGTACCTGCATGTCCACCGCGACGCGCAGCCAGATCATCGCTTTCATCCTTACCGCCGCCGTCTGCTTCGTGCTGTTGCTCGTCGGCCAGCCACAGGTGCTGGATTTCTTCCAGGACTCGGTGCCACCGAAGCTGATCGGCGCGATGGGGCAGCTGAGCATCGCACGGCATGCCAACGCCATCGCGCGTGGCGTGCTCGACCTGCGCGACCTCGTCTACTTCTTCGCCACGATCACCGCGTGGCTGGCGGCCAGCGTGGTCGTGCTCGACCTGAAGCGGACGCGTTGACGATGCGCCATTTCCATCTCTCGCGTTCCTTCCTCCTGCGCCTGTCGCTCTTCGGCATCGCCGGTCTCTTCCTGGTGGCCATCGCGGTCAGTTCCATGTCGTTGCGCACGGCGCGCGTGGACCTCACGGCCGACCGCATCTATACGCTGACCCCGGGCACGCAGGACATCGTCGACAGCCTGCGCAAGCCGCTCACCCTCACCCTGTATTTTTCCGAGCACGCGACCCGCGACCTGCCGCAGTTGCGCAGCTACGAACAGCGCGTGCACGAGATGCTGCGCGAGATCGCGGTTCGCGCGCATGGCCGCATCCGGCTCAAGGTGATCGACCCGGTGCCTTATTCCGACGACGAGGACGCCGCCGAGAGCTATGGGCTCACGCCCGCCACCGGCGGGAGCAACGGCGAGCGCGTGTTCTTCGGCCTGGTCGGCACGGCCGGCACGGGTGACGTGCCGCCGCAGGCGATCCCGTTCTTCGATCCCGCACGCGAACCCTTCGTCGAGTACGACATCGCCAAGCTGCTGTACGAGCTGGGCATGCCGCAAAAGCCGCGGCTGGGCGTCATCAGTTCGCTTCCCGTCGAGGGCAACCTGGTGATCGGCGAACCCGCATGGGCGGTGGTGAGGCAACTCGACCAGCTGGCCGAGGTGACCAACATCGATCCGGACGGGCTGAAGCACATCGACCCAGCGCTGAAGGTGCTGCTGCTCATCCATCCCAAGCGCCTGTCCGACGACGCGCAGTACGCCATCGACCAGTACGTGCTGCACGGCGGCCACCTGGTCGTGTTCGTCGATCCCGATTCGGAAATGGACAACGCGCCGCTGGTGGATGCGCATGGTGTCGTCGACGATCACGATTCCGACCTGCGCCGGCTGTTCGAGGCCTGGGGCGTGGTCTACGACCCGGCCAAGGTCGTGCTCGACCGCTCGCAGGCGTTGACCATCGAACTCAACGGCAACAGCATCGGCCATCCGGCGATGCTGGGCCTGGGTACGCAGGACCTCAACCACGACGACGTGGTGACGGCCAGCCTGCAACGGGTGAATTTCTCCACCGCCGGTTTCTTCGAGCTCGCGACCGACACCAAGGCGCGGCTGATCCCGCTCGTCCAGACCTCGGACGAGGCCGCCGTGATGTCCGCGCAGCGCGTGCGCGACGCGGCGGGCGATCCCACCAGCCTGCTGGAGAACTACGAGCCGACGCACGAACGCTACGTGCTCGCCGCGCGGCTGCGGGATACCTTCCGCACCGCCTTCCCGGAGCGCCGCGACCGCGGCCACCTGGACCGTGCCGTGGCGCCGGGCGAGGTGGTACTGGTGGCCGATACCGACCTGTTGTCGGACCGCCTGTGGATCGACGTGCAACCACTGCTGGGCCAGCAGCAACTCACGCCGTTCGCGAACAATGGCGATTTCGTGGCCAACCTCGTCGACAACCTGGGTGGCTCGACGGCACTCCTTTCCATTCGTGGCAGGGTGAATTCGCAGCGGCCCTTCACCCGCGTACGCGCGCTGCAGGCAGCCGCCGATCGCAAGTTCCTGGTCAAGAAGCGCGAACTGGAGAACGAGCTCTACGAGACCCAGCGCCGCCTCGCGGAATTGCAGCCGGCCAAGAACGGCGCGACGGCCACGACCGCCACCGCCGAGCAGCGCCGCGAGGTGGAGCAATACCTGCAACGCAAGCTGGCCATCGGCAAGGAACTGCGCGATGTGCAGCACCAGCTCAACGCCGAGATCGATGCCCTGGGCTTGCGCCTGAAGTTCATCAATATCGTGCTGGTGCCGGGACTGGTCGCCCTGATCGGCCTCATCTACGGTTGGCGGCGCACGCGGCGCAGCCGGCGAGTGGTCTGAGCACGTGCTCGACGGCGTGCTGAAATGGATCGTTCCCTGGGAATTCTCCTGGGTCTTCCTTGCCGTCTTCGTCTCGGTGGCATGGCTGTACGTGCGAGGGTCGCGCCGCCTGCGGGTACCGATGGAGCGGCGCGCCGCGTTCTGGGCGGGGATGGCGATGGTCTACATCGCCCTGCATACGTATTTCGATTATTTCGCGGAGCATGAGTTCTTCATGCATCGCATCCAGCAGGTGCTGCTGCACCACCTGGCGCCGCTGCTGCTCATCGCCGCTTATCCGGGTACCGCGTTGCGCGCGGGGCTGCCGCTCGCATGGCGCGTACGGTTGCGCCGGGCGCAGCGGTCCTCGCCGTGGCGCGTATTCGCCGCGTTGGCGTTCAACCCCGCCTTCGTCACGGTCTTCTTCGTCGCCCTGATCCTCGTCTGGCTGATTCCGGACATGCAGACCCTGGCGATGCTGGACTGGCGCATCTATCGCGCGATGAACTGGTCGATGGTGCTGTCGGGCCTGTCCTATTGGTGGCTCGTGCTCGATCACCGGCCCAAGCCACCCGGCCGGATGGCGCCGGGCTGGCGGGTGTTGTCGCCGGGGATCACGATGACGCCACAGATCGTGGCCGGCGCGATCGTCACCTTCTCGAAGACCGACCTCTATCCCATCTTCGAGATCTGCGGCCGGGCGTTCACGCTCAACGTGCTCACCGGCCAGCTGATCGGCGGCGTGATCATGTGGGTACCGGCGGCGATGATCGAATCGGCCGGTGGCCTGTTGGCCTTGCGTCAGTGGTTGCGGTTGTCGCGCAACGGGCGCCTGCCACGCAGGGCGCCCGTGCGGCGGCGAGCCACGGCGGGTCAGTAGGCTTTCGGTACGCGTGTGGCCTTGCGGGTGACCTTGTCCTTCTTCGGCTTCCCCTTCAGCGGAGGAAGGACGAACTCCTTGTCGGGGCACATCTTGTCGGGCACCTGGTCGAGCAGGTGGCGGATGAGGTCGAGGCGCCCGGTCTTCTGGTCGTTGAAGTCGGCCACGAACCAGGGGGCGTCCCGCGTGTCCGTGCGTTGGATCATCGCGTCGCGCAGGTCGCCCATCTCGGCGTACTTTTCCCTCGCCTTCAGGTCCACCGGCGACAGCTTCCAGCGCTTCAGCGGATCGGCCGCGCGCTCGGCGAAGCGTTCCTCCTGCTGGTCCTGGTCCACGGAAAGCCAGTACTTGAAGAGCAGGATGCCGTCATCGGTGAGTTGCTTCTCGAAGGTGGGGCAGGCCTTCATGAAGGCATCGTATTGCTCGTCGGTGCAGAAGCCCATGGCGGGTTCCACCACGGCGCGGTTGTACCAGCTGCGGTCGAACAGCACGAGTTCACCCGCCTGGGGCAGATGGGCGACGTAGCGCTGGAAATACCACTGCGTGTCTTCGCCGGGGGAAGGCTTGCCGAGCGCCACGACCCGCGCGGCGCGTGTGTCGAGCTTGTCGGTGATCGCCTTGATCGTTCCGCCCTTGCCCGCGGCGTCACGGCCTTCGAAGATCACGACCATGCGCTTGCCGGTGGCGCGCAGCCAGCGGGTGAGGCCGACCAGCTCGACTTGCAGGTCTTCGAGCGCTTTTTCGTAAGCCTTGTTTTTCTTGCCCATCGATGCGTTCCGCGGGGGAGGTGAGGGGCATTGTGCGGCAAGACGCCCTCAGCCGCCCGCCGTCAGCGTCTGCAACTCGTCCGCCTGGTGTTCGCGGGTGAGGGTGTCGATCAACTCGTCGAGATCGCCCTGCATCACTTCCGTCAGCCGGTACAGCGTGAGGTTGATGCGGTGGTCGGTGATCCGGCCCTGCGGATAGTTATAGGTGCGGATACGCTGGCTGCGATCGCCGGAGCCCACCTGCAAGCGGCGTGATTCCGCCTGTGCCGCGCTCTGCTTGCTGCGCTCGGCGTCCAGCAGGCGGGCCTTCAACAGGCTCATCGCGCGGGCGCGGTTCTTGTGCTGGCTGCGCTCGTCCTGGCACTCGACCACGGTGCCGGTGGGCAGGTGGGTGATGCGGATGGCCGAATCGGTCTTGTTGACGTGCTGTCCACCGGCCCCGGACGCGCGGAAGGTATCCACCTTGAGGTCGGCGTCGCGCAATTCGATGTCGTCCACCTCGTCCTGCTCGGGCAGGATCGCGACGGTGGCCGCGGAAGTATGGATACGGCCTTGCGATTCCGTTTCCGGCACGCGTTGCACGCGATGCGTGCCCGATTCGAACTTCAGCTTCGAATAGGCGCCACGGCCTTCGATGCGGGCGACGATCTCCTTGTATCCGCCGTGTTCGCCTTCGTTGGCGTTGAGGATTTCCACGTGCCAGCGCTGGCGTTCGGCGTAGCGCGCGTACATGCGGAAGAGGTCGCCGGCGAAGATCGCCGCCTCGTCGCCGCCGGTGCCGGCGCGGACTTCGAGGAACAGGTTGCCTTCGTCGCGCGGGTCCTTGGGCAGCAACAGGATCTGCAACTCGCTGTCGAGCCGGGCCAGGTGCGATTCGATGCGTTCGATATCGTCGGACGCCATGTCGCGCATCTCGGGATCGTCGAGCATGGCCCGGGATTCCGCGAGTTCGCGCTCGGCCCGGTCGTGGTCCTTCAGGGACAAGGCGACGGGTTCGAGCTGGGCGTATTCACGCGAGAGGTCGCGGAAGCGCTGGCCGTCGGCGAGGACGTCCGGCTGCGCGAGCAGCAGGCCAATCTCCTCGTGGCGTTCGGCGAGGGCTTCGAGTTTGCGGCGGATCGAGGGAGTCATTCGGGGCACGAGGTCCGGCTGTAGCCGTACATCATGCGGAAACGTCGTCGTCCGGGTCCAGTCCGTAGAGCCGCCCGGCGGCATGAAGCAGGTCGAGGTCGCCGGACATGGCCGCATCGCGCAGGCGTGCGCTGGGCGTATGCAGGAGCTTGTTGGTCAGGGTGTTGGCGAGGAAGGCGAGGGCTTCGTCGGCGGGACGGCCCCGGGCCAGCATCGCCTGCGCCTTGGCCAGGACCTCGTCGCGCTGGGCCTCGGCGGCGACGCGCATGTCCACGGCGGGATTGCGCAGGCTCAGGGCGCGGCGCCAGGCCATGTAGCGCTCGACCTGGAGGTCGATGATGGCGTCGGCCTCGCGGGCCGCGAGTTCGCGCGAGCGGCGGTTCTCGTCGATCACCTGCTTGAGGTCGTCGATGCCGTAGAGGTAGACGTCGTCGAGCTGGGCGACCTCGGCCTCGATGTCGCGCGGCACTGCGATGTCGACCATGAACATCGGCCGGCGCCGGCGCGCGGCGATCGCGTCGGCGACCATGCGGCGGGTCACCACCGGCTGTCGCGCGGCGGTGGAGGTGATGACGATATCGGCCTCGGCGAGGTGGCGGGGCAGGTCGGCCAGCGAGATGGCGTAGGCACCATACCGGCCGGCCAGTTCCTGTGCGTTCTCCAGGGTGCGATTGGCGACGATCAGCCGGCGTACGTTCTTGTCGGCGAGGTGGCGCGCGGCCAGCTCGATCGTCTCGCCAGCGCCGATCAGCAGCACGCAAGCCTGGCGGAGGTCGGTGAACACCTGCTCGGCCAGCCGCACGGCGGTATAGGCGACGGACACCGTGTGCGCGCCGATCCGGGTATCCGTGCGCACGCGCTTGGCCACGGCGAAGGTGTGCTGGAGCAACCGTTCCATGGGCGCGCGCAGGCTCTGCGCCGACCGCGCCTGCTGGTAGGCGTCCTTCACCTGGCCGAGGATCTGCGGTTCGCCCAGCACCATGGAATCGAGCCCGGTGGCCACGCGGAACATGTGGCGCACGGCGTCGTGTTCGTCGTGCCGGTAGAGGAACTCGTCGAGGCGTTGCGGGGTCAATCGGTGTTGCCGGGACAGCCACTGGCTGGGTACCGACTCGAAACCCTCCGCCACGCTGCAATAGAGCTCGGTCCGGTTGCAGGTGGAGAGGATCATCGCCTCCTCGATCCCGGGTTGCCGGGTGAGGTCGCCCAGCGCCTCCGGTGCCACCGTGGCGTCGAATGCCACCTGCTCGCGCAGGCTGACCGGCGCGGTGAGGTGATTGAGCCCGAGGGCGATGAGTGGCATGACGGGCTTGGGTCGGCTTGGGTGGCGTCGGCTAAGCTAAGGGCGCATTGTGCGCTCACAAGGCGTCGGGCGCTTGCAGACGCCTATCGGGAATGACGGAGAGTAGTGTGCTGAGCGGTCGGTCCAAGTTCAAGCAAGTGCGGCATTTTGTGGTCCTGGCCGCGCTGGCGGCGGCGCTGGGCGGTTGCGTCACGGCTCCCGTGGAGGCGCCGAAGGCCGTCCGCACGGGCGTGCAGCCGCTGGACCGCCTGCAGGTGGCCATCGTCCCGCCCGAGCGCGATCTCCAGGCCCAGCTGATGGCCGGCGACTTCGCCCTCGCCGCCAGCGATCTCAACGGCGCCTCGGAAGCCTACGGACGGGCCGCCGCGCTCAGCGACGACCCCAAGGTGGCCGCGCGGGCCACCGAACTGGCCCTGGCCGTGCACGACCAGGCGGCCGCGGGCAAGGCGCTCGACCGCTGGGCGGCGCTGGGCGCCAAGCCCGCCGAACTGGCCGCCGGGCGCGCGCGCATGGCCTTGGACCGGGGCGACACCGCCGACGCCCAGCGCCAGCTGGAGGCCCTGGTCGCCACGGGCGATCCGGATGCCTGGCGCGAATTCGGGCGGATATTGGTGAACGCGCGCGATGCCGCCCAGGCCGGTATCCTGCTCGAGCGCATCGCCACGCCGCAGCGCCTGCCGAACGATTCCACCGCCTGGCTGGCGATGAGCGAACTGGGCGAGAACCTGGGTCGCCACGACTACGCCAAGACCGTCGGCGACGCGGCGCTGACCCGTTTTCACGATGGCACCACCTATGCCTGGGCGGGGCAGCAGAAGTTCCGTGCCGGCGACAAGGAAGGCGCGAAGAAGCTGTTCGCCAAGGCCGTGGCGAAGGACCCGAAGAATCCCCGGTTGCGCCTCGCCTACGCCACCTTGCTGATCCAGGGCGGGGACGAGAAATCCGCGACGAAACTCCTCGCCGGTGGTCCGCAGAACGGCGATACCTACGCCATGCGCATGACGCTGGCCGCGCGTGCCAGCGACAAGGCGGCGATCCGCCGCCTCTACGACGAGATCCGCAAGCAGCCGGACGACGTGCAGGCCGATAACGCCTTCACGCTCGGCCAACTGGCGGAACTGCTCGGCAAGCAGGAGGACGCGCTCGACTGGTACGCCGCCGTGGGCGACGACGATCCGCGCATCTTCGATGCCTCCGTGCGCAGCGCCGTGATCCTGCACCTGCAAGGCAAGGACGACGACGCCCATGAGATCGTGGCCGAACTGCAGACCACCTACGCCGATCGCCCCGAGCAACTGCGCAAGGCGTTCGCGGTGGACGGCGAGTTGTACATGGACGCGCGCCGCTTCGATGCCGCCGTCGACGCTTACGACAAGGCGCTTCGCGTGAAGCCCGACGACACGGAGATGCTCTACGGCCGAGGCCTGGCCTACGCCGAGGCCGGGCGGATCGATCAGGCCGTGGCCGATTTCCGCAAGGTGCTCGAACTGAAGCCCGGCGATGTCGAGGCCAGCAATGCGCTGGGCTATACGCTGGCCGACAACGACCGTGATCTCGGTGAAGCGCAGAGCCTCATCCAGGCCGCCCGCGCGGCGCGGCCGGACGATCCGTCCGTGGCCGACTCGTGGGGTTGGCTGAAGTTTCGCCAGGGCCAGCTGGACCAGGCCGAAAGCACCCTGCGCGGCGCCTGGGCCCAGCGCAAGGATGCCGATATCGGCGTGCATCTGGCCGAGGTGCTATGGAGCCGTGGCCAGCATGACGAAGCGCGCAAGCTGCTGAACGAGGTGCGCCGCATCGATCCGAAGAACGCCACGTTGCAGAAGACCGAGCGGAAGCTCAATCCTTGATGCTCGTTCGCAAGCACCCATCGCCGCTGAAGCGGCTCCCACACGACATCACGAGGCGCGCGCGAATCCCTGTGGGAGCCGCTTCAGCGGCGATCCCCCCGCGAAGCGCGATCGAGGCCCTTGTGGGAGCCGCTTCAGCGGCGATTCCTACGCAGCGCGTCCTCCGCCCCACCCCCGAGCTTCCCCCACCGATGACCCGGCACCTACTCCTCGCGGCGATCGTCCTCCTGCTCGCCGCCTGCGCCACGACTCGTCCGCCCGTCCACCAGGCCGGCGACGCCGTCACCCTCGGCATGCAGGAACAACGCGAACGCAGCCTCGCCGACAGCGATCACTGGACCCTGCAAGGCCGGCTCTCCGTCTCCGACGGCAAGGACTCCGGTTCCGGCGGACTCACCTGGCGCCAGGACGGCGAACGCTATGAATTCACCGTGCGCGCACCCGTCACCGGCCGCAGCTTCCGCCTCACCGGCGGCCCCGAAGGTGCCGAGCTGGAAGGCCTGGACGGCGGCACGCGCCGCGGTCCCGACGCGGAATCGCTCATGGCCAGCGCCGTGGGCTGGCAGATCCCGATGACCGAACTCAAGCGCTGGGTGCTCGGCCTGCGCGCCGACACCGGCCCCGCGGACATCGTCTTCGGGGCGGACCGCCTGCCGTCGCGCCTGGTGCAGGACGGCTGGACGGTCGACTACCGGCAGTGGGACGCCGGGAAGCAACCGCCGATGCCCGTGCGCGTGTTCGCCGAGAAGGCGCCGTACAAGGTGCGGCTGTCGATCGAGGACTGGTCCTTCGGGAAATAGGCGCTAGCAGCCGTTGGATGCCCTGTGAACGGGGTCACTTTTTTTGCGCGTAAGAACATGCGAATGTTTTGCACTCGGGGGAGTAAAGCAGAGCAGGGAGGCCATGGAGCTTTTCCGGCAAGAAGCACTGAAGGCACGGGCCGTGCCGACATGTGGGACCATTCAGGTTGCCAGTCCACCGAGGCATGCCGTCGCGGTGCGTCCAGCCATGGTCATCGCCCTGCTGCTTATGAGCGGATGGGTGCACGCCGACAAGGTCGTCTACATCAAGCTGGGTAGCGAGTCACCCTTGATGCAGATGGCTGTTCAAGGCAACTCCGAGGCCTTGGACGCTTACGCCCTTCGGTCCCCAGGCCCGATACCGCGCCTATTCGCCGAAGCCGCAGCGGCACGGGCACGGTTCGATATTGCCGGCTCCGACAAGAACGCAGCCGAATGTTATGCGAAAGCCCAGGCGCTGCATCCGCCTGCTGTCGACTTCATGATTGCTTGCGGCGAGTTGCGCGTGGGCAATGCCGTGCTCGCTGGGCGCTTTGCCGATTGGTCGGCCGAGGCGGCCCGCGTACGCCGGGAGGCGTACCCGCAATTGCCAAAGAACCCCGGTATTGAACTTCGTGTCGCGTCATTGGAAGCGCCCGACGTCTCGGTGTTCGCCGGCATGCCAGCGCCGACCTCGTCCCGTAGCGTTGACACCGGGATCATCCCATCGGGCAATGGAGATCCGGGGGCGCTGCATGGAGTGCTCTCGGTGAAGACCAAGGCGAACGGGATGCCTCTGGCGATGGCGGTGGATACCGGAACGCAGATCACTGTCCTTTCCCGCGTGGATGCCGAGCAAGTGAAGGCGAAGCAAGTGCCCGCGACGGTGATGCAGGTTGCATCCACGCAGGCTGCCAAAGGGGTCGAGGTCAAGGCTGCCCAGCTTGAGAGTCTGGAGTTGGGTGGGTTCAGATTGAATCACGCCAACGTTGGGGTATGGGATCTACCGTTTTCAGTGCTCGGGTTAGACGTGCTCGCACAACTCCCGGATCCCATCCGCATCAGCGATCGGGGCGTGGCGTTCGGAGGAGGCAAGCTGCCTGGGGCGTGTTCGGGCCGCCTGTTCTTGCGGTCGGAATTGGGAGCGCGTCCCGCGTACCTGTTGATCACAGGCACTGTGGATGGCGCGCCGAAGGAGTTCATGGTCGATACCGGTAGCAATTCGGCCGTGTCGCGTCGCGCACAGGCAGGCGATGCGCCGGGCAAGCTGATCGATGTCATGACGATTTCAGGTCCTTCCAAACTACATTCGTCTTTCGCGTCCCAGTCCGTTGGCATAGGCGCGGCGCCTACCAGGGTCGACGTGCGGGTCGTGTCCGGCGAAGCCGCCCAGGACCTGACAGTTGGAAATGGATTTTTCAGCTTCGGTAGAACGCTATGGCTGTCTTTCGCGCAGCAAAAGGGCTGCGTGCTGCCAAATGGAGAAGGGCAGTGATCCTGCGGTCGCAGCGAGTGCACCAGTTTCGAAAAAGCCCCAGCCAGGTCTAGACCGTGCGTCTTTCACCATGGACGTGCAGTGTGCATGGTGACGCGGCGACGCTGGACACACCTGAAATTCGGCCACGAATCCCCGGTCGAGGAAACGCCCTGATCTTATTGCGAAAGGTTCAGGTAAACACCAGCCACAAACAGCACGAGTGCGGCGATGGTCACGAGTTTTGCCGCCATGGATGTGCGATATGTCCCAGCCAGAGCCTGCCCATAGACTTCTCGAATCGTGTTGCGCAAAGGCGGTCCGGGCGTAAACGCCATATTGCATGCGAGCAGCAGCATCGATGCCATGATCACAAAATTGGCTGGCGTCGGTCGCCATAAGGCATAGGCGACACCGCCCACGATGTAAACGACGGCCAGGGCATTGGCGCTTCTTGATCCGGTAGTATTCATTGCGTCCTCCCCATCACCAACCGCAACCGCCGTCAGCGTCATGGTACTCCCGCATGGACGTACCGTTCGTGTCCGGCGTTACCGTCTCGTTGGCAGGGCCGTTGGGTCGTGATTAAAAGTGCACTGTCGCGGCACGGGTATACTCCGCGCCTTCGACCGGGCTCCTCCCTTCCATGCATTTCACCATCACCCGCGCCCACGACGACGATGCCGAGCACTTGTGCGCGATCGAGCGCGCGGCGGTCGAGCTGTTCCGCGGGCACGAAGCATGGCCGTCGTATTCGCAGATGGCCTTGCCGCCGGACATCGTCCGCCAGCTGACCGCGCGTGGCCTGGTCTGGGTCGCTTCGGTGGAAGACGAGGTCATCGGTTTCGTCTGCCTCGACACCGACGGTGCGGCCGATGCCATCGGCGTCGCCGAGATCGACGTGCTGCCCGCCTTCGGTGGCAAGGGCGTCGGTGCCGCGCTGCTCGAACACGCCTGCGCCTGGGCTCGCGAGGCCGGTTATTCGCGCGTGGACCTCGGCACCCTCGCCGACGTGCCCTGGAACGCGCCGTTCTACGCGAAGCACGGGTTCCGGGTGGTCGACAAGCATGCCCCGGTGTTCGCGCGGGCCCTGGCGCGCGACCGCGAGAACGGCTTCCCCGACCACCTGCGCGTGTTCATGAGCCGCGAACTGGAGCCGCTGGCCGAGGGCGACTGGACGGTTTGGCCGGCGCCCGCGAAGCTCAACCTGTTCTTGCGCATCGTCGGGCGCCGTGAGGACGGCTACCACGAGTTGCAGACCGTCTTCCGCCTGCTGGACTGGGGCGACGAGGTACGCCTGCGCGTCCGCGCCGATGGGGCGATCACCCGCCCCACGCCCGTGGCGGGCGTCCCCGAGGATGCCGACCTCACGATCCGCGCCGCCCGCCTTCTGGCGGCGGAGACCGGTACGGCGCTGGGCGCCGAGATCGCGGTGTCCAAGCGCATCCCGATGGGCGGTGGCCTGGGCGGCGGAAGTTCGGATGCGGCAAGCGTCCTGGTGGGGCTGAACACGCTCTGGGGCACCGGCCTGGACGAGGACACCCTGGCGGCGTTGGGGCTGAGGCTGGGTGCCGACGTGCCGGTCTTCGTCCGCGGCCGCTCGGCCTGGGCCGAGGGCGTGGGCGAACGGCTCGTTCCCACGCCGCTGCCGCGGCGCTGGTACGTGGTGGTCGATCCGCACGAACACGTGCCCACGGCGGCCTTGTTCGCCGCTTCCGAATTGACACGTAACGCCCCGCGGGCGACAATTTCATCCTTTGTTTCCGGGGATTCGGCGGAAAACGCCTTCGAACCGGTGGTCCGTGCGCGCCATCCGCGGGTGGCCGCGGCGCTCGACTGGCTGGCAGGCTTCGGCCATGCACGCCTGTCCGGCAGCGGCGGCTGCGTTTTCCTGGAAACGAGAACCCACGAGGCGGCGCTTGGCGTCGCCTCGCGCTGTCCCGGGGGCTTCACCGCCCATGTGGCGGCGGGCGTCGATCCTTCACCGCTGCTCATGGCGCGGAGCCGGGTCGAGGCGAGGGGAATCGTGTCGTAAGGACGGGTAGGGCCGCGGGCTGCGGCAAAACCATGGCGAGCGGATCGGCTCGCTGGAACGAATTGTTGGGGCGTCGCCAAGCTGGTTAAGGCACGGGATTTTGATTCCCGCATGCGCAGGTTCGAATCCTGCCGCCCCAGCCACCGTTCGCGGTGGCAAAGACGAGCCAACCCACTCTCACGCCAGGAGTTCCTCCGTGGATACGTCCACCCCGATGCTGTTCAGCGGCAATGCGCACCGCGCGCTTGCCGACGATGTCGCCGCCCGTCTCGGCATTCCGCTGGGCAAGGCCCTCGTCGGCCGGTTCAGCGATGGCGAGGCGCAGGTCGAGATCGAAGAGAACGTGCGCAAGCAGGAAGTCTTCGTCATCCAGCCGACGGGTGCGCCCAGCGCGGAGAACCTGTTCGACCTGCTGGTCCTGGTGGACGCGCTCAAGCGCGCCTCGGCCGGCAGTGTCACCGCGGTGATGCCGTATTTCGGCTATGCCCGCCAGGATCGCCGCCCGCGTTCGGCGCGCGTGCCGATCACGGCGAAGCTGGCCGCCAAGATGATCGCCACGGCCGGGGCGGATCGCGTGCTCACGATCGACCTGCACGCGGACCAGATCCAGGGATTCTTCGATATCCCGGTCGACAACGTGTACGCCTCGCCGGTGCTCCTGGCCGACATCTGGCGTCACCACAGCATGGACGACCTGATCGTGGTCAGCCCCGACGTCGGTGGCGTGGTGCGCGCGCGTGCGCTCGCCAAGCGCCTCGACGACGCCGACCTCGCGATCATCGACAAGCGCCGCCCGAAGGCGAACGTGGCCACGGTCATGAACATCATCGGCGACGTGGAAGGCAAGACCTGCGTGCTGGTGGACGACATCGTCGATACCGCCGGCACGCTCTGCGCCGCCGCGGCGGCGTTGAAGGAAAAGGGCGCCCGAAAGGTCGTCGCCTACTGCGTGCACCCGGTGCTCTCGGGTGCCGCCATCGACAACCTGGAGCACTCCCAGCTCGACCAGCTGGTGGTGACCAATACGTTGCCGTTGCGCGACAACGCCCGTAACTGTGCGAAAATCCGCCAGTTGTCGGTCGCGGAACTGCTCGCGGAGACGATCCGCCGCATCGCCTTCGGCGAATCGGTGAGCTCGCTCTACATCGACTGATCCACCGTTTTTCGGGCTCCCCTGGTCGCGGGGGAGCCCTTTACCCACCGCCGCGAGGCGGTTTACTTGAGGCAACACCATGGCTACCAATCATCAGCTCACGGCCACGAGCCGCAGTGTGGAAGGGAAGGGTGCGAGCCGCCGCCTTCGCATCGCGGGCTACGTGCCGGCGATCGTGTACGGCGCGGGCGAAGCCCCGCAGGCGATCCAGGTCCTTCACAACGACGTGCTGCTCGGCTCGCGTTTCGAGTCGTTCTACTCGTCGGTGATCGAACTGACCGTCGACGGCAAGAAGCAGAAGGTCCTGATCAAGGACTGGCAGAAGCATCCGTTCAAGCAGCTCATGCTGCACATGGACTTCCAGCGCGTGAACGAGAACGAGGCCATCAAGGTCGCCGTTCCGGTGCACTTCCTGAACCAGGAGAAGTCCCCGGCCGGCAAGACCGCCGGTCTGGTGATCTCGCACAACCTGACGGAAGTGACCGTCTCGTGCCTGCCGAAGAACCTGCCGGAGTTCATCGAACTCGACCTGGGCAACCTGAAGGCCGGCGACATCATCCACCTGTCCGACCTCAAGCTGCCGGCCGGCGTGGAAATCCCGGAACTGGGCCTCGGCAAGGAGCACGACGTCGCCGTCGTCACCGTGGCTTCGATCCAGGAAGAAGTCGACCCGGCAGCCGCCGAGGGTGGCGAAACCCCGCCGGCCGACGAAAAGAAGTAATCAGCACCCTGTGGGAGCCGCTTCAGCGGCGATGGGCGTCACGGCATCACGGCGTCATCGCTCCACGGCGTCACCGCTTCGTTGGCTTTTCGCCGATGAATCGGCTCCCACATGTTTCTGATGAAAGCAATGGCGACACTTCGTCTTATCGTCGGCCTCGGTAACCCCGGGGCCGAATACGTCAGGACCCGGCACAACGCCGGGTTCTGGTGTGTCGACGCCCTGGCCATGGACCAGGGGGAGCGTTGGGCCTTCGACGGCAAGTTGCATGGCGAGACCTGCAAGCTGCGCATCGGGGGCGACACCGTCTGGCTGCTCAAGCCCGCGACGTTCATGAACAAGAGTGGCATCGCCGTCGCCTCGGCGCTGCGCTACTACAAGATCGCGCCGGAGGAGTGCCTCGTCGCTCACGACGAACTGGACCTCCCGCCCGGCACCGTCCGCATGAAGTTCGATGGCGGCCACGGCGGCCAGAACGGATTGCGCGACATCGTGGCCCACCTGGGCCACGGCAAGTTCCATCGCCTGCGGATCGGCATCGGCCATCCGGGGCACAAGGACAAGGTCACCCCGTGGGTGCTCGGCCGCCCCAACGCGGCCGACGAGGACGCCATCATGCACGGCATCGGGCGCGCGTTCGACGTGCTGCCGCTGGCGCTCGACGGCAAGTTCGACGAGGCGATGAAACGCCTGCACACGGTCGCCTGACCGCCCCCAACACCAACCGGACACAAGATTCGCCATGGGCATCAAATGCGGCATCGTCGGCCTTCCCAACGTCGGCAAGTCCACCCTGTTCAACGCGCTGACCAAGGCCGGCATCGCCGCGGCCAACTTCCCGTTCTGCACGATCGAGCCGAATACCGGCATCGTCCCCGTGCCCGATCCGCGCCTGGACGAGCTGGCCACCATCGTGAAGCCGCAGCGCGTGATCCCGACCACGATGGAGTTCGTCGACATCGCGGGCCTTGTCGCCGGCGCGTCGAAGGGTGAGGGCCTGGGCAACAAGTTCCTCGCGCATATCCGCGAGACCGATGCCATCGCGCACGTGGTGCGCTGCTTCGAAGACGGCAACGTGATCCACGTGGCGAACAAGGTCGACCCGATCGCCGACATCGAGACCATCGACACGGAACTGGCGCTGGCCGATCTCGAGGCCGTGCTGAAGGCCCTCGACCGCGCCACCCGCTCGGCCAAGGCGAACGACAAGGACGCCCTGGCGAGGAAGCCGGTGCTCGAGAAGCTCGCCAAGGTGCTCGACCAGGGCAGGTCGGCGCGTTCGGCCGGCCTCGATGCCGAAGAGAAGGCCCTCGTCCGCGACATGTTCCTGATCACGATGAAGCCGCTGATGTACATCGCGAACGTGGCGGAGGACGGGTTCGAGAACAATCCGCATCTTGATGCCGTGCGCGCGCACGCCGTCGCGGAGGGCGCCGAGGTGGTCCCCGTCTGCGCCGCCATCGAAGAAGAGTTGGCGCAGCTCGAGGACGCGGACCGCGACGAGTTCCTGAAGGACCTCGGCCTCGACGAACCAGGTCTCAACCGCGTGATCCGCGCAGGCTACAAGCTGCTCGGCCTGCAGACCTATTTCACCGCCGGCGAAAAGGAAGTCCGCGCCTGGCAGGTCCGCGCCGGCTCCACCGCGCCGCAGGCCGCCGCGGTCATCCATACCGACTTCGAACGCGGTTTCATCCGTGCCGAAACGGTCGCCTACGACGACTTCATCAAGTTCAAGGGCGAGCAGGGCGCGAAGGAAGCCGGCCGCCTGCGCCTGGAAGGCAAGGAATACCTCGTCAAGGAAGGCGACATCCTGCACTTCCGCTTCAACGTCTGACCGAAATTCCCCCGGGCCCCCTGTGGAAGAAAGGCCCTAAAAAGCTCCGTGGGCTCATTGGCCCAGGGAGCCCCGAGGAGCCCTGTGGGAGCCGCTTCAGCGGCGATCCCGCGGCAGCGGGCCCGGGCTCATCAGGCACAATTGAATCGCTTGCAATCCAATCTCGGCGACCCTACCTTGGCCTCATGAGCAAGAAGTCCCTGCCAGTCGGCCTCGAGCCCCCGCGCACCCTCGACGGGCAACTGTGCTTCGCCCTGTATTCGGCGAACCTGGCCATGGGCAAGCTCTACCGCCAGTTGCTGGCGAAGCTGGATCTCACCTACCCGCAGTACCTGGTCATGCTGGTGCTGTGGGAGGGCGACGGGATCACCGTCTCCGAACTGGGTGAGCGCCTGTACCTCGACTCCGCCACGCTCACTCCCTTGCTCAAGCGCCTGCAATCGGCGGGGCTTGTGCAGCGTACGCGCGGCACGCAGGACGAGCGGCAGGTCATCGTCACCCTGACGGACGAAGGCAAGGCGCTTCGCGCAAAGGCGGGCCACGTGCCGGAAGAGGTTTTCTGCGCGACCGGCTGCGAAGTCGATGAGTTGATCGGACTCAAGCGCCAACTGGAGACGTTGCGGTCGAGCCTGATCGACGGCAACAGGAACTGAAGCGGCGCCTTCAACCTTCCGGCGCGGTCATCTGCCGCTGCATGTGGTCGAGGTACTGATCGAGTTCCGCCACGTTGGCGAACACCTCGGCGACGGGCACCGCCTTCACGATGTCGAAAACCTTCTTGACCTGCGGTTGCGGGTTGAGCAGCAGCGTGCGGCCCTCGCGATCGTGCATCTGCTTGCGCAGTTGCGCGAGGCTGCGCAGCCCGGCGCTGCTGATGTATTCCAGCGCCGACAGGTCGATGACCAGGGTGCCGCCGTTGTCGACCAGTGGCGTGATGTCGTGCATCGCCTCGTCGAACGCGGCGAACGTCGCGGCGTCGAGGCGGCCTTCCAGCCACACCGTGCTGCGGTCGGTGGTCGGGCTTTCGCTGCGGACGATGAGGGTCATGTGGCGGGCTCGTCGAAAGGGTCGAAGCGGATGACGACACGATTGCCGTGTGCGTCGCGTGCATAGTGGAAGTCGCTGGCGATGCTGCGAGCCAGGTGCAGCCCGAGGCCGCCGATATCTCGGCGCGCGATGTCCCCGGGGAGGTGTGGGGGCTCGTGCTGGAGCGGGTCGAACGCCATGGCATCGTCGCGCAATTCCAGGTGGACCGCATCGGGCTCGATCCGGAGCGTGATCTCGATGCTGCCGTCGCGCCCGTCCGGGTAGCCGTGGCGCACCGTGTTCACCAGCAGTTCCTCGAGCACGAGGCGTACGTCCGCGCGGCAGGCGGGATCGACCTCGGCACGGTCCAGCGTGCCTTCGGCCCGGTCCAGCGCGAGGAAGACGTCCTCGAGCCGGTTAGGAATGCGCAGCCGCATCGAGGCGGACTCCCTCGGCGCCGCTGTCGTGCCAGGTGAGCGCGAGCAGTGCGATGTCGTCGTAGGCGGGGGCCCCGTCCACATAGGCGTCGACGTCGCCGAGGATACGTTCCACGTAGGCGTCCGGCGCGGCGCCATCCTCGATGCGCGCGACGCTGTCCAGGATCGCGTGGGTGCCGTAAAGGCGCTGGTTTCCCGCATGCGCCTCGCTGACGCCATCGGTGTACATGAGCAAGGTATCGCCCCCAAGCAGCGTAAGTACGCGTACAGGGTAGCGCGCTTCGCGGTCCAGGCCGAGCGCCGGCCCGGTTTCGACGTCCACCAGGATGGCGCTGCCCCCCGCATGCAGCACCGGTTGCTCGTGCCCGGCGCTGGCCAGCGTGAGTAGTCCGGTCTCGGTTTCGACGACACCGCAAAGCAGGGTGACGAACATGCAGGTGTCGTTGCCCTTGCAAAGCTCCCGGTTCAGCGCACCCAGGATGTCGCTGGGTGAGCGGGCGTGGGTGGCGAGGGTGCGCGCGAGGGTGATCGTGCGCGCCATGAATAGCGCGGCGGGGATGCCCTTGTCCGAGACATCGCCCACCATGACGCAGACATGCCGCGCGCCCAGGGTGAAATAGGTGTACAGGTCGCCACCCACCGCGCTCGCCGGGCGTAGCGCGGCATGCAGTTCGATGCGGCCGTCCGCCGCCAGCCAGTGCGGCTCGGGGATCAGGGCCAGCTGGATCTGCCGGGCGATCTCCAGTTCGCTGGTCATGCGCTCCTGCTCGCGGGCGATGCGCTTGGCGGAGTCGATATGGCCGGCCAGCTGATGGCGCATCTGGTCGAAGGCCCGCGTGAGGCGACCCACCTCGTCGTTGCGCTTCAGCTGGGGCAGGGCGAAGTCGAGTTCGCCGCGCGCGACGTCCTCGACGCGATCGGAAAGCACCACGAGCGGGGCCATCAGGCGCCGTGTGATGACCAGCGCGATCAGGGACACGCCGGCCAGTGCGAGGACGCCGAGGAGAAGGTCGACTGAGTACGTCTGGCGAAGGTCCGCCAGGACTTGCCGCTCGGGCATGGTCAGGCCGAAGGTCCAGCTCGTGCCGGGGATCGGCACGAAATAGACCCATACCGGCTCGCTCACGCGGCCGCCCATCTCGGGCGTGATCCTGGCGGGATTGCGCCGCTCGGCGATGGCCGCGAGCAGTGGCTTGCTGCCGCGCGTGCCGATGTACGAGGTCCAGTCATGGGCGAGGAATTCGCCGCTGGCGTCGATCACGAAGGCCGAGGCGTGGTCCGGCTTGTTCAGCTCCCCCAGCAACTGCTGCAACCAGCCGAGGCTGATGGTGGCGTCGGCCACGCCGATGACGGACCCGGCCTTGCCGGGAATGGCGACGGAATAACCCACCAGCGGGTCGCTGCGGTCCACGGAGTGGAACGGCGCCTGCCAGCAACCACGCTCGCAGTTCAATCCGCGGACGAACCAGGGCGCTCGCCAGTACAACTCCGGATCGCCGAGGCGGCTGCCCATGCTCAGCTTGCCGTTCGCCGCGCGGCGGGCCACCGGGGCGTCCTCGTCGCGTGGCGCGTCGCTGTTGTGCGGAATGAAGGCGGCGGTGATGTCGACCAGTTCCGGATTGACCACGAGGGTGTCCCGGATCAGGGCGGGTGCTTCATCCCGGCGCGTGCCCAGGATGCCGGCGAGAACCTGGGACACCTTGGCGACGCCGTCGATGCGGCCTTTTATCCGCGTCGCAGCCCAGCCTGAGACGGCTGCGGCCTCGCGTTCCGTCTGCTTGAGGATCTGTTCCCGGGTATGCGACAGCATCAGCCCGCCCGTGACGATCAGCACGATCGCCGACCCCAGGAGAACGCCCAGGGCGAGCCGCGAGGCGACGCTGCGAAGGACCATAGAGGGCTCCAGTGGGCTATGCCTCGGAATCTATGCTGCCCCGGGCGGCCCCACAAGCTGCCGGAGCGTCATAATGTGATCTTTTCCCAAACAGGTAAGGGCATGTCCGGCACCCAGCGCGAGGTCGAGTTCCGCTTCCTGGCCCAACCGACCGATGTGAACTTCGGCGGCAAGGTCCATGGCGGTATGGCGATGAAGTGGCTCGACCAGGCAGGCTACGCCTGTGCGGTGGGCTGGAGCGGCGCCTATTGCGTCACCGCGTCGGTCAGCGGCATCCAGTTCCTCGCCCCCATCCTGATCGGCGACCTGGTCACGGTGCGGGCACGGCTGATCCACACCGGCACCTCGAGCATGCACCTCTCGGTGGATGTGCTCGCGCGCGACCTGCGCAGCGGTGAAGAGCGCCTGGCCACCAGTTGCGTGATGGTCTTCGTGGCGCTGGACAAACCGGATGGCGGCAAGCCCACGCCGGTACCACCGTGGACGCCCGTCGAAGAGAGGGACCGGCGTCTGCAGGAATACGCGCTCAAGCTGATGGAAATGTCGCGCGCGATGGAGCCCCTGGTCCGCGCCACCCGCGAGGCCTGAATCGCCGATAGGGTCGGCTCCCACCGGGGCTCCGTGAACCGCCGGGCTGCTGTGATCTGGTGGAAGCCGACCCTGTCGGCGATTCATTCCGCACAAACACTTCACTTCCCCCGACCCCGCCGCTACACTGCGCGGCCCCCTCGCCAGGCACCCGTCCCGGCGGGGTGTCACGGCGTTCGGAAGCCGCTGCCGCATGTGATTTCAGCGTGCGGAAGTTGTTGACAGTTTCCGGGACGCTCGCGACAATAGGCGTTCTTTGTTGGAGGAATACCCAAGCGGCCAACGGGGGCAGACTGTAAATCTGCTGGCTTACGCCTTCGGTGGTTCGAATCCACCTTCCTCCACCAGACGAGTTCCGCGTAGTGCGGGAGTAGTTCAATGGTAGAACTTCAGTCTTCCAAGCTGATTGTGCGGGTTCGATTCCCGTCTCCCGCTCCATTGTTCTCACGCGCGCTGCGTCACGTGCTCATGTAGCTCAGTCGGTAGAGCACTTCCTTGGTAAGGAAGAGGTCGCTGGTTCGATTCCAGTCATGAGCACCATCTTCGTCGTCCGCGGCGGTTCCTTTTTTACTATCTCATTGGCTCCAGCGGAGTTTAGCGCTCATGGCAAAGGGTAAGTTCGAACGTAAGAAGCCGCACGTCAACGTCGGCACCATCGGTCACGTCGATCACGGCAAGACCACGCTGACGGCTGCGCTGACGAAGATTGGCGCCGAGCGTTTTGGCGGCGAATTCAAGGACTACGGTTCGATCGACGCGGCGCCGGAAGAGAAGGCGCGCGGTATCACGATCTCGACCGCGCACGTGGAATACGAATCGCCGAAGCGCCACTACGGCCACGTCGATTGCCCGGGCCACGCGGATTATGTGAAGAACATGATCACGGGTGCGGCGCAGATGGACGGCGCGATCCTGGTGTGCTCGGCCGCGGACGGCCCGATGCCGCAGACGCGCGAGCACATCCTGCTGTCGCGCCAGGTGGGCGTGCCGTACATCGTCGTGTTCCTGAACAAGGCCGACATGGTGGACGACGCCGAGCTGCTCGAGCTGGTCGAGATGGAAGTGCGCGAGCTGCTGTCGAAGTACGAGTTCCCGGGCGACGACACGCCGATCATCCACGGTTCGGCGCGTCTGGCGCTGGACGGTGACCAGTCGGAGATCGGCGTGCCGTCGATCATCAAGCTGGTGGATGCGCTGGACAGCTGGATTCCGGAGCCGGAGCGCGACATCGACAAGCCGTTCCTGCTGCCGGTGGAAGACGTGTTCTCGATCTCGGGTCGTGGCACGGTGCTGACCGGTCGCGTCGAGCGCGGCATCGTCAAGGTGGGTGACCCGGCCGAAGTGGTCGGTCTGAAGGACACCCAGACCACGACGGTGACGGGCGTGGAAATGTTCCGCAAGCTGCTGGACCAGGGTCAGGCCGGTGACAACGTCGGCGTGCTGGTTCGCGGCCTGAAGCGTGAAGACGTCGAGCGTGGCCAGGTGCTGGCCAAGCCGGGTTCGGTGACGCCGCACACGGAGTTCGAAGGTGAGGTGTACATCCTGTCGAAGGACGAGGGTGGCCGTCACACGCCGTTCTTCAGCAACTATCGTCCGCAGTTCTACTTCCGTACCACGGACGTGACCGGTTCGATCAAGCTGCCGGAAGGCGTGGAGATGGTGATGCCGGGCGACAACGTGAAGATCAGCGTCACGCTGGGCTTCCCGATCGCGATGGACGAAGGCCTGCGCTTCGCGATCCGCGAAGGCGGTCGTACCGTCGGCGCCGGTGTCGTCTCCAAGATCAACAAGTAAGAAGACAAGCGATGCCGGTCCTTCGGGGCCGGCACCCGGTCGCGGGGCGGGTGGGTCGTTGACCGCCCGCTTTCGCGGTTCCACTGTTTTACCTGTACGCCAGTAGCTCAATTGGCAGAGCAGCGGTCTCCAAAACCGCAGGTTGGGGGTTCGAGTCCCTCCTGGCGTGCCACTCTTGAGTGCGCATGAATACGAAGGCACAAGAAGCCAAGGGTTTGGGCCCGGCCGACATCGGCAAGCTGGCGCTTGCGCTGGTCGTGCTCGCCGCAGGCATCGTCGGTTTCTACTATTTTAGCGATAACCCGAACGTGCCGTCGTTTGCGCGCGTCGTCGGTGTGCTCGTCGCTGTCGCGGCCGCCCTGGCGATCGGTGCCTTCACGGCCCCGGGTCGCAAGCTGCGCGGCTTTGTCGCCGAATCGCAGTTCGAGTTGCGCAAGGTCGTCTGGCCGTCGCGCGACGAAACGCTGAAGACCACCGGTATCATCATGGTGGTCGTCGTCATTCTTTCGCTGTTGATGGGGCTGATCGACTGGTTGCTGAAGTCGCTCGTGCTCGATTGGCTGTTGAAACTCGGACATTGAGGTAAGGCATGAGCAAGCGCTGGTACGTGGTTCACGCCTATTCGGGGTTCGAGCAGCAGGTTCGCAAGGCCCTCGATGAGCGCGTCAAGCGCGAGGGCATGGAAGAGAAGTTCGGTGAGATCCTGGTTCCGACCGAGGAAGTCATCGAGATGCGCGGCGGCCAGAAGCGTCGCAGCGAGCGCAAGTTCTTCCCTGGTTACGTCCTGGTCCAGATCGAGACCGATACCAGCGGCAAGACGCCGCGTATCGACGACGAATGCTGGCACCTGGTCAAGGAAACCCCGAAGGTCATGGGTTTCATCGGCGGCACCGCCGACCGTCCGCACCCGATCCGCGACAGCGAGGCCGAGGCCATCCTGAGCCGCGTCCGCGAAGGTGTCGAAAAGCCCCGCCCGAAGGTCCTCTTCGAGCCAGGCGAGATGGTTCGCGTCACCGACGGTCCGTTCAACGACTTCAACGGCGTGGTCGAGGAAGTCAATTACGAAAAGAGCCGCCTGCGCGTCGCGGTGCTCATTTTCGGTCGTTCTACCCCGGTCGAGCTCGAGTTCGGCCAGGTGGAGAAGGCCTGACGGTCTTCTGGCTGGCCCTGGCCAGCCCATTCGGCATGGGGTTTGCTTAACCCGAGCCGGACGCCTATAATGCCCGGTTCACGCTGGAGCCTTGTGCTCCGGCGTGTCCGTGTTTCAGGGGTTCGCAGGCGCGGCCCTACCACCTCCACGGACGGTCTACAGCGAGGAGCCGCAAGGCGCCAGCACTCGCGAGGAAAGATAAATGGCAAAGAAAGTCATTGGTTACATCAAGTTGCAGGTGAAGGCCGGCCAGGCGAACCCGTCGCCGCCGGTCGGTCCGGCGCTCGGTCAGCGCGGCCTGAACATCATGGAGTTCTGCAAGGCGTTCAATGCCGCCACGCAGAAGCTCGAGCCGGGTCTCCCGATCCCGGTCGTGATCACGGCTTATTCGGATCGTACCTTCACCTTCATCACGAAGACCCCGCCGGCCTCGATCCTCCTCAAGAAGATCACGGGCGTGGCGAAGGGTTCTCCGAAGCCGAACACCGACAAGGTGGGCAAGGTCACCCGTGCCCAGCTCGAGGACATCGCGAAGCAGAAGGAGCCGGATCTCACGGCTGCCGATCTGGATGCCGCCGTGCGTACGATCGCCGGCAGCGCGCGTTCCATGGGTCTGGTGGTGGAGGGTTAAGACATGGCAAAGCTCACTAAGCGTATGAAGGCCGCCACGGCCGCCGTTCAGCCCGGCAAGACCTACGGTCTCGACGAGGCGCTGAAGATCGTCAAGGACAACGCCAAGGCGAAGTTCGCCGAGTCGGTCGACGTCTCGGTCCGCCTGGGCATCGATGCGAAGAAGTCGGACCAGGGCGTGCGCGGTTCGTCGCTGCTGCCGCACGGCACCGGCAAGACCGTTCGCGTCGCCGTGTTCGTCCCGGCCGGTGAGAAGGCCGACGCCGCCCTCGCGGCTGGCGCCGATGCCGTCGGCATGGACGACCTCGCCGAGAAGATGCAGGCGGGCGACCTCAACTACGGTCGCGTCATCGCCACGCCGGACGCGATGCGCGTCGTCGGTAAGCTCGGCCAGGTGCTCGGTCCCCGGGGCCTGATGCCGAACCCGAAGGACGGCTCGGTCACCGCCGACGTCGCCACGGCCGTCAAGAACGCCAAGGCCGGCCAGGTCAAGTTCCGCAACGACAAGGGCGGCATCATCCACGCCACCATCGGCAAGGCGAGCTTCGAAGCCGCCCAGCTGGCGGACAACCTGAATGCGCTGATCGCCGATCTGCTGAAGGCCAAGCCGGCCGCGGCGAAGGGCCAGTACATCCAGAAGGTGTCGCTGTCGAGCACCATGGGCGTGGGCGTGCCGGTCGATACCTCGACCGTGAACACCTCGACCAAGTAAGCAAGAGTTACGACCCTCGCCGGCCCGGCCGGCGGGGGCACGTTTTTGAGGGCGACCCCGGTTTCGTGCCGGGGCAGCCGTCAAAGACCGTAGGCGCGAGCAGCGCGCGACGGCGACGAGCAGGGAGCTCGTGTTGGCAAGGAAACGCCGTCGTCGGCAGCGGGTTCGCTTAATCGGATGCCTCTTCGGGTCCGGCCTGCGTAGATGGTGCAGCCCCTTCTGGCATTCGTTTCGAATCTGGAAAGGCCACCACCCGGGACCCCGCGTCCCCGACGTCAGGACGATGTCGCCCAGGACCGCAAGCGGCAGGAGTCGTGAGCGGAGTTCAATTGGAGGAGTGCAATGGCTCTCAATCTGTCTCAGAAGCAAGAAGTAGTCGCCGAGCTGGCAGAAGTCGCCGCGAAGGCTCACTCCTTGGTCGCCGCCGAATACGCGGGCACCACGGTCTCCCAGATGACCGAGATGCGCAAGAAGGCTCGTGAAACGGGCGTGTTCCTGAAAGTTGTCAAGAACACCCTCGCTGCACGCGCCGTGGCTGGTACCGAATTCGAGGTCGTCAAGGACGCTCTCGTCGGTCCGCTGCTCTATGCGTTCTCCACTGAGGAACCGGGCGCCGCAGGCCGCCTGATCAAGGAATTCGCGAAGACCAACGACAAGCTCAAGACGAAGGTCGTGTCCGTGGAAGGCAAGCTCCTTCCCGCCGCCCACGTCGACGTGCTTGCCTCGTTGCCGACCCGTCAGGAAGCGCTGGCCATGCTGGCTCGCGTCCTCAACGAGCCGGTCACGATGTTCGCGCGCGCCGTCAAGGCCGTTGGCGAGAAGCAGGGTGGTGGCGAAGTCGCCGCCGAAGCCCCGGCCGAAGCCTGATTCGTCGACTTATTTCCATAAGACCCCATTTCAGAAGGTAAGAAACAATGTCCACCCTGACCACCGAACAGATCGTCGAAGCCATCAAGGCCAAGTCCCTGATGGAAATCATGGAGCTGGTGAAGTCGATCGAAGACACCTTCGGCGTCTCGGCTGCCGCCCCGGTTGCCGTTGCTGGCCCGGCCGCTGCCGGCCCGGCTGCCGAAGCGCAGACCGAGTTCGACGTGATCCTGAAGTCCGCCGGCGAGAAGAAGGTTGACGTGATCAAGGCCGTCCGCGCCATCACCGGCCTCGGCCTGAAGGAAGCCAAGGACCTCACCGAGGCCGGCGGCGTCGTGAAGGAAGCGGCTTCGAAGGAAGATGCCGAGAAGTTCAAGAAGGACCTCGAAGCTGCCGGCGCCACGGTCGAACTCAAGTAATCGGCGCCTTGCGCGCCAGCTGTTCGACATAGCGTCAAGTGAGCCTGGGGGCGTAAGCCCCCGGGCTTTGGCCGTTCCAGGCCATGTTCCACGTTCCATGTCCGTTGTTGATCCGTCGGAAATGGGACATCGGGAGTCGAGGGCAGCGATGCCCTGCGGTACGAATCTCGATCTCCGATTTTCGATTCACTAACTGTTAGCTGGCGCTCTCTGGCCGGCATCATGAAACCGAGGCGGTACCCACCATGACCTACTCGTTTACCGAGAAGAAGCGCATCCGTAAGGATTTCGGCAAGCGTCCGCCCGTGCTGGGCGTGCCCAACCTGCTGACGATCCAGACCGACTCGTACAAGGAATTCCTGCAGGAGCAGGTCAGCCCCAAGCAGCGTGAAGACAAGGGCCTGCACGCCGCGCTGAAGTCGGTGTTCCCGATTTCCAGCTATTCCGGCAACGCCGCCCTCGAATACGTGGACTACCGGCTCGGCGAGCCGGCGTTCGACGAGCGCGAGTGCCGCAACCGCGGCATGACGTTCGGCGCGCCGCTGCGCACGACCGTCCGCCTGGTCATCTACGACAAGGACAGCCCGGCCTCGAAGAAGGCCGTGAAGTACGTGAAGGAGCAGGAGGTCTACATGGGCGAGATTCCGCTCATGACCGAGACCGGCACCTTCATCATCAACGGCACCGAGCGCGTCATCGTCTCGCAGCTGCACCGTTCGCCGGGCGTGTTCTTCGACCACGACCGCGGCAAGACGCACAGCTCGGGCAAGTTGCTGTTCTCCGCCCGCGTGATTCCTTACCGTGGCTCGTGGCTCGACTTCGAGTTCGACCCGAAGGACGCGCTGTTCACCCGTATCGATCGTCGCCGCAAGCTGCCGGTGACCGTGCTGCTGCGCGCGCTCGGCTACACGAACGAAGAGATGCTGCAGATCTTCTTCGAGCACAACGTGTTCCACCTGGGCAAGAAGGGTGGCGTCACCCTCGACCTCGTCGCCGAGCGCCTGCGTGGTGAAACGCTTTCCTTCGACCTCGTGATCGACGGCAAGGTGCTGGTCGAAGCCGGCAAGCGCATCACCGCGCGCCACGTTCGCCAGCTCGCCAGCGAGAAGATCACCACGCTCGAAGTGCCGGACGACTACCCGGTCGGCCGTATCGTCGCGATCGACATGGTCGACAAGGACACCGGCGAGATCATCGCCGCGGCCAACGACGAACTGACCGCCGAGCACCTGGAGCGCTTCCGCAAGGCTGGCATCGAGACGGTGCCGACGTTGTACGTGAACGATCTCGATCGTGGCGCGTACATCTCGAACACGCTGCGCATCGACAACACGCGCACGCAGCTCGAGGCCCTGGTCGAAATCTACCGGATGATGCGTCCGGGCGAGCCGCCGACCAAGGACGCCGCGCAGAACCTGTTCTTCAACCTGTTCTTCACCTTCGACCGCTACGACCTGTCGGCCGTGGGCCGCATGAAGTTCAACCGTCGTGTCGGCCGCAAGGACGTCATCGGCCCGGGCGTGCTGTACGACCACAAGTACTTCGCCGAGCGCAAGGAAGACGAATGCCAGCGCCTGGTCGCGGAGCAGGGCGAGACGTCCGACATCCTCGACGTGCTGCGCGTGCTGATCGACATCCGCAACGGTACGGGCACGGTCGACGATATCGATCACCTGGGTAACCGCCGCGTGCGTTCGGTCGGCGAAATGGCGGAGAACACCTTCCGCATCGGTCTCGTCCGCGTCGAGCGCGCGGTTCGCGAGCGCCTGTCGCTGGCCGAGTCCGAGGGCCTGACCCCGCAGGAACTGATCAACGCCAAGCCGGTCGCGGCGGCGGTGAAGGAGTTCTTCGGCTCGTCGCAGCTCTCGCAGTTCATGGACCAGAACAACCCGCTGTCCGAAGTGACCCACAAGCGCCGCGTGTCGGCGCTCGGACCGGGCGGCCTGACCCGTGAGCGCGCCGGCTTCGAAGTGCGCGACGTGCATCCGACCCATTACGGCCGCGTCTGCACCATCGAAACGCCGGAAGGCCCGAACATCGGCCTGATCAACTCGCTGGCCGTGTATGCCCGCACCAATGCCTACGGCTTCCTCGAGACGCCGTACCGCAAGGTCGAGAACGGCAAGGTCACCGACAAGGTCGACTACCTTTCCGCGATCGAGGAGGGCGACCACGTGATCGCGCAGGCGAACTCGCCGCTGACCAAGGAAGGCAAGTTCATCGAGGACTTCGTCTCCTGCCGTTTCCGTGGTGAGTCCGAGCTGCGTCCGTCGGCCGAGATCAACTACATGGACGTCTCGCCGATGCAGACCGTGTCGGTCGCCGCGGCGCTCGTCCCGTTCCTCGAGCACGACGACGCCAACCGCGCACTGATGGGCGCGAACATGCAGCGCCAGGCCGTTCCGACCCTGCGCAGCCAGAAGCCGCTCGTCGGCACGGGCATCGAGCGCGCCGTGGCGCGTGACTCGGGCGTGACCGTGTCGGCCCGTCGTGGCGGCGTGATCGACCAGGTCGACGCGGCCCGTATCGTCGTGCGCGTCAACGAAGCCGAAGTCGGCGACGACGATGCCGGCGTCGATATCTACACGCTGACCAAGTACACCCGCTCCAACCAGAACACCAACCTCAACCAGCGTCCGCTGGTGAACGTGGGTGACGTGGTGGCGGTGGGCGACACGCTGGCGGACGGTTCCTCGACCGACCTGGGCGAGCTCGCGCTTGGCCAGAACATGCTCGTCGCGTTCATGCCGTGGAACGGCTACAACTTCGAAGACTCGATCCTCATCTCCGAGCGCGTGGTGCAGGAAGACCGTTACACCTCGATCCACATCGAGGAACTGACGTGTATCGCCCGCGACACCAAGCTCGGCGCCGAGGAAATCACCGCGGACATCCCGAACGTCGGTGAGCAGGCGCTCGCGCGCCTCGACGAATCCGGCATCGTGTACATCGGTGCGGAAGTGAAGGCGGGCGACATCCTCGTCGGCAAGGTCACGCCGAAGGGCGAAAGCCAGCTCACGCCGGAAGAGAAGCTGCTTCGCGCGATCTTCGGCGAGAAGGCCTCGGACGTGAAGGACAGCTCGCTGCGCGTGCCCCCGGGCATGGACGGCAACGTCATCGACGTGCAGGTCTTCACCCGCGACGGTATCGAGAAGGACAAGCGCGCCAAGCAGATCGAAGAGACCGAACTGAAGCGGATCCGCAAGGATCTCGACGACCAGTTCCGCATCCTCGAGGGCGCGATCTATGCCCGCATGCGCTCGCAGCTGGTCGGCAAGACCGCGATGAGCGGCCCGGGTGGCCTCAAGCGTGGCACCACGATCGACGACGCCTACCTGGACGGCCTGAAGAAGGACGACTGGTTCAAGATCAACGTCAAGGAAGAGGAAGTGTCCGAGTTCCTCGAGCGCGCGGCCGAACAGGTCAAGCGCCACAAGGAGAACTTCGACAAGCGCTTCAAGGAGAAGCAGGGCAAGATCACCCAGGGCGACGACCTCGCGCCGGGCGTGCTCAAGATGGTCAAGGTCTACCTGGCCGTCAAGCGCCGCATCCAGCCGGGCGACAAGATGGCCGGCCGTCACGGTAACAAGGGTGTCGTGTCGATGATCGTTCCGGTCGAGGACATGCCGTTCTCCGCCGACGGCCGTCCGGTCGACATCGTGCTGAACCCGCTGGGCGTGCCTTCGCGTATGAACATCGGCCAGATCCTCGAGGTTCACCTCGGCTGGGCGGCGAAGGGTCTCGGCCACAAGATCGAGGCGATGATCCAGGCCAACGAGAAGCCCGCCAAGCTGCGCGAGTTCCTCGACGAGGTCTACAACCACGGCAACGCCGGTGCGGAAGGCGCGGTGCGTCACGTCGACCTAAAGTCGATGTCCGACCACGAGATCGTCTCCCTGGCGAACAACCTCTGCGACGGCGTGCCGATGGCGACGCCGGTGTTCGACGGTGCCGAGGAGTCCGAGATCAAGCACATGCTCAAGCTCGCCGACCTGCCGGAATCCGGACAGACGGTGCTCTTCGACGGCCGTACCGGCGAGGCGTTCGATCGCCCGGTCACCGTCGGCTACATGCACATGCTGAAGCTGAACCACCTCGTCGACGACAAGATGCACGCGCGTTCGACGGGACCGTACTCGCTCGTCACCCAGCAGCCGCTGGGCGGCAAGGCGCAGTTCGGTGGCCAGCGCTTCGGCGAAATGGAAGTCTGGGCGCTGGAAGCGTATGGCGCCGCGTACACCCTGCAGGAAATGCTGACCGTCAAGTCGGACGACGTCCAGGGCCGCAACCAGATGTACAAGAACATTGTGGACGGCAACCACGAAATGGCCGCGGGCATGCCGGAATCCTTCAACGTACTCGTGAAGGAAATCCGCTCGCTCGGCATCGACATCGAACTCGAAGAGATCAAGTGATCGTCGCGGCTACCGGAGATTACGCATGAAAGACCTGCTCAATCTGTTCAACCAGCAGCGACAGACGCTGGATTTCGACGCGATCAAGATCGCTCTGGCTTCGCCGGAGCTGATCCGCTCGTGGTCGTACGGCGAAGTGAAGAAGCCGGAAACCATCAACTACCGCACGTTCAAGCCTGAGCGTGACGGTCTGTTCTGCGCGGCCATTTTCGGTCCCATCAAGGACTACGAATGCCTGTGCGGCAAATACAAGCGCATGAAGCATCGCGGCGTGGTCTGCGAGAAGTGCGGCACCGAGGTCACCCTGGCCAAGGTCCGTCGCGAGCGCATGGGCCACATCGAACTGGCCAGCCCGACCGCGCACATCTGGTTCCTGAAGTCGCTGCCTTCGCGCATCGGCCTCATGCTGGACATGACCCTGCGTGACATCGAGCGCATCCTGTACTTCGAAGCCTTCGTGGTGATCGATCCGGGCTTGACCGCGCTCGAGCGCGGTCAGCTGCTCAGCGAAGACCAGTACCTGGAAGCCACCGAAGAGCACGGTGACGAATTCGACGCCCGCATGGGTGCCGAGGCCGTCTACGAGCTGCTGAAGAGCCTCGACCTGCCGGGCGAAGTCATCCGCCTCAAGGAAGAGATCTCGTCGACGAATTCCGAGACCAAGCTGAAGCGCCTCACCAAGCGCGTGAAGCTGATCGAGGCGTTCCTCGAGTCGGGCAACAAGCCGGAATGGATGGTCATGACCGTCCTGCCGGTGCTGCCGCCCGACCTGCGTCCGCTCGTTCCGCTGGATGGCGGCCGCTTCGCGACCTCCGACCTCAACGACCTGTACCGCCGCGTCATCAACCGCAACAACCGCCTGAAGCGTCTGCTCGAGCTCGCCGCGCCCGACATCATCGTGCGCAACGAGAAGCGCATGCTGCAGGAATCGGTCGATGCGCTGCTCGACAACGGCCGCCGTGGCCGTGCCATCACCGGCACGAACAAGCGCGCGCTGAAGTCGCTCGCGGACATGATCAAGGGCAAGCAGGGCCGCTTCCGCCAGAACCTGCTCGGCAAGCGCGTCGACTACTCGGGCCGTTCGGTCATCGTGGTCGGCCCGACGCTGCGCCTGCACCAGTGCGGCCTGCCGAAGAAGATGGCGCTCGAGCTGTTCAAGCCCTTCATCTTCGCCAAGCTGCAGGCCCGTGGCGAAGCCACCACGATCAAGGCCGCGAAGAAGCTCGTCGAGCGCGAGGAAGCGCAGGTCTGGGACATCCTCGAGGACGTGATCCGCGAGCACCCGGTCATGCTCAACCGTGCGCCGACCCTGCATCGCCTGGGTATCCAGGCGTTCGAGCCGGTCCTCATCGAAGGCAAGGCGATCCAGCTGCATCCGCTCGTGTGTACGGCGTTCAACGCCGACTTCGACGGTGACCAGATGGCCGTGCACGTGCCGCTGTCGATCGAGGCGCAGCTCGAAGCCCGCGCCCTGATGATGTCGTCGAACAACATCCTGTCGCCGGCGAACGGCGAGCCGATCATCGTACCGTCGCAGGACGTCGTGCTCGGCCTGTACTACATGACCCGCGAGCTGATCAACGCGAAGGGCACCGGCATGGTGTTCGCGAACGTCGGCGAAGTGCGTCGTGCGTACGACAACCGCGCCGTCGAGCTGCACGCCAAGGTGAAGGTGCGCGTGCGCAGCGTGGAAACCGTCGATGGCGAGCGCGTCGAGCGCCTCGTCCTGGTCGACACCACGGTGGGTCGCGCCCTGCTCGCCGAGATCATCCCGGAGGGCTTGCCCTTCGCGCTGGTCAACACCGAGCTGACCAAGAAGAACATCTCGCGCCTGATCAACCAGAGCTACCGTCTGCTCGGCCTGAAGGAATCGGTCGTGTTCGCCGACAAGCTGATGTACACCGGCTTCCGTTTCGCGACGCGCGCCGGTATCTCCATCGGCATCGACGACATGAAGATCCCGGCCGAGAAGAAGGGCATCCTCGAGGAAGCCGAGAAGGAAGTCGTCGAGATCCAGGAGCAGTACCAGTCGGGCCTGGTGACCGCCGGCGAGCGCTACAACAAGGTGGTCGACATCTGGTCGCGTACCAACGAACTCGTCGCCAAGGCGATGATCGACGGTATCGGCACCGAGAAGGTGCAGGACGCCGACGGCAACACGGTCAACCAGAAGTCGATGAACTCGCTGTACATCATGGCGGACTCCGGCGCGCGTGGTAGCGCGGCGCAGATTCGTCAGCTGGCAGGCATGCGCGGCCTGATGGCCCGCCCGGACGGCTCGATCATCGAGACGCCCATCAAGGCGAACTTCCGCGAAGGCCTGAACGTCCTGCAGTACTTCAACTCGACCCACGGTGCCCGTAAGGGTCTCGCGGATACCGCGCTGAAGACCGCGAACTCCGGTTACCTGACCCGTCGCCTCGTCGACGTGGCCCAGGACGTCGTCATCACCGAGCACGATTGCGGCACGGAAGATGGCGTGCTGATGTCGCCGATCGTCGAAGGCGGTGACGTGGTCGAGCCGTTGCGCGAGCGCGTGCTCGGTCGCGTCGTGGTCGAGGACGTCTACGCCCCGGGCGATGACGACCAGCCGATCGTGACCCGCGACACGTTGCTCGACGAGTACCTGGTCGACCAGCTCGACAAGGCCGGCGTGCAGCTGATCAAGGTCCGTTCGCCGATCACCTGCCGTGCCAGCCACGGCGTGTGTGCCCTGTGCTACGGCCGCGACCTCGCTCGCGGTCACCTGGTCAACATGGGCGAGGCCGTGGGTGTGGTCGCCGCGCAGTCGATCGGTGAGCCGGGTACCCAGCTGACGATGCGTACGTTCCACATCGGTGGTGCGGCGTCCCGTGCGGCTGCGGTGGACAACGTGACGGTCCGCACGACCGGCGCGCTGAAGTTCAACAACCTGAAGTCGGTCGAGCATTCGCAGGGTCACCTGGTCGCCGTCTCGCGTTCGGGCGAAGTGAGCGTCATCGACGCCAACGGTCGCGAACGTGAGCGTTACAAGGTGCCTTACGGCGCGACCATCGCGGTGAAGGACGGCGACCCGGTCAAGGCCGGCCAGACCGTCGCGAACTGGGATCCGCATACCCACCCGATCGTCACGGAAGTGGCCGGCGTGGTCCGCTTCATCGACTTCATCGATGGCGTGACCGTGCAGTCGCAGACCGACGAACTGACCGGCCTCGAGTCGGCGGTGGTGACGGATCCGAAGCGTCGCGGCACGCAGGCGAAGGACCTGCGCCCGATCGTCCGCCTGGAAGACAGCAAGGGCCGTGAGCTCAAGCTGCCGGGTACGGACATCGCGGCCCAGTACTTCCTGCCGGCGGGTGCGATCGTCTCGATCCAGAACGGTGCCGAAGTGGGCGTGGGTGACGTCGTCGCCCGTATCCCGCAGGAAACCTCGAAGACCCGCGACATCACGGGTGGTCTGCCGCGCGTCGCCGACCTGTTCGAAGCCCGCAAGCCGAAGGAGCCGGCGATCCTCGCGGAGCGTTCGGGTATCGTCAGCTTCGGCAAGGACACCAAGGGCAAGCAGCGCCTCATCATCAAGGACGTGGACGGCAACGAGCACGAAGAGCTGATTCCCAAGTGGCGCCAGGTCATCGTGTTCGAGGGCGAGCACGTGGAGAAGGGCGAAACCGTCGTCGACGGCGAGCCGAATCCGCACGACATCCTGCGCCTGCTGGGTGTCGAGCCGCTGGCCTCGTACCTGGTCAAGGAGATCCAGGACGTCTACCGCTTGCAGGGCGTGAAGATCAACGACAAGCACATCGAAGCGATCATTCGCCAGATGCTGCGCAAGGTCGAGATCACCGAGCCGGGTGACAGCACTTACCTGCGCGGTGAGCAGGTCGAGCGCGTCCGGATCAACGAGGAAAACGAGCGCGCCGAGAAGCGGGGCGAGCGTCGGGCCGAGTTCGAGTCGGTCCTGTTGGGCATCACCAAGGCCTCGCTGGCCACCGAGTCGTTCATCTCGGCGGCTTCGTTCCAGGAAACCACCCGCGTCCTCACCGAGGCGGCGGTCCGTGGCACCCGGGATACGTTGCGTGGCCTGAAGGAAAATGTTATTGTTGGGCGGCTAATCCCTGCGGGTACGGGTCTGGCATACCACGCTTCGCGTCGTAGCCAGGGCGGACTGACGGCCTCGGAGCTGGAAACCCTCTCGGGTTCTTCGGCACCGGCTGTCACGTTCGAAGAGGCTCCCGCCGGGTCCAACGATAGCGCCGAGTAAGGCCCGTACCCGGGTTTTGCTCGTACATACGAAATGAGGCGCAAGGATGCGCCTCGTGTTCGGAATCAGGGACGATGGGCGCTGGCCCGCTTCGCGGGCGGCGCACGTCAACAACGCTTCTCTGGCGGGCCGATCTATCGGTCTGCCTTTATGTTTCTCAGGAATAGCTTCGCATGACGACAGTCAACCAGTTGGTGCGCAAATCCCGCAGCCCGAAGGCGTACAAGAGCGCCTCGCCGGCCCTGCAGAGCAGCCCGCAGCGCCGCGGGGTGTGCACGCGCGTTTATACGACCACTCCGAAGAAGCCGAACTCGGCGCTGCGTAAGGTTGCCAAGGTGCGCCTGACCAACGGTTTCGAAGTCATCAGCTACATCGGTGGCGAAGGTCACAATCTGCAGGAGCACTCGGTGGTCCTGATCCGCGGCGGTCGCGTCAAGGATCTCCCCGGTGTGCGTTACCACACGGTTCGCGGCAGTCTCGACTGCGCCGGCGTGACCAAGCGTCGCAAGTCGCGCTCGAAGTACGGCGCCAAGCGCCCGAAGAGCTGAGTAGAGGACAAGAATTATGTCGCGTAAAGGTTCCCATCCCGCCCGTGTGGTCCTCCCGGACCCGAAGCACGGAAGCCAGCTGATTGCCCGTTTCATCAATATGGTGATGAAGTCCGGCAAGAAGTCCGTCGCTGAAGCCATCGTCTACGGCGCCCTGCAGCACATCGGCGAAAAGAACGCCGAGCCGGTGCAGCTCGTCGAGAAGGCCCTGGGCAATATCGCCCCGGCCGTCGAGGTGAAGTCCCGCCGAGTCGGTGGTGCCACGTACCAGGTGCCGGTCGAGGTCCGTCCGGGCCGTCGTATGGCTCTCGCCATGCGTTGGGTGATCGACGCGGCGCGCAAGCGCGGCGAAACGTCCATGCCGCGCAAGCTGGCCGCCGAACTGCTCGAAGCCTCGGAATCCCGTGGCGGCGCCGTCAAGAAGCGCGAAGAGACGCATCGCATGGCGGAGGCCAACAAGGCCTTCTCGCATTACCGCTGGTAATTACAGCTCCAGATTGAGGAAAGACCGTGGCACGCACTACGCCCATCGAGCGCTACCGCAACTTCGGCATCATGGCTCACATCGATGCCGGCAAGACCACGACCACGGAGCGCATCCTGTTCTACACCGGTGTCAGTCATAAGATTGGCGAGGTGCACGACGGTGCCGCTACGATGGACTGGATGGAGCAGGAGCAGGAGCGCGGCATCACCATCACTTCCGCCGCCACCACGGCGTTCTGGAAGGGCATGGATCGTTCGCTGCCCGAGCACCGCTTCAACATCATCGACACCCCGGGACACGTCGACTTCACCATCGAAGTGGAGCGCTCGCTCCGCGTTCTCGACGGTGCGGTGTTCGTTCTCTGTGCCGTGGGTGGCGTGCAGCCGCAGTCGGAAACCGTGTGGCGCCAGGCCAACCGGTACAAGGTGCCGCGCCTCGCGTTCGTCAACAAGATGGACCGCACCGGCGCGAACTTCTACAAGGTCGTCGACCAGCTGAAGAGCCGCCTTGCCGCCAACCCGGTGCCGATGCAGGTGCCGATCGGTGCCGAGGACAACTTCGAGGGCGTCGTCGACCTCCTCAAGATGAAGGCCATCAAGTGGGACATGGAGTCCCAGGGCATGAAGTTCGAATACGTCGAGATTCCTGCCGAGCTCCAGGCCAAGGCCGAGGCCGATCGTACGGCCATGATCGAAGCCGCGGCGGAAGCCACGGAAGAGATGATGGACAAGTACCTCGGTGGCGAAGAGCTGACCGAAGCCGAGATCATCGAAGGCCTGCGCCTGCGCACGCTGAAGAGCGAGATCATCCCGGTCTTCTGCGGCACGGCGTTCAAGAACAAGGGCGTCCAGGCGATGCTCGACGCGGTCGTCAATCTGCTGCCGTCGCCGCTCGACCGTCCGCCGGTCGAAGGCATCGACGAAGACGAGAAGCCGGACACCCGCGAAGCCAAGGACGATGCACCGTTCTCCGCGCTCGCGTTCAAGATCATGACCGATCCGTTCGTCGGCGCGCTGACGTTCTTCCGTGTCTATTCGGGCACGCTGAACGCCGGCGACCAGGTGTACAACCCGGTCAAGTCGAAGAAGGAGCGCATCGGCCGCATCCTGCAGATGCACGCCAACGAGCGTCACGAACTGAAGGAAGTCCGCGCCGGCGATATCGCCGCGGCGGTCGGCCTGAAGGACGTCACGACCGGTGACACGCTGTGCGCGCAGGATCACATCATCACGCTCGAGCGCATGTCGTTCCCCGAGCCGGTGATCTCGATGGCGGTCGAGCCGAAGACCAAGTCGGACCAGGAAAAGATGGGCATCGCCCTCGGCCGCCTGGCCGCGGAAGATCCGTCGTTCCGCGTCCGTACGGACGAAGAGTCGGGCCAGACGATCATCTCGGGCATGGGCGAGCTTCACCTGGACATCCTGGTGGACCGCATGCGTCGCGAGTTCAACGTCGAAGCCAACGTCGGCAAGCCCCAGGTGGCTTACCGCGAAACGATCCAGGCATCGGACGTCAAGTCGGACTACAAGCACGCCAAGCAGTCGGGTGGTAAGGGTCAGTACGGTCACGTCGTGATCGAACTGTCGCCGATCACCGCCGCCGACCGCGCGGATGAGAAGCTGGCCGCCCAGATCAAGGACGACTTCCTCTTCATCAACGACATCACGGGTGGTGTGATTCCGAAGGAATTCATCCCGTCGGTCGAGAAGGGCCTGCGCGAGACGATCACCTCGGGTCCGCTGGCCGGCTTCCCGGTCGTGAACACGAAGGTCAAGCTCGTCTTCGGTTCCTACCATGACGTCGACTCGTCCGAAATGGCGTTCAAGCTCGCCGCGTCCATGGCGTTCAAGCAGGGCTTCGCCAAGGCGCAGCCGGTTCTGCTCGAGCCGATCATGAAGGTCGAGGTCGTGACGCCGGAAGATTACGTCGGTGACATCATGGGCGATCTGAGCCGCCGTCGCGGCATGCTGACCGGCCAGGACGATACGCCGTCGGGCAAGACCATCAACGCGATGGTTCCGCTCGGTGAGATGTTCGGCTACGCCACCACGATCCGCTCGTTGAGCCAGGGCCGTGCGATGTTCACGATGGAGTTCGATCATTACGATCCGGCGCCGAAGAATGTCGCCGACGAGGTCATGAAGAAGTCCTGATAAGGGCTTCTTCTTTAAACATATAACGTTCTTTTAGAGGTTTAGAGTCATGGCAAAGGGTAAGTTCGAGCGCAAGAAGCCGCACGTCAACGTCGGCACCATCGGTCACGTCGATCACGGCAAGACCACGCTGACGGCTGCGCTGACGAAGATTGGCGCCGAGCGTTTTGGCGGCGAATTCAAGGACTACGGTTCGATCGACGCGGCGCCGGAAGAGAAGGCGCGCGGTATCACGATCTCGACCGCGCACGTGGAATACGAATCGCCGAAGCGCCACTACGGCCACGTCGATTGCCCGGGCCACGCGGATTATGTGAAGAACATGATCACGGGTGCGGCGCAGATGGACGGCGCGATCCTGGTGTGCTCGGCCGCGGACGGCCCGATGCCGCAGACGCGCGAACACATCCTGCTGTCGCGCCAGGTGGGCGTGCCGTACATCGTCGTGTTCCTGAACAAGGCCGACATGGTGGACGACGCCGAGCTGCTCGAGCTGGTCGAGATGGAAGTGCGCGAGCTGCTGTCGAAGTACGAGTTCCCGGGCGACGACACGCCGATCATCCACGGTTCGGCGCGTCTGGCGCTGGACGGTGACCAGTCGGACATCGGCGTGCCGTCGATCATCAAGCTGGTGGATGCGCTGGACAGCTGGATTCCGGAGCCGGAGCGCGACATCGACAAGCCGTTCCTGCTGCCGGTGGAAGACGTGTTCTCGATCTCGGGTCGTGGCACGGTGCTGACCGGTCGCGTCGAGCGCGGCATCGTCAAGGTGGGTGACCCGGCCGAAGTGGTCGGTCTGAAGGACACCCAGACCACGACGGTGACGGGCGTGGAAATGTTCCGCAAGCTGCTGGACCAGGGTCAGGCCGGTGACAACGTCGGCGTGCTGGTTCGCGGTCTGAAGCGTGAAGACGTCGAGCGTGGCCAGGTGCTGGCCAAGCCGGGTTCGGTGACGCCGCACACGGAGTTCGAGGGTGAGGTGTACATCCTGTCGAAGGACGAGGGTGGCCGTCACACGCCGTTCTTCAGCAACTATCGTCCGCAGTTCTACTTCCGTACCACGGACGTGACCGGTTCGATCAAGCTGCCGGAAGGCGTGGAGATGGTGATGCCGGGCGACAACGTGAAGATCAGCGTCACGCTGGGCTTCCCGATCGCGATGGACGAAGGCCTGCGCTTCGCGATCCGCGAAGGCGGTCGTACCGTCGGCGCCGGTGTCGTCTCCAAGATCAACAAGTAAGAAGGATCACTGCGGCGGGGTGACCCGTCCGGTTATCGAAAAGCGGAGGCGAAAGCCTCCGCTTTTTTTTGTTCTTGTAGCGGTAAGGCGAACTCGCCTTCGGCATCGCGGGGACGCACGGTTGCGGCAAGAGCCGGCGAGTGCCGCCCTCGGGGCCACGCCTCCGGCGACCCCTCAAGGAAGGGCCGCTGGCGCGGCCGTTTATCAATGGCCTGCGGCCGGGTCTTAAACCAGCCGGGGTTGTCTCGATTGGCGTGCATGAAAAAAGCATGGGTTTTTGAGGATTCTTCTAAAGATGTCCTCATGCGGTATCGCTAAGCTGTCCTCATGAATCTTCGTGCATGGACACTGCTTCCGCTGCTGTTGTTTCCCACCTTGGCTACGTGCGCCGGGAAAAAAGACCTCAGTCCGCCGCCTCTGAATCCGCACCCGAAGGAGGCACTGCACGTCACCGTGACGTTCGATCATCCCGAGGATGCGAAGCGCTACGTCGTCATCATGAGAGCGCTCTATCAGAACCAGCAGCGCGAATGCGGCTACTTCGATCCGCAGCGGGGCGGCGGCAGCTTTGTCTATCCCGAAGGGACGTTCGACATTCCGAATGAAAGTCGCGATCCAAAGCATGCTCATTACAACGTCTACTTGGATCGGTACAACGAAGCCGCCTGCAACTGGGAGCTTGCCGCTCCTTACTTCCTGGTTCGTGACACTCTCACGGGAAGGGACGCGCTAGGGCACTGGGGTCTTCGCGGGGACTTGGCTCCGGGCACCGAATACAAAGCCATTTGCCAGTTCCAGGCTGATGATGATCCGCAAAGCTGCTACGGCAGATGGCCGATGCCGGAAGTGTCCCATTACAGTCGCGTCCCCATCACGGTTCATGTGTCCGAGGACTCGGCGTTGCTGCGTCCGCGCGTGCGGGGCGTCTTCAGCCAGAGCAATTTCGTCAAGCCCGTGCCGACAGATACCGCACCAAGCCCGCCTGCTGCTTCTAGCGGCGACTAGCATTAACTTCTATCCAGGGAAATGGATATGTCTCTTCCTTCCGAACAATATGCATTTCTCTCTTATGCGATTTATACGCCGCTGACGGCAAAGACCGATATTGAGAGTGATAGCCGTCTCTACACTGTGCTCTACGTTTCCCCACCATCACCGACCAACTACCGCGGCGCCGTGTTGCAAGACGAGGCGACCGGCCAGCTTATCGTCACGAACAAGGGCACCGACCCTTCCAGTATTCATGACGTCACCGCCGATCTGGGCATGGGTATGATGGGTGCACCCACTCAATGGCCTGAAGCGGCCGCGACGATGCGCTGGGCTTTGCAGCACGCAGAGAAGAGCCATATCCCCGTAAGCGACATCAGCATCACCGGTCACTCCCTCGGCGGTGCCCTCGCACAACTGCAAGCCGCCATGCCCGAATCGGTGGGCATACACGCGGAAACCTTCAACACCTACGGCGCCCGGTCCATGGCCGAGGGGTTGGGCCTGGATGCCCTGGCTGCGGAGGATCGCGTCGTCAACCACCGCATGTATCACGATCCGGTGTCGACTCTCGCCGACTCGATCGGTCGCAGTGTGGACTACATGGATCACGCCGATTACCAGCGCCACCAGCAGGGTGGCCTGTCGCCGGTCGGCGAGGTCGGCGCCGTGGGCCGTGCACATGGCATCGGCAACTTCTGGGTCAACGAAAGCAATCAACCGGCGGCGGTGTTCGCGCACAACTACATGCGCGACCTGCATCATCGCCCGTTGGACGACTTGCCCCGAGGTGTGCCCATGGATCTGTCGGCACCGTGGCACATGTTGGGTGAGGAGCAGGAACGCTCCCGCGTGCCACCACTGGCGGCGACCGCCGGCACGGACGAGATGTTCGAGTATCTGTGCAAGGCCATGGAGCAGGACGACGAGGGTTTCATGGAGGCGCTTCGCCAGGTCGGCCAGACCGATGCCGCCCAGGAATTCCATATGGAAGCGGCGCGGCAGGTGGACATGGAGGACCGCATCGCGTCCCTGGAAGCGCAGGTGCAGCAGGCACAGGAGCAGCAGGTTTCGCAGGTCCGGGAGATCAGCGGCCCGGTGATGCGCCTGTAAGGAGTGGCGATGCGCGAGGAAGGTACGAGGAGCGCCACCGTGCAGGTGGCGATGATGGTGGAGCGGCTGTCGCGCATGAGCGAGTCGATGGACACGCGCCACCGTCAGGCCACCGAGCAACAAGAGCGGACCGTGCAGGCTCTACCCGGCATCATGCGCCAGGCCGCGGACGTGAGCCTGGGTGCGATTTCGGCGGATGCTACGCGAACCATGCGAACGGGCTTGAACGGCCCGCTCTCGGAAGTGGCCCGGGAAGCGGCCGAGCATCAGCGCCTCATGCAGGCGAGCACGGATGCGATGGTTCGGATACAGCGCAAGCTGGCAGGTTTCGTGAACAAGGCGACCTGGTTGGTGGTGGGGGTGCTGGCGACTCTTCTGATCGTGCTCGTGGTGGGAAGTTACCTCGGATGGCACTACAAGCAGGTCATCGCGCAGCAGCAGATCGAGGCCGATCTGCTCCGGGCCTACAACCAGGCCGATGTTCGATTGTGCGGCAGGCAGCTCTGCGCTCGCGTGGGGCGCGCGGACAAGCGCTATGGAGACTACGTTCCCCTCAGGCAACGATAGAGCGCAGGAGCAGGTCGTGAATGATCCAGCTGGGGAAGGGGCGCGGCCCATCCGACGTCGTTCCTCCCGAGGGCTTCCCATCGGCTCGGCGATAGGTTATAGTCGCTGGGCTATACCTCCCGGCCACCATCATTAGGCGACCGGACACCGCGAAATGAGGCGCACGGAATGTGCTTCGAGTTCGCAGGCAAGGATGCCGAGTAGGGTGCCAACGGGCCACGGGGCGCAAGCTCTGTTGACCTATCTCGTTGCGTATTCTATACTTTTCTGTCTAGGCAGGCCGATAACTCGGCCTGCCTGACTTTTTCGGGTCGTTCCGGACGGTTCTTAGCCGTTCCAGGGCGGCCCGTTGCGGTACCCGTAAGCAGTACCAGGGTTGTGCGGGGTGGCGAGAAGCCCCTCCGAATCACAAGAACGTTCTTTCGATAACAGGACACGGTTTTATGGCGAACCAAAAGATTCGCATTCGGCTCAAGGCGTTCGATCATCGTCTGATCGACCGTTCGGCCAGCGAAATCGTCGAGACGGCCAAGCGCACCGGCGCTACGGTCCTCGGCCCGATCCCGCTGCCGACCAAGATTGAGCGCTACACCATTCTGGTGTCGCCGCACGTCGACAAAGATGCCCGCGACCAGTACGAGACCCGTACTCACAAGCGCGTTCTGGACATCGTCGACCCCAACGACAAGACCGTGGACGCGCTCATGAAGCTCGATCTCGCGGCTGGCGTTGACGTGCAGATCAAGCTCGGCTGAGCGGATAAAAGGATACGAAGATGAGTATCGGACTGGTTGGCCGCAAGTGCGGCATGAGCCGGCTCTTCACCGAAGACGGCCGCTCGATTCCGGTGACGCTGATTGAAGCGACCCCGAATCGTGTGACGCAGGTGAAGACCGAAGAAAACGACGGCTACAGCGCCGTGCAGGTCACGACGGGTGCCAAGCGCGCCTCGCTCCTGACGGCTCCGCTGAAGGGCCATTACGCCAATGCCAAGGTCGAGCCGGGCCGCGGTCTGTGGGAATTCCGCGTGAGCGCGGAAGACGCAGGCAAGTACGCGATCGGCACCGAGATCTCGGCGGGCGACGTCTTCACCGTCGGTCAGACGGTCGACGTCTCCGGCGTGTCGAAGGGTAAGGGTTTCCAGGGCACGATCAAGCGTCACCACTTCAAGATGGGCGACGCCACGCACGGTAACTCGCTGTCGCATCGCGCCCCGGGCTCGATCGGCCAGCGCCAGACGCCGGGCCGCGTGTTCCCTGGCAAGAAGATGTCGGGCCACATGGGCGCGGTCAACCGCACCCAGCAGGGTCTCGAAGTTGTCACGGTCGATTCCGAGCGTCACCTGATCGCGGTCAAGGGCGCAGTCCCCGGCGCGCCGGGCGGTGACGTCGTGATCCGTCCGACGACCAAGGGCTGAGGAGAGACGCCATGGAACTCAACGTTATTGGCGCCAAGGCGCTCACCGTGTCGGACGACGTGTTCGGCGGCGAGTACAAGAAGGCCCTCGTCCACCAGGTCGTCACCGCCTATCAGGCGGCTGGCCGTGCCGGTACGAAGGCCCAGCTGTCTCGCGGCCAGATGTCCGGTACGACCAAGAAGTTCAAGAAGCAGAAGGGTGGCGGCGCTCGCCACGGCGACTACCGCGCTCCGATCTTCGTCGGTGGTGGTGTGACGTTCGCGGCCAAGCCGCGCAGCTTCGAGCAGAAGGTCAACCGCAAGGCTTACCGTGTCGCGATCCGTTCGATCGTCGCCGAGCTGAACCGTCAGGGTCGCCTGAAGGTCGTCTCCGAGCTGTCGATGGAAGCCCCGAGCACCAAGGGCATGATCGCGAAGCTGGCCGAGCTCGAAGTCAAGGGTCGCGTGCTGCTGGTGTCGGAAGACGCCACCGAGGCGCTGTACCTGTCCGCCCGCAACATTCCGTACATCCACGTCGTCGACGTGTTGGCCCTTAATCCGGTCAGCCTGGTCGGCAGCGACTTCGTCGTCATGACGGTGGACGCGGTCAAGAAGGTCGAGGAGTGGCTCGCATGAGCACCGAACGCACGCTCAACACGCTTCGCGCGCCGCACATCTCCGAGAAGTCGGCTCGCCTTGCTGAGAACAACCAGTACGTTTTCGTCGTGGCGCCCGAGGCGACCAAGGCCGATGTCCGTGCAGCCGTGGAACATCTCTTCGACGTCAAGGTCGTGGACGTGAACCTCGTGAACACCAAGGGCAAGGTCAAGTCGTTCCGCTTCCGCACTGGCAACCGCCAGGGCAAGCGTAAGGCCTACGTGCGCCTCGCCGACGGTCACACGATCGACGTGTCGGCCAAGGCCTGAGCCAGGAGTTGAATTGAGATGGCACTGATCACTCACAAGCCGACCTCCCCGGGCCGCCGCGACGCAGTCAGCGTGCGGACCGAAGGTCTGCACAAGGGCGCACCCTACGCGCCCCTGACCGAATCGCAGTCGAAGACGGGTGGACGCAACCACTACGGTCGCATCACCACGCGTCATCGCGGCGGCGGTCACAAGCAGGCTTACCGCATCATCGATTTCAAGCGTGACAAGGAAGGCATCGCCGCCGTTGTCGAACGTCTGGAATACGATCCGAACCGCACCGCGCACATCGCGCTGCTGTGCTACGCCGATGGCGAGCGCCGCTACATCATCGCGCCGAAGGGCGTGGCGGTGGGCGACCGTCTCGTGTCGGGTTCCGACTCGCCGATCAAGCCGGGCAACTGCCTGCCGCTTCGTTCGATCCCGGTCGGTTCCACCGTCCATTGCATCGAGATGAAGCCGGGCAAGGGTGCGCAGATCGCGCGTTCCGCCGGCGCCTCGGTCCAGCTGGTCGCTCGCGAGCAGGGTTACGCCACGCTGCGTCTTCGCTCCGGCGAAATGCGCCGCGTGCCGGTCGAATGCCGCGCCACCATCGGTGAAGTCGGCAACTCCGAGCACAGCCTGCGCAAGCTTGGCAAGGCCGGTAAGAAGCGCTGGGCGGGTATCCGTCCGACCGTTCGCGGTGTCGTGATGAACCCGGTCGACCATCCGCACGGCGGTGGTGAAGGCAAGACCTCCGGCGGCCGTCATCCGGTCAGCCCATGGGGTACGCCGACCAAGGGTTACAAGACGCGCAACAACAAGCGCACCCAGCAGTTCATCGTGCGTCGTCGCAAGTAATAGGAAACGATCATGCCGCGCTCTCTAAAGAAAGGTCCGTTCGTTGACCTGCACCTCGTAAAGAAGGTGGAAGCCGCCGTTTCCGCCAACAACAAGCGTCCGATCAAGACCTGGTCGCGTCGTTCGATGATTCTGCCGGAGATGGTCGGTCTGACCATCGCCATCCACAACGGCCGCCAGCACGTGCCCGTCCTGATCAACGAGAACATGGTCGGGCACAAGCTCGGCGAGTTCGCGGTGACCCGTACGTACAAGGGCCACGCAGGCGATAAGAAGGGCAAGTGATGAGCACCGAAGCCAAAGCGATCCTGCGCAGCGCCCGCATCTCGGCGCAGAAGGCACGCCTGGTGGCTGACCTGGTCCGCGGCATGCCCGTGGGCCGAGCCAGCGACGTGCTCGCCTTCACCAACAAGAAAGCCGCCCACCTTGTTCGCAAGGTGCTGCTGTCCGCCGTCGCCAACGCCGAAAACAACCTCGGCGCCGACGTGGACGAGCTCAAGGTGGCCCGCATCTTCGTCGACGAAGGTCCGGCGATGAAGCGTATGTACGCCCGCGCCAAAGGTCGCGGTTCGCGCATCCTGAAGCGCACCAGCCACATCACTGTGGTTGTCGGCAACTGACTGGGGTAAGACACGATGGGTCATAAAGTTCATCCCACCGGTATCCGCCTCGGCATTGCCAAGGACTGGAACTCGAAGTGGTACGCAAACAAGGGTGAATACGCCCAGTACCTCGCGGCCGACCTCAAGGTCCGCGAGATGCTGCGCAAGAAGCTCGCCGCCGCCGGTATCTCGAAGATCCAGATCGAGCGCCCGGCCAAGACCGCCCGCGTGACGATCTTCACCGCCCGTCCGGGCGTGGTGATCGGCAAGAAGGGCGAGGACATCGAGAAGCTGCGCAAGGAAGTCACGGACATGATGGGCGTTCCGACGCACATCAACGTCAGTGAAGTCCGCAAGCCGGAACTCGATGCCCAGCTCGTCGCTGAATCGATCGCCCAGCAGCTCGAGCGTCGCATCATGTTCCGCCGGGCGATGAAGCGCTCGGTCGGCAACGCGATGCGCCTCGGTGCCCTCGGCATCAAGATCAACGTCTCCGGCCGTTTGAACGGTGCCGAGATCGCGCGCTCCGAGTGGGCCCGCGAAGGTCGCGTTCCGCTGCATACCCTGCGCGCGGACATCGACTACGGCACCGCCGAGGCCAAGACCCAGTACGGCATCATCGGTGTCAAGGTTTGGGTCTACAAGGGCGAGATCTTCGATCTGGCGGCCGCTACGGCCGAGTCGAAGGAAGAACAGCAGCCTCAGCAGTCGTCGCGCCGCGAGGGTGGTGAAAACCGCCGCGAGCGTGAGCGCGCTGCCAAGTAAGGAGCGTTGCCATGTTGCAACCGAAGCGTACCAAGTACCGCAAGATGCATAAGGGCCGTAATGACGGCCTGGCATTCAATTCCAACCTCGTGAGCTTTGGCGAGTACGGCCTCAAGGCGACGACGCACGGTCAGCTGACCGCGCGTCAGATCGAAGCGGCCCGTCGTTGCATCACGCGCTACGTGAAGCGTGGCGGCAAGCTCTGGATCCGCGTGTTCCCGGACAAGCCGATCACCCGTAAGCCCATCGAAGTCCGAATGGGTGCAGGTAAGGGTGGCGTCGAGTTCTGGGTCGCTCTGATCCAGCCGGGTCGCATGCTTTATGAAATCGAAGGTGTCGACGAGGCGACGGCACGCGAAGCGTTCCGTCTGGCGGCAGCCAAGCTCTCCGTCCAGACCCAGTTCGTCTCCAGGGCGGTGATGTAATGGCCAGCAAAGAAATCAAAGAGAAGTCGGCGGAAGAGCTGAAGCAGCACCTGCTGGACCTTCGCAAGGAGCAGTTCAACCTGCGCATGCAGAAGGGCTCCGGACAGCTCACCCAGCCGCACCAGCTGCGCCGCGTTCGGCGTGACATCGCCCGCACGAAGTTCGTGCTCGGCGTGAAGAAGTAAGGACGGCGGACATGAGCGATAACACGAAGACGGCGCGCACCCTCACGGGTCGTGTCATCAGCAACAAGATGGCCAACACGGTGACGGTGCTGATCGAGCGCCAGGTGCAGCACCCGCTGCTCGGCAAGATCATCCGCCGTTCCACGAAGCTACATGCGCACGACGAAACCGGCGCGAACGAGGGTGACCTCGTCCGCATCGCGGAATGCCGTCCGCTGTCGAAGACCAAACATCACCGCGTGGTCGAAATCGTCACGCGCGCTGAAGTCTAAGGAGAGCTGCCATGATTCAGGTACAGAGCATGCTTTCCGCGGCCGATAACAGCGGCGCGAAGGAACTGATGTGCATCAAGGTGCTGGGCGGCTCGAAGCGCCGTTATGCCAGCGTCGGTGATGTCATCAAGGTGACCGTCAAGGACGCCATTCCCCGCGGCAAGGTCAAGAAGGGTGAGGTGTACAACGCCGTGGTGGTTCGTACCGCCAAGGGTGTGCGCCGCGCTGATGGTTCCGTGATCCGTTTCGACGGCAACGCGGCCGTCATCCTCAACAACAAGCTCGAGCCGATCGGAACCCGTATCTTCGGGCCGGTTACCCGCGAGCTGCGCAGCGAGAAGTTCATGAAGATCGTCTCGCTCGCGCCCGAAGTGCTCTGAGCGGAGGCCAGACCATGAACCGTATCCGCAAGGGTGATAACGTCGTCGTCATCACCGGCAAGAACAAGGGACAGCGCGGCGACGTGCTGCGCGTCGATGGCGACCGCGTGGTCGTCTCGAACGTGAACCTGGTCAAGCGCCACACCAAGCCGAACCCGCAGGCCAACCAGCCGGGTGGAATCGTCGAACGTGAGGCCTCGATCCATATCTCCAACGTACAGCTCTTCAACTCCGCCACGAACAAGGGCGAGCGCGTGGGCACCAAGACGCTCGAGGACGGGCGCAAGGTGCGCGTGTTCCGTTCGGGCGAAGTGGTCGACGCGTAAGGAATCGAAGTCATGACCCGCCTTGAATCGTTTTACAAAGAGTCGGTAATGCAGAAGCTCACTGAGCGCTTCGGTTACCAGAACGTCATGGAAGTGCCCCGCATCACGAAGATCACGCTCAACATGGGCGTCGGCGAAGCCGCCGGTAACAAGAAGATCCTCGAGAACGCCGTGGCCGATATGACCAAGATCGCCGGCCAGAAGCCGATCACGACGAAGGCCCGCGTGTCGGTCGCTTCGTTCAAGATCCGCGATGGTTGGCCGATCGGCTGCAAGGTCACGCTTCGTCGTGCCCAGATGTGGGAATTCCTGGACCGCCTGATCAACATCTCGCTGCCGCGTACGCGCGACTTCCGTGGTGTCTCGGGCCGTGCCTTCGATGGCCGTGGTAACTACAACTTCGGCATCAAGGAACAGATCATTTTCCCGGAAATCGACTTCGATCAGGTCGACGCGCTGCGTGGCATGGATATCTCCATCACCACCACCGCCAAGACCGACGAAGAAGCCAAGGCGCTGCTGGAAGCCTTCAGCTTCCCGTTCCGCAACTGATCACAGGTAGAACATGGCCAAGACCTCGATGGTCGAGCGCGACCTCAAGCGCACCAAGATCGTGAAGAAGTTCGCCGCCAAGCGCGCCGAGCTGAAGGCGATCGTCCTGAGCGCCACTGCGTCGTACGACGAAAAGATGGAAGCCCAGACCAAGCTGCAGAAGCTTCCGCGCGATGCCAGCCCGGTGCGCCAGCGTAATCGCTGCGCCCTGACCGGCCGCCCGCGTGGCGTCTACAGCAAGTTCGGCCTGGGCCGCAACAAGCTCCGCGAAGCCACCATGCGTGGCGACGTGCCGGGCTTGCGCAAGGCTAGCTGGTAAAAAACTCGCCAACGGCGGGGCAAGCTGTTATAGTCGTCGGTCTGCGCAACGCAGACCGACGATTGTCGGCTTTACAATTTAAGATTTCCGGTAATTCGGATATCGGTGCACTCTCAAGGGTTTTCTTATGAGCATGACTGATCCCATCGCCGATCTGTTTACGCGCATCCGTAATGGCCAGGCCTCTGGCAAGTCGGTTGTCCGTATGCCGTCGTCGAAGATGAAGCTGGCCCTGGCCAAGCTTCTGCAGAACGAAGGCTATATTCTCGACGCCCGTGCCGCTGACGAAGCTGGCAAGCCGGTCCTCGAGATCAAGCTGAAGTACTTTGAAGGCCGTCCGGCCATCGAAACCATCTCCCGTGTCAGCCGTTCCGGTCTCCGCGTCTACCGCGGCAAGGACGAGCTGCCGAAGGTCCTCGGTGGCCTGGGTATCTCGATCATCTCGACTTCCGCCGGTCTCCTGACCGACGCGCAGGCCCGTGCGAAGGGTCTGGGCGGCGAAGTCATCGGCCAGGTGGCGTAAGGAGTCCCGACATGTCACGTGTAGCCAAGCAGCCCATCACCCTGCCGAAGGGCGTCGAACTCTCGATCGCCAACGGCACCGTCACCGTCAAGGGCCCGAAGGGCACCCTGACCACCCACGAACTGCCGGGTGTTTCGTTCCAGCAGGAGAATGGCGTCGCGAACGTCGTTCTCGCCGAGGGTGCCGACGACAAGTTCGGCGGTACCGCCCGCGCGATCGTCGCCAACATGATCCACGGCGTGGCCAACGGCTTCGAGAAGAAGCTCGAGCTCGTCGGCGTGGGTTACCGCGCCCAGCTCACCGGTAAGTCGGTCAACCTCTCGCTGGGTTATTCGCACCCGGTGGTCTTCGAGGCACCGGAAGGCATCACCATCGAAGTTCCGTCGCAGACGGAAGTCCTGGTCAAGGGTGCCGACAAGCAGCTCGTGGGCCAGGTGGCCGCGAAGATCCGCGCGTTCCGTTCGCCGGAGCCCTACAAGGGCAAGGGTGTCCGCTACGCCGGCGAGACGATCATCCTGAAGGAAGCCAAGAAGGCCTAATCGGCCTATCCGCTTTCTGGAGTCAAAACGATGAACAAGAACGTATCCCGCCTGCGCCGCGCCAAGTCGACCCGCGCCCACATCCGTGAGCTCGCCGTCGCCCGCCTGAGCGTGCACCGCACCGGTCAGCACATTTACGCCCAGGTCTTCGCGCCGAACGGCACCGTCGTGGCAGCCGCCTCGACCGTGCAGAAGTCGGTCGCCGAGGGTCTCAAGAGCAAGAAGAACATCGAGGCCGCCGTCACGGTGGGCCGCGTCGTTGCCGAGCGCGCCAAGGCCGCCGGTATCGAAGCCGTTGCCTTCGATCGCTCGGGTTTCCGTTATCACGGTCGCATCAAGGCTCTTGCCGACGCGGCGCGTGAGGCCGGCCTCAAGTTCTAAGAGGCGTCAGGCCACGGCATCGGTCCCCCGGGACCGGTGCCGCCCGCTGTAACTACAACTCCAAGCGGCGACCAAGCCGTAAACAGAAGTCCCGGTAAACATCCGGGCAGACAGGAAAGAGAGATGTCCTCGACAGATCGCGAAAATTCGGACGGCATGCTTGAAAAGCTGATCGCCGTCAACCGCGTGGCCAAGACCGTCAAGGGTGGCCGCCAGATGAGCTTCACCGCGCTGACCGTGGTCGGCGATGGCGAGGGTCGCGTCGGCTTTGGTTATGGCAAGGCGCGTGAAGTGCCGGTCGCCATTTCCAAGGCTATGGAGCGCGCCCGCCGCAACATGGTGTCGATCGAACTGAACAACGGCACGCTCTGGTACGCCATCAAGGCGAACCACGGTGCGGCCCGCGTCTACATGCAGCCCGCCTCGCAGGGTACCGGCGTCATCGCCGGCGGTGCCATGCGCGCCGTCCTCGAAGTGGTCGGCGTGAAGGACGTGCTTGCGAAGGCCGTCGGCTCGCGCAACCCGATCAACCTCGTCCGCGCCACGATCAAGGGCCTCCAGGCCGTTGCATCGCCGAAGCGCATTGCCGCCAAGCGTGGCAAGACGATCGAAGAGGTCCTCGGCAATGGCTAAGAACAACGAAAACACCGGCACCGTCCGCGTCCGCCTCGTCAAGGGCCTTCGCGGTGTACAGGGTCGTCATCGTCTGAGCGTGAAGGCCCTCGGCCTGAACAAGCTCAACGATGTGCGCGAACTGAAGGATAGCCCCCAGGTCCGTGGCCTTATCAACACGGTCTACTACCTGGTCCGGGTCGAGGAGTAAACGTCATGCGTCTTAATGAACTCAGGCCCGGCAAGGGCGCCCGCAAGACCCGTACCCGCGTCGCGCGCGGTATCGGCTCCGGCCTCGGCAAGACCGCCGGCCGTGGTCACAAGGGTCAGCACGCCCGTGCCGGTAATACGCACCGCGTCGGTTTCGAAGGCGGCCAGATGCCGCTGCAGCGTCGTTTGCCGAAGGTCGGCTTCCGTTCGCTGAAGAAGGCCGATACGGAACAGGTCATGCTGTACCAGCTGGCGTCGGTCAAGTCCGACACCATCGATCTGATCGCCCTGCACGCCGCCGGTCTCGTGACCAGCCGCGCGAAGAAGGTCAAGATCGTCCTGAAGGGCGAAATCACCCGTGCGGTGAAGCTCTCCGGTGTGCTTGCGACGGCCGGCGCCAAGGCGGCCATCGAAGCCGCCGGCGGCAGCGTGGAGTAATCAGGTGGCTGCAGCGCAGGGCACAACGCTCGGCTCGCTGGGCAAACTGACGGAACTGCGTCAGCGCATCTTTTTCCTTATCGGTGCGCTGATCGTCTTCCGCCTCGGCTCGTTCATTCCCGTTCCGGGCGTGAACCCCGAGGCGATGACGAGCCTGGTCGAGGGTGGTGGCGGCCTGTTGAACATGGTCAACATGTTCTCGGGTGGTTCGCTGTCCCGCTTCTCGGTGTTCGCTCTCGGTGTGGTGCCGTATATCTCGGCGTCGATCGTGGTGCAGATGATGGGCTCGGTCGTTCCGTCGCTCATGGCACTGCGCAAGGAAGGCGAGGCGGGTCGTCGCAAGATGACCACCTATACGCGCTTTGGCACGGTGGGCCTCGCGGCCTTCCAGGCGTTCGGCATCGCGGTGGCCCTGCAGAAGCAGGTCGCCACGGGCGGCGCACCGGTGGTCTACATGCCGGGTGCCGGCTTCGTCATGGCGTCGGTCGTCGGCCTCACCGCCGGCACGATGTTCCTGATGTGGCTGGGCGAGCAGATCACGGAGCGCGGTATCGGCAACGGTATCTCGATGCTGATCTTCGCCGGTATCGTCGCGGGCTTGCCGGGTGCCATCGTGCACACGCTGTCCATGGCGAACAACGGCGAGCTGTCGGTCCTGAAGCTGCTGATGGTCACCGTGGTGATCCTGGCGGTCACGGCCTTCGTGGTGTTCATGGAGCGCGCCCAGCGGCGTATCACCGTGAACTACGCGAAGCAGGGCAGCCAGCGTCAGTTCCAGCGCCAGACCTCGCACTTGCCGCTGAAGATCAACATGGCGGGCGTCATTCCGCCGATCTTCGCGACCAGCCTGCTGCTTTTCCCCGCGACCGCGGCGACCTGGTTCGGCTCTGCCCACCAGTCCCGTTGGCTGCAATGGCTGACCACGGCGCTGAGCCCGGGTGAGCCGGTCCACGACATCGTGTTCGCGGTGCTGGTGATCGGTTTCGCCTTCTTCTATACGGCGATCGTGTTCAATTCGCAGGAAACGGCCGATAACCTCAAGCGTTCGGGCGCGTTGATTCCGGGCATCCGCCCGGGTCGTGCCACGGCGGACTACATCGATGGCGTCATGACCCGGCTTACCGGCGTTGGCGCGCTCTACATCGTACTGGTCTGCCTGGTGCCCACGTTCATGCAGAACGCCTGGCACGTCCCGTTCTATTTCGGCGGCACTTCGCTGCTGATCGTGGTGGTGGTGGTGATGGACTTCACGGCTCAGGTCCAGGCCCATCTCGTCAGCCACCAGTACGAGAGTCTGCTTAAGAAGTCCAATCTCCGTCGCAGCTGAGACGCGACGGAGGCCCCAAGTAGGGGAGGCCTTGGCGCCCAGCGCCGCAGGACTTCCCGTTTAGGTTAATTACGGTTAGAATTGCGCGTTTACCGCGCACGAAACGCATCGGAGACAGTACATCATGGCGCGCATCGCGGGTGTCAATTTGCCGGTCCAGAAGCATGTCTGGGTTGGTTTGCAGAGCATTTACGGAATCGGCCGTTCGCGGGCGAAGCAGGTTTGCGTCGACGCGGGCGTGGTTGCGACCACTCCCATCAAGTCGCTCAGCGAAGGCGAGGTCGAGAAGATCCGCGCTGAGATCGCCAAGTACACGGTCGAGGGCGACCTTCGTCGCGAAATCGGCATGGCGGTCAAGCGCCTCATGGATCTTGGTTGCTACCGTGGCCTGCGCCACCGTCGCGGCCTGCCGGTGCGCGGCCAGCGCACGCGTACCAACGCCCGTACCCGCAAGGGTCCGCGTCGTCCGATCAAGAAGTAACGGATACCGATCATGGCTAAGCCGGTTAAAACCAAGAAGAAGATCAAGCGCGTCGTCACGGATGCCGTGGCCCACGTGCAGGCTTCTTTCAACAACACCATCGTCACGATCACCGATCGCCAGGGCAACGCCCTGTCGTGGGCGACGGCGGGCGGCGCGGGTTTCCGCGGCTCCCGTAAGTCGACCCCGTTCGCAGCGCAGGTCGCCGCCGAAAAGGCTGGCCGCGCCGCGGGCGACTACGGTGTGAAGACCGTGGAAGTGCGCATCAAGGGCCCCGGCCCGGGCCGCGAGTCGGCCGTGCGCTCTCTGAACGCGTTGGGCTACAAGGTGCTCAACATCATCGACGTCACGCCGATTCCGCATAACGGCTGCCGTCCCCCCAAGAAGCGTCGCGTCTAAGGAGCATACCCATGGCCCGTTATCGTGGAGCTACCTGCAAACTTGCGCGTCGTGAGGGTGCCGACCTCGGTCTGAAGAGCCCCGCCCGCGCGCTCGATTCCAAGTGCAAGCTCGAAAACAAGCCCGGCCAGCATGGCGCAAACAAGCGCGCCCGCCTGTCCGATTACGCTGTTCAGTTGCGTGAGAAGCAGAAGGTCAAGCGCATCTACGGCGTGCTTGAGCGTCAGTTCAGCAACTACTACACCAAGGCTTCGACCCAGAAGGGCAATACGGGTGAAAACCTGCTTCGCCTCCTGGAAAGCCGTCTCGACAATGTCGTCTACCGCATGGGTTTCGCGGTCACCCGCGCCCAGGCTCGCCAGCTCGTGGCCCACAAGTCCGTCACGGTCAACGGTAAGAAGGTCAACGTGCCTTCCTATCATGTCCGCCCGGGCGATGAGGTCTCGCTGACGGAGAAGGCCCGCACGCAGTTGCGCGTGCAGGAAGCGGCGACGATCTACGACACGATGGATCTTCGTCCGTCGTGGGTCGAGGTCGACAGCAAGAAGTTCGCAGGCACGTTCAAGGCCGTTCCGGATCGCGGTGATCTGCCGGCCGATATCAACGAAGCCCTGATCGTCGAGCTTTACTCGAAGTAATCCACCGGAGCCTTGCATGGCAGTTTCGTCAACTAGTGTGCTGCGGCCTCGTGGCCTCAGCGTCGAGCAGCTTGGAGCGAACCGCGCTAAGGTGGTGGTCGAGCCGCTCGAGCGTGGCTTTGGTCACACCCTGGGCAACGCGCTGCGTCGCGTGCTGCTCTCTTCGATTCCGGGCAGCGCGATCGTCGAGGTCGAAATCGACGGCGTGCTGCACGAGTACACCACCCTGGAAGGCCTGCAGGAGGACGTGATCGAAGTCCTGCTGAACCTCAAGGATGTCGCCATCCGTCAGCACAGCGGTGATGAAGTCACCCTGACGCTGTCGAAGAAGGGCAAGGGCGTGGTCACCGCAGGCGATATCGCGGTCGATCATTCCGTTGAAATCGTCAACCCGGAGCACGTGATCTGCCACCTCACCAAGGATGTGGCACTGAACATGCGTCTGAAGGTGCGTCGTGGCGTCGGCTACCAGCCGGCCAGCTCGCGCCAGCACCCGGATGACGAGACGCGGCCGATCGGCCGTCTGCAGCTTGACGCGTCGTTCGCGCCGGTCCTGCGCGTGGCTTACGAAGTGGACGCGGCTCGTGTCGAGCAGCGCACCAACCTCGACAAGCTCGTGCTCGACATCGAGACGAACGGCACGATCGGTGCTGAAGACGCGGTCCGCAAGGCTGCTGAAATCATCAACGATCAGCTGTCGGTTTTCGGCGATTTCTCGCGCCGCGAGAGCGATTCGACCAAGGCGGAGAAGGGCGGGTTCGATCCGCTCCTGCTGCGTCCGATCGACGATCTCGAACTGACGGTCCGTTCGGCGAACTGCCTCAAGGCCGAGAGCATCTACTACATCGGCGACCTGGTCCAGAAGACCGAAGTCGAGCTGTTGAAGACGCCGAACCTGGGCAAGAAGTCGCTGACGGAAATCAAGGATGTGCTGGGCGGGCGTGGTCTCGCTCTCGGCATGAAGCTCGAAAACTGGCCGCCGCCGGGTCTTTCCCACGGCATGCAGTTGGGCTGATGTTTCACGGGGCGATCGGTATTCGATCGCCCCGATCCTTTGCACCACCCGGCGGATGCCTCGCGCACTTCCACCGGGATTCCAAAGCGGTCCAAAGAGGCCGTGCTCTTATAGCGGGGCGTTCTTATAGCCTTGCATCAGCGGGTAACCGCGGGAAGTCGGCTCATCCTGACCGGCTTTTCATAACAATAGACTCAGAGAGTAAACGCCATGCGCCACCAGAAATCCGGTCGCAAGCTCAACCGCACGAGCAGCCACCGCGAAGCGATGTTCAAGAACATGGCTTCGTCGCTGATCAAGCACGAGCTTATCCGCACCACCCTTCCCAAGGCGAAGGAACTCCGTCGCGTCGCCGAGCCGCTCATCACGCTCGCCAAGACCGATGGCGTCGCCAACCGCCGCCTCGCTTTCTCGCGCCTGCGCGACAAGCAGGCTGTCGGTAAGCTCTTCGTCGAGCTGGGTCCTCGCTACCGCGAGCGTCCCGGCGGCTACCTGCGCATCCTCAAGTGCGGCTTCCGCCCGGGCGACAACGCCCCGATGGCGTATGTCGAGCTGGTGGACCGCCCGACCGCGGGCGAAGCAGTCGACGCCGACTAAGCTTCCAGGCTTGATCGAAGAAACCCCGGCCGGGAAACCTGCCGGGGTTTTTTTTGCTTTTGTTGGGCGGCTAGCACTAGCTTCTTGCCGGTTGCCACACCCGGGTGAGGGAGGCTCGCAGGAGGCGGCTTGCACGTGCGGTGTCCATCACGGTGGTGCCTACGGCTCCGCCGTGCACCTCGCACAAGTGATTGACATGGTTACCAATGAAACTGCGTACGCCTACTGACAAGTACCTACACAAAGGGTTAACGTGGGTGTCCCGCATCGCACCATCCCCACATGAACCCTCGTAACTGGTCGTTCCGCACACGTTATCTCGCTGCTTTCGTCGTCTGCGCGGCCCTCATGGGCTTCGCGTTGTACTCGCAGTACGTGATGCATCTGGACCCGTGTCCGCTGTGCATCTTCCAGCGTATCGCCGTGTGCTTCATGGGCCTGTTCTTCCTCATCGGCGGCTTGCACGCGCCGGTGAAACGCGGCGGTCGCGCCACCTACGCGGTCCTCATTACGCTCGGCGGACTGTGGGGCATCGCCACGGCGGGGCGCCACCTGTGGCTGCAGTCCCTTCCTGCCAGCGAGGTTCCCGCTTGCGGCCCTGGACTGGGCTATCTGTTCGATGCTTTCCCGTTCATGAAGATGCTGAAGCTGGCATTCACTGGCTCGGGCGAGTGCGCGAAGATCGAGCCCATCCTCGGCGTGCCGATGCCGGGATGGACCCTGTTCTGGTTCGTCGTTCTCGTCGTCTGGGCTCTCCTGTCCCTGCGCCGCGGCGTTCGTTGACTTTCCGCGCCTCCCGGGGCGCTTCCACGTAGGCATTACCCATGCAGCACTCCCTCAAAGCCGTAGTTCCCCCGTCCATCGACTGGACGCCGGGCTCGTGGCGGTCGAGGACCGCCCTTCAGCAGCCGACTTACGAAGACCTCGACGAGCTCAACCGCGCGTTGGCCCAGCTCGGTGAATTGCCGCCGCTGGTTACCTCGTGGGAAATCCTGGCGCTGAAGGAACGTATCGCCGAAGCGCAGGACGGTGAGCGCTTCCTGCTCCAGGGCGGCGATTGCGCGGAGAGCTTCGCGGACTGCAACAGCCCGATCATTTCCAATCGGCTCAAGGTGCTGCTGCAGATGAGCCTCGTGCTCGTGCACGGCTTGAAGAAGCCCGTGTTGCGCGTCGGCCGTTTCGCCGGCCAGTACGCCAAGCCGCGGTCGGCCGATACGGAGACCCGTGACGGCGTGACGCTGCCCGCATTCCGTGGCGACCTGGTCAACAGTCCCGAGTTCACGCCCGAGGCGCGTCGCGCCGATCCGCAGCGTTTCATCAAGGCACATGCCCGTTCGGCGATGACGATGAACTTCGTCCGCGCGTTGATCGACGGTGGCTTCGCTGACCTGCACCATCCCGAATACTGGGATCTGGCCTGGGTGGAGCATTCGCCGCTCGCGGCGGAATACAAGCGCATGGTCGCCAGCATCGGCGATTCGTTGCGTTTCATGGAGACCCTCGCGGGGCAGTCGATCTCCAGCTACTCGCGCGTGGATTTCTACACCTCGCACGAAGCGCTCCTGCTGCACTACGAGGAAGCGCTCACGCGCAGGGTTCCGCGACAGGACGGCTGGTTCAACCTGTCCACGCATTTCCCCTGGATCGGCATGCGCACCGCCGCGCTCGACGGCGCGCACACGGAATACTTCCGCGGCATCCGCAACCCCATCGCGGTGAAGGTTGGCCCGACGGTCCAGGCGGACGATCTGCTGCGCCTGATCGATGTCCTGAACCCGAACGAGGAGCCGGGCCGCCTGACCCTCATCCATCGCATGGGCAACGACAAGATCGGTACGCACCTGCAGCCGCTGCTCGAGGCGGTGAAGCGCGAAGGGCGTCGCGTGCTGTGGGTAGCCGACCCAATGCATGGCAACACGGAAAGCACCAGCAACGGTTACAAGACCCGGCGCTTCGCCAACATCGCCGGCGAGCTCGATCAGGCGTTCGACATCCACGCCGCGGCCGGTACGCGTCTCGGCGGCGTGCATCTCGAACTCACGGGCGAAGATGTTACGGAATGCCTGGGTGGTGCCCGTGACCTCGTCGAAGGCGACCTCGATCGCGCCTACCGCTCCATGGTCGATCCGCGGCTCAACTACGAGCAGTCGCTCGAAATGGCGATGCTGATCGTGCGTAAGTCAGGCGGCATGGTCTGACACGTCAGCGGCCATGCCGTTCCCTTGCCCACGCCACATGTTCGCGCACGACCGGTGACGGATCGCCGGCGCGCGCTTCGAGCGCGGCGATGACTTCGTCGCTCGTGGGGGCATTGCCCAGGCCCACGGCGATATTGCGCAGCCAGCCTTCGTAACCGGCGCGGCGTATCGCCATGCCTTCCGTGCGCGAGAGGAACTCTTGCTCGCTCCAGGCGAACAGATCGACCAGCCTGGGTCCGTCGAGGCTATGGCGTGGTGCGAAGTCGGGTTCGGTCGCCTCTTGGGCGAACTTGTTCCATGGGCAGACCAACTGGCAGTCATCGCAACCGAAGACACGGTTACCCATCGGCTCGCGCAACTCGACAGGAATGCTGCCCTTGAGTTCGATGGTCAGGTAGGAAATGCACTTGCGCGCGTCCAGGCGATACGGACCCGCGATCGCCTGCGTCGGGCAGACGTCGATGCAGCGGCGGCAACTGCCGCAGTGGGCACTGGCCGGTTCGTCCACCGGTAGCGGCAGGTCGGTATAAAGTTCGCCGAGGAAGAAGTAGGAACCCGCGCGCTTGTTGATCAGTACGGTGTGCTTGCCGATCCAGCCAAGCCCGGCATTGCGCGCGATCGCCTTTTCCAGCACCGGTGCTGAATCGACGTACGCGCGATAGCGAAAGTCGCCGACACGATCTTCGATCTTCGCGGCGAGCTTCTGCAGGCGGTTGCGCATCACCTTGTGGTAATCGCGGCCGAGGGCGTAGCGGGCGATATAGGCCTGCTCGCGGTCGTGGATGACGTCCCAGGCGTTCGGCGTGCCCGGCGGCACATAGTCCATGCGAACGGAGATCACGCGAAGCGTGCCCGGCTCCAGTTCCGCGGGACGGCTGCGCCGCGTGCCGTGGCGTGCCATGTAGTCCATTTCGCCGTGGTGGCCCTCGGCCAGCCAGCGCTCCAGGTATGCCTCGTCGTCGCCCAGCTCGATGCCCGCGACGCCCACGTCCGCGAAGCCGAGCTCGCGCGCCCATTGCTTGATCTGGGTGGCGAGGCTGGCGTAGTCGGTGGATGGGGAGACGGACATGCGTCCATTCTACCGGGGGCTCCTATAATCGTCCGATGACCGCACCCCATCTCGGTATCGCCCTCTTCACATCCGGGCAGTCCCGCGCGATCGATCGTCGCGCGATCGACGAGCTCGGCATTCCCGGCTTCGAGCTGATGACGCGAGCGGCGGCTGCCGCCTTCACCATGCTGCGGCGGCGCTGGCCTGCCGCGCGGCGGCTGCGTGTAGTGTGCGGCGCGGGAAACAACGGTGGCGACGGCTATCTCGTCGCCCGGGACGCGCTGGCCTCGGGACTATCCGTGGATCTCGTGGCGCTCGATCCGCCCAGGGCAGGGGACGCCGCCCGTGCCAGCGAGGCCTTCGAAGCGCTGGGTGGCGTCGCCCATCCACTCGCCGACTGGAACGCGCTTTCGCCTGCCGACGTGATCGTGGATGCCATCTACGGTACGGGCCTGAATCGCGCTCCCGAAGGCCGGGCGGCCAGCGCCATCGAAGCGATCAATGCATCCGGCCCGCCGGTGCTCGCACTGGACGTACCCTCGGGCCTCTCGGCGGATACGGGCGCATGCCCGGGCGTCGCCGTCCATGCCACCGCCACCGCGAGCTTCATCGTGCACAAGCGCGGCCTGCATACCTATCGCGCTGAGGTGGCTGGCGACGTGGAACTCTTCGACCTCGGCTTGCCGCGGAGCATCCTCGATGCGCCGGATGCGCGCCTGCTCGAACCGGCCGGGCTGCCCCGGCGTCCACGCGACTCGCACAAGGGTGGGAACGGCCACGTCCTCGCGATCGGTGGCGACCATGGCACGGGCGGTGCCGTGCGGATGGCCGCGGAGGCGGCGTTGCGTACCGGCGCCGGCCTCGTCAGCGTGGCGACCCGCGAAGAAAACGTGCAGGCGATGAATGCGGCACGCCCGGAACTGATGGCGCACGGCGTCAATGGACCACAGGCCTTGCAGCCGATGCTGGAAAAAGCTTCCGTGATCGCACTCGGCCCGGGCCTCGGCCAAGCCGCCTGGGGTCACGCCTTGTGGACGACGGCGCTCGACGCGGGCCTGCCTACGGTCCTCGATGCCGATGGCCTCAACCTGCTGCATGCCGAGCCGCGCCCGCTGCCGGCGCGCGTCGTGCTGACTCCTCACCCGGGTGAGGCGGGGCGCCTGCTCGGTGTGGCGACAGCGGACGTGCAAGCGGATCGCTTCGCCGCCGGGCGCGAGATAGCGAAGCGTTATCGCGCGGTGGTCGTCCTCAAGGGCAACGGCAGCCTGATCGTTTCAACCGAAGGGGAGGTGGCGGTGTGCCCTTGGGGCAATCCGGGCATGGCCAGCGGCGGCATGGGCGACACCCTCACCGGCATCGTCGCCGGCCTCATGGGTCAAGGCTGCGAACCTTACGAGGCGGCCTGCCTTGGCGTCGGGCTGCACGCGCGGGCGGCCGACGTCGCGGCACGGGCAGGCGAGCGCGGGCTCCTGGCCGGCGACCTGCTCGACCCGCTCCGTCGACTCGTCAACGGACTCGACGCATGAGCGCCCTGGAATGGAACCTCGCCGACGAGGAGGCCACCATGGCGTTGGGACGCCGCCTTGCGCAGCACGTGCCCGCCGGCCTCGTCGCCTACCTTCACGGCGACCTCGGCGCGGGAAAGACCACGTTCGCACGGGCTTTCCTCCGGGCCCTGGGCGTCGGCGAACGGGTGAAGAGCCCCACGTACAGCCTCGTGGAAGGCTACGACATCGGCGAGCGCCGAGCCTTCCATCTGGACCTCTATCGCATCGCCGATCCGGGTGAACTGGAGTGGCTCGGCCTGGATAGCCTCGCCGAACCGGGAGCCATCGTGCTGGTGGAGTGGCCCGAGCGCGGTACCGGCGCCTTGCCATCCGCCGACCTCGAATTGAGCTTCCGCCATGAAGGGCAGGGGCGCGCCGTTCTCATCGAGGCGCGATCCCCCGCGGGACAGCGAATTCTGCGCTCGCTCGGCACCTGACGCGCGCACAAAGCCTTGTGTTTCAACAAGTTCCGTATCGACACACAAGGCGGTTCCCGCCAGCATCTCCGGTCGTCGGTTGCACCGCATTCCTGTACGCCCGTTGACGAAGGTTTCGCAGGTCATGGATTAACAAGGGAAAACGTCTTGCATTCAGCGGGCGCTTGCAGTTCAATCCTGGCCGTATGAGGGGAATCACTATCAAACTTGGCCTTCTTGCGTGCGTGACCGCCGTCGCGACGCTGGCCCCTGCCGTCTCGACAGCGGCCGACATCAAGGCCGCGCGGGTCTGGGCTGGTCCGGAATACACCCGGGTGGTATTCGATTTGTCCGGTCCGGCGACCTACAAGATGTCCCAGGGCGATACCCCGGGCAGTGTCGTCCTCGACATCGCCGGGAGCGCCGTGGCGGGTAACTTCGCCGCACCGGGCGGGCAGGGCCTGTTCAAGTCGATGACGGCCGGCAAGCAGGGCGGCAGCGCACGCATGGTCGCCACGGTCGATCCGAAGGCCAAGCCGAAGAGTTTCCTGCTCAAGCCCGCCGGTGACTACGGCTATCGCCTCGTGCTGGATCTCTATCCCGGCGGGCAGAGCGATCCTGGCGACAACCCGGTCAGCGACGACACCGCTTCCGTGGCGGATGCGCCGGCCGAGGCGGCTGTCGCAACCGCACCGCGCGGCTCACGCGGCAAGACGGTTCCCGCGGGCAAGCCGCCGATGCTGGCCGCCGAGCGCAAGGTGGTGGTCGCCATCGACGCCGGCCACGGTGGCGAGGACCCGGGCGCGCGCGGCGCGACCGGCCTGCGCGAGAAGGATGTCACCTTGCAGGTGGCGCGCGAACTCGCCGACCAGATCAATCGCCAGCCCGGAATGCAGGCGGTCCTCACGCGTAACGGCGACTACTTCATTCCACTGAAGCGGCGCTACCAGATCGCGCGCGAGCACAACGCGGACATGTTCGTCTCGATCCACGCGGACGCGTTCAAGAACAGCGACGCGAAAGGCTCGTCGGTCTGGGTGCTCTCCCCCCGCGGCAAGACGTCCGAAGCCGCGCGCTGGCTGGCCGATCGCGAAAACCGCGCCGACCTGGTCGGCGGCGTGTCGCTCGACGACAAGGACGACACGCTCGCCGCGGTGCTACTCGACTTGCAGCAGGGCTACGCGATGCAGGCCAGCGAATCGATCGCGGGCAACGTCCTGAAAGCGTTGGGCCGCCTCGGTCCCACCCATCGAGGCTACGTGGAGCGGGCCAACTTCGTGGTGCTGCGTTCGCCGGACGTGCCCTCGATCCTGGTCGAAACCGCCTTCATCACCAATCCATCCGAGGAACGGCGCCTGCGCGACGACGGCCACCGCCGTGAACTCGCCACCGCCGTCCTGGGCGGCGTGCGCAACTACTTCGAGTCGATGCCCCCGCCGGGTACCTGGTTCGCCGCCCAGGCGGCGCGCCGGAACGGCACGTCGGTCGCCTCGACGGCGGCTTCGGCCCCGGCCACGCCGGCGGCAGGCCCCGACGCCGATGCCATCGCCTCCAGCGCGGTGAAGTCGGCGACGCGCACGCCGGCGCCGAAGAAACCGGCCGCCAAGGCGGACGACAAGCAGCTCGCGGCGGCCGATACGCCCGCGCCGGCGAAGAAATCCACCGCACGCGCCGATGAAAACGTCCGCGACGTGCACCGCGTCAACCGTGGCGAGACGCTGACCGGCATCGCCCAGCAGTACGGGGTATCGGTGGGCGCGCTGAAGCTCGCCAACAAGATGACGGACAACAACGTGCGCATCGGCACGGTGATGGTGATTCCGTCGGGCTGAAGCGGGCCTGCACCCGCTTGGGCTATCCTTTCGACCTGAATGCCCGTCAGGTCGTGCCCCATGCCCATTCGTCCCCTTCCGCCTGAACTGATCAACCAGATCGCGGCCGGTGAAGTGATCGAGCGTCCCGCTTCGGTGGTGAAGGAGCTCGTCGAAAACAGCATCGACGCAGGTGCGCGCCGCATCGAGGTCGACATCGAGCAGGGCGGGGTCCGGCTCATCCGCGTGCGCGACGACGGCGGCGGCATCCCGCGCGACGAACTGGCGCTGGCGGTGGCATCGCATGCGACCAGCAAGATCGGCAGCTTCGACGATCTCGAGCGCGTGGCCAGCATGGGCTTCCGCGGTGAAGCGTTGGCGTCGGTATCTTCGGTGGCGCGTTTCTCCCTGACCTCCCGCCAGCAGGGCGAAGACTCCGCCTGGCGCATCGACGTCGACGGCGGCCGCCTGCAAGAGGCGCGTCCCGCCCAGCATCCACCCGGCACGACCATCGAAGTGCGCGACCTCTTCTACAACGTACCCGCGCGGCGCAAGTTTCTCCGCGCCGAGCGCACGGAGTTCGCGCACATCGACGATTTGCTGAAATCGTTGGCGCTGGCGCGCGAAGGCGTCGACATCCGCCTGAGTCATAACGGCAAGCCGGTACGCCTGCTCAAGCCCGCGCGCGACGAAAACGCCGCGCTGGCCCGCGTGGCCGAAGTGCTCGGTCCGGAATTCCCGGGACAGGCGCTGCGCGTGGAACACGAAGCCGCCGGCATGCGCCTGTCCGGTTGGGTCGGCCTGCCGACCGCTTCCCGCTCGCAGGCCGACCAGCAGTATTTCTACGTGAACGGTCGCCTCGTGCGCGATCGTGTCGTGGCCCACGCCGTGCGCCAAGCCTATGCGGACGTGCTGTTCCACGGGCGCCATCCCGTGTTCGTGCTGTTCCTGGAACTCGATCCCGCCGGTGTCGACGTCAACGTGCATCCCGCCAAGAACGAGGTTCGCTTTCGCGAGCAGCGCCTGATCCACGATTTCCTCTTCCGTACCTTGCACGAAGCCTTGGCACAGACCCGTGCCGGCGTCTCAGCGCCGGTGGCCGAGCAGTCCGTCCCACTCATGGCGGCAGCCGGCGCCACGGTCTACGACAACCGCCTGTCGTCGTCGCCGGCGATGCCGGCATGGCCGCAGGCATCGAGCCAGTCGCGATTGAGTCTTGGCGTGCGCGACGAGCCGCTGGCCGACTACGCCACGCTGTTCGGATCGATCGCACCGCCACGACCCTCGACCTCATGGACCCCGCCCTCCGGCAACGAGGCCGAGCAGGGTGGGGAGGTCCCGCCGCTGGGTTACGCCATCGCGCAGTTGAAGAACATCTACGTACTGGCCGAGAACGAGCACGGCCTCGTGCTGGTCGACATGCATGCCGCGCACGAACGCATCACCTACGAAAAGCTCAAGAACGGGCGGGTCACCGCCAACCTGCGTTCGCAGATGTTGCTCGTGCCGCTGTCGATCGCGGTCAGCGCGAAGGAAGCGGCGGCGGCCGAGGAACACGCCGACGCGCTCGGCGAGTGGGGCCTGGAGTTGTCGCGCAGTGGCCCGACGGGCGTGGTGGTGCGCCGCATTCCGTCGTTGCTGGAAGGCGCCGACGTCAGCCAGCTCACCCGCGACGTGCTGGCCGAGCTTGCCCAGCACGGCAGTTCACGACGCCTCGAAGAGTTGGAGAACGAACTGCTTTCCACCATGGCCTGCCACGGCTCCGTGCGCGCGGGACGCCGTCTCGGCATTCCTGAAATGAACGCGCTGCTGCGTGAGATGGAAGCCACCGAGCGTTCCGGCCAGTGCAATCACGGTCGCCCGACCTGGGTGCAGTTGTCGCTGGGCGAGTTGGATCGGCTCTTCCTGCGCGGCCGATAAATTCAAAGATCGGACGGCTAGCCGTCCATACGCCGAGGTTCCTCCATGCTTTCCCCTTCCGAAACCGCATCCGTCGAACGAGTGCGTGCCGAACGCCTGGCCTTGCTCACGGCGCCAGGCGGATGGCTCAGCCTTGTCGGGCTCGAATGGCTGCAACCCGGGCCGAACCGCATCGGCAGCGGGCCGGACAACGACATCGTGCTGAACGTCGGCCCGGAACGGCTGGGCGTCGTCACGCTCGACGAGCAGGGCACCACCGTGTTCGAGCCGGCCGAGGGCAGCGGTGTCCTCGTCGACGGCAGCGACGTGGAGCGCGCGGTCCTGGTGGACGATGCGTCGCCGGGCAAGGCCGCCACCGAGGTGCGTTTTGGTTCCGCGCATTTCTTCGTGATCGCGCGTGACGGCCGGAAAGCCTTGCGCGTGAAGGACGAGAACGCGAAAACGCGCACGGGCTTCGAGGGACTGGACTATTTCCCCATCGATCCGACGTGGCGGGTCGTCGCCGACTGGGTGCCTTTCGATCCGCCGATGGAACTGGAGATGGGCACGGTGCTGGGCACGATCGAGAAGGAGAAGGTGCCGGGCAAGGCCGTGTTCGTGCGTGAGGGCAAGACGTTCGAGTTGTATCCGGTCCAGGAAACGCCGGACGCGCTGTTCTTCGTCTTCGCCGACCTGACCAGCGGCAAGGAGACCTACGGCGCCGCACGCTTCATCGACACCCCTCTGGCAAGGGACGGCAAGCTGGTGATCGATTTCAACGAGGCGCGCAACCCGCCGTGCGTGTTCACGCCGTATGCCACCTGCCAGTTGGCTCCGCCGGAGAATCGTCTCGATGTGCGCGTGACGGCCGGGGAGCTGAACTACCGCGGCGCGTCGCATTGAGGCCGGTGGTTACACGCCCTTGAACGAAGCCTTGCGCCGTTCGAGGAAGGCCGACGTGCCCTCGCGCATGTCCTCGGTGGAGAAGGCGATGGCGAAGCCCTGCGTTTCAAACGCCAGGCCCTGGTCGATGGCGCATTCGCCACCTTCGATCACGGCATCGAGGATGCCCTTCAGTGCCAGCGGCGCCGCGATCGCCAACTGATCGGCCATCGCATCCACCGTCGCGTCCAACTCTTCGGCGGCGACGACACGGGTGACGATGCCCAGTCGTTCGGCTCGCGCCGCGTCCACCTGCTGGCCGAGCAGGCACAGTTCCAACGCCGCGCCACGCCCTGCGAGGCGGGTCAGCCGCTGCGTGCCGCCGAAACCGGGGATCAGGCCGAGGCCGATTTCGGGCTGGCCGAAACGGGCCTTCTCGCTGGCCACGCGCAGATGGCAAGCCATGGCCAGCTCCATGCCGCCGCCCAACGCATAGCCCTGGATGCGGGCGATCACGGGCTTGCCGAGGCGCTCGATCGTGAGCATCAGGTCCTGTCCCGCGCGGGACGCGGCCTGCGCCTTCACGGGCGACCAGGCGGTCATCTCGGAAATGTCCGCGCCGGCCACGAAGGCCTTCTCACCGGCCCCCGACAACACCACTACGCGCACCGCGTCGTCCTGGGCCGCCTGACGGAAGGCCAGGGTCAGTTCGCCGATGGTTTCGCGGTTCAACGCGTTGAGCTTGTCGGGGCGATTGACGATGATCGTGCGGACGGCGCCGCGGTCGGCGGTGGTGAGCGTGCGGAAGGCCATGTCGGGTTCCAGGCGGCGGGACGAGGAGGCGGATGGTAGCAGGCAGGGGAACCTTTGCCCCCGCTCGGCGTCTCATGGACTATCCTCCACGCACGCCCACGGTTCCGGGTTCACGGAGAACGGGATGTCACCCTTGCGTTTCCTGGTCATGTTCGTCGCGCTGTCATTGTCCGCCGGAGCGGCATGCGCGCAGTCGGCGCCCACGGCACCGGTCTCGGGTGCCCCGGCGATAGACAAGACCAAACTGTCGTACGCCATCGGCTACCAGATCGGTACCCAGTTCGCGAACAGCGCGCAGCCCGATGTCGATATCGCCGTCCTCGTGAAAGCCCTGCAGGACGGCTACGCGAAGCGGCCGCCGGGCGTGCCGATCGACGTGATGCAGCAGCAACTGGTGAATTTCGACGCCAAGGTGCAGCGCGATTCGGCGGTGGAATTCCGCCGCGTGGCCCTGGCCAACGCGAAACGCAGCGCCGACTTCCTCGCCCGCAACCGCACGCGCCCCGGCGTGGTCACCTTGCCATCGGGCATCCAGTACGCCGTGCTCGCCAAGGGGCGCGGTCCGCAGGCCCAGGTCACCAGTACGGTGGTGGTCAACTACCGCGGTGCCCTGATCGACGGCACGGAATTCGACAGTTCCTACGCGCACGGCAAGCCGGTGACGTTCACGGTGAACCGCGTCATCCCCGGCTGGCAGGACGTGATCCCGCGCATGCGGGTGGGCGACAAGTGGAAGGTCGTGATCCCGCCGGCGCTGGCCTACGGTGAACGCGGTGAGCTGCCGCGCATCGGTCCCAACGAGGCGCTGGTGTTCGAGATCGAACTGGTCGACATCCGCCAGTAGGCCCGGGGCCGGCGCCGCCGCGTCGCCTCCGCTCGCGCTAGAATGGCCGACGGTATGGCCATCGCTACTTCCTCCACGCTTCCCTTGACGCCCTGTACGGGCGTCTGTCGGCTCGATGCGCGCGGCCTGTGCATGGGTTGCCTGCGCACGGGCGACGAGATCGCACGCTGGTCGACCCTGAACGACGCGCAGAAGCGGTGGATCATGGATGAGATCCTGCCTCGCCGGCAGGGCGGCTGATGGACGACATGCTGGCGAGGCTTCGTGGCGCGCTGCTTCCTCTGGAGGCGCCTCCCGGTCCGCGCGGGTGGAACCACGACGACATGGCCGAATTGATCGGCGATGCACCGAGACGTCCGGCCGCGGTGCTGATCGGCATCCGCGACGACCGTGAGCAGAACGTGCTGCTCACGGTACGCACCGATACCTTGCAACAACATGCGGGACAAGTGGCTTTCCCCGGCGGCCGTGTCGAACCCGACGATGCCGGCGTGGTGGCTGCCGCGCTGCGCGAGAGCCGGGAGGAAATCGGCCTCGACGCGGCCATGGTGACGCCGCTGGGTTTCCTCGAATCGTTCGAGACCATCAGTGGCTACTCGGTCACGCCCGTGGTCGCGCGTGTCGCCGCCAACGCGGAACTCAAGCCGGACCCGGGCGAGGTGGCCGAAGTGTTCGAAGTGCCGTTCGCGTTCTTCCTCGAACCGGCGAACCTGCGCCGCTATACGATGGAATTCCGTGGCCACCGCCGCGACATGGTCGAGTTCCTCCACGCGGGTTACCGCATCTGGGGCGTGACGGCGGCCATCCTGCTCAACCTGCTGAAACGGATGGGTCACCCATGCTGATCTCGCGCACGCTGATCGACGCGGCCACGGCCGCCCACCTGCCGGCGCACGACGTACTCTTCGTCGACGCGCGCTTCGACCTCAACCAGCCGGGTGGACGCGATCCCGGCAAGGGCGACCAGGACTATGCGTTGTCGCATGTGCCGGGAGCGGTGCGTGCCGACCTCGACCGCGACCTCGCCGACATGGCCACGCCTTCACAGGGGCGCGGGCGCCATCCGTTGCCATCGGCCGCATCGTTCTCGGCGTGGCTTTCCCGTGCCGGATGGCGACCCGACGTGCAGGTGGTCGTCTATGACGCCGCCGGCGGATCGCTCGCCGCCGCGCGCTTCTGGTGGTTGGCCCGGTTGTCCGGCATCGACAACGTGGCGGTGCTGGATGGGGGCTGGCCGGCGTGGCTGGCGGAGGGGCTGCCCACGGACAATGTGCTGCCGCTGCGCGAGCCGACGACGGTGCATGCCGTCTTCGACGAGGCCGGCACCGTGAACGCGGACGAGTTGGCCGAAGGCGTCGCCAGCGGTCGTCTGCTGTTGCTCGATGCTCGCGCCGCGCCGCGTTACCGGGGCGAGGTGGAGCCGCTGGACCCGGTGGCGGGCCATGTGCCCGGTGCGCGCAACCGCCCCTTCTCCGAAAACCTGGACGCGGAAGGCCGGTTCCGTTCACCGGAGGAACTGGCGCGGGCCTTCAAGGCAACGATCGCCCCCCACCCGGCGGAGGACGTCGTGCACATGTGTGGGTCCGGGGTCACGGCTTGCCACAACCTGTTGGCGATGGAGTACGCGGGCCTGTGCGGCTCGCGCCTGTATGCGCCGTCGTGGAGTGGCTGGGTCAGCGATCCCTCGCGCGCCGTGGCGACGGGCGAGGGCTGAAAGCCGTTCAGAGCGGAACCGTACGCCGCTCCCGCGCACTCACCTGCGCGGCCTCGATCAGGCGGATCACGTCGCGCGCCTCGCGTGCTTCCACCGGCAGCGCCGTGCCGTCGCGGATGGCGGCGGCCACACCGTCGTAGAAGGCGGTGTACCGGCCGGGCAGGGTCTCGATCGTGGTCGCGCTGCCGTCGGCATCGGTGAATCGGCCGAACAGGGCCGCGTCGTCTTCGCCCCAGCCTTCGCCGCCGGGACGTCGTCCTTCGCGAAGCGCCGCCTCCTGTCCGTCGATGCCGTACTTGACGAAGCTGCCGCCGTCGCCGTGCACGAGATAGCGCGGGCCGGGATCGCGCACGAGCACCGAGGCGTGCAGCACCGCGCGGCGGCGGCCGTAATCGAGCACGAGGTGGAAGTAATCGTCGGCCCGCGCGGCGGCTCGTTGCCGGGTCACGTCCGCCGTGACCGCCAATGGCCAGCCGAACAGCACCAGGGCCTGATCGATAAGGTGCGCGCCCAGGTCGTAGAGCAGGCCGGAACCCGGCGCCTCCGTTTCACGCCACCCTTGCTTGATCTCCGGCCGGAACCGGTCGAAATGCGCTTCGTAGTAGGCGACCTCGCCCAACCGGCCGTCCTCGACGAGACGGCGCACGGTGAGGAAATCGTTGTCCCAACGCCGGTTCTGGAATACCGAGAGCTTGCGATCGCGTTCCGACGCCAGGGCGATCAGGGCCTCGGCCTCGGCGGCGTTCAAGGTGAACGGTTTATCGACGACCACGTGCTTTCCCGCCTCCAGCGCGGCGCGGGCGAGCGACGCGTGGCTCTCGTTGGGCGTGGCGATCACCACCAGCTCGATCGCCGGGTCGGCGAGCAGGTCTTGAGGGTTTTCGTATGCCTTGGCCTCGGGGAAGTCGCGCAGGATGTCGTCGCAACGCCGGCTGCCGATGGCCGCCAGGCGCAGGCCCGCGGCGGCGGCGATCAAGGGGGCGTGGAAGAAGGCGCCCGCCGTGCCATAGCCGATGAGGCCGGTGGGGATCGGTTGGGTGAGGGTTCGGGTAGCGGTCATGGGGCAAGGTTAGCGCGAGTGGCCTGATCGTTTCGTTTAGGATTCCACCGTTTTTTACTGCTTTCGGGCCAGGCCATGACCACGTTAGACATCGACGCCGCCCAGCGCGCGCGCCTGCCCCGGCAGATTCCGTACATCGTCGGCAACGAAGGCTGCGAGCGCTTCAGCTTCTACGGGATGCGCAACATCCTCACCCCGTTCCTCGTCACCTCGCTGCTCATGTACCTGCCGGAAGCGGAGCGGCCGGGTGCGGCGAAGGACGTGTTCCACACCTTCGTGATCGGCGTGTACTTCTTTCCGCTGCTCGGCGGCTGGCTGGCCGACCGCTGGTTCGGCAAGTACCGCACCGTGTTGTGGCTCAGCCTCGTGTATTGCGTGGGCCACTTGTGCCTGGCGCTGTTCGAGCACAGCGTCGCCGGGTTCTACACGGGGCTGGCCCTGATCGCCCTGGGTGCGGGGGGAATCAAGCCGTGCGTGGCGGCCTTCGTCGGCGACCAGTTCGACGAGAGCAACCGGCACATGGCCAAAGTGGTGTTCGACGCCTTCTACTGGATGATCAACGTCGGGTCTTTCCTGGCTTCGCTGCTGATGCCCTTCTTCCTGCACCGGTACGGCGCCGCGGTGGCGTTCGGCATTCCCGGCGCCTTGATGTTCGTCGCCACACTGGTGTTCTGGCGTGGCCGCCGGCACTACGTGATGCTGCCGCCGACCGGCAACGATCCCCACGGATTCACCAAGGTCGTTCTTACCGCCTTGCTGGCGCGTGCACCGGGGCAGGGAAGGCCGGGATTGACGGTGGCGGTCGTTGCCGCCGGTCTCGCACTCGCGTCGCTGGCGCTCGCGCCGACGCTGGGCATCGTCGCCGCCGTGTGCCTCGCCTTCGTCTGCCTGCTCGGTGGCGTCGGCATCGGCACGCGAATGCAATTGGAGCGCGCGCGTGGTGCGCATCCGGACGAAGCGATCGACGGTGTCGGCGCGGTGTTGCGTGTCCTCCTGGTGTTCGCGCTGGTCACGCCGTTCTGGTCGCTGTTCGACCAGAAGGCCTCCACCTGGGTGCTCCAGGCGAACGCGATGACCATGCCGGAATGGCTGCATCCCGCGCAGATGCAGGCGATCAATCCCGCCCTGGTCTTGCTGCTGATCCCGTTCAACAATCTCGTCCTGTTCCCCTTGCTGCGGCGCGCCGGCATCGAACCGACCGCCTTGCGCCGCATGACGACCGGCATCGCGCTCTCGGCCGTCGCATGGGTGATCGTCGGCGCGATCCAGCTCGCGATCGACGGTGGCGATCCGGTCTTCGTGGCCTGGCAGATCCTCCCCTACGTGTTCCTCACGATGGGCGAAGTGCTCGTGTCCGCGACAGGACTGGAATTCGCCTATAGCCAGGCGCCACCTTCGATGAAGGGCACGCTGATGAGTTTCTGGACGCTCAGCGTCACGGTGGGCAACCTCTGGGTGCTGCTGGCCACCGCGGGTGTGCGCAACGAGGCGGTGCTCGCCGGCATCGCGGGCACCGGCATCGGCACCACCGCGTTCCAGATGTTCTTCTTCGCCGGATTCGCCGCCGTGGCCGCGTTCGCGTTCGGCCTGTATGCGCGGCGCTACCGTGAGGTGGATTACTACCGTTCGGCGTGAAGCCGTGCAGAGCATCGCCGACAGGGTCGGCTCCCACCAGGCACGGCAAGAACAGGCTCTCGCCGTGCCGATGGAAGGTCAGGTGGGAGCCGACCTTGTCGGCGATGGGTGCTGGCCAAAACGCCCCAATGGAATACGCGTCCCCACCCCAGCGATGAACCGTCGCCCACCCTCGTCATAATCCCACTGCTCCACCACGCAGGCACCGCGATCCCGCGACGCCTCATGGCGAATCACATGGAAGGAATTGCTGATCCCTTCACGGATGCGCCGTGACACCGCGGTACCTGCCTGTACCGACCACAATTCACGGGCCAGGCGACGTGCTTCCGTATCGAGCGGACGCACGTACGGAAGATGGATATGACCGCCCAGGATCAGATCGGCACCGGCGGCGGCCCAGGCGGCGATCGCCTGTTCGTGGTTGATGAGCAGGTTGGCGATGTCCTTCTCGCGGATCACATGCACAGGCTGGTGCGTGACCACGATACGGAGTTGCTCGTCGCGGGCCTGCGCGAGGCGCCGGCACACACGTTCGACCTGTTCGTCGGACACGACGCCGTTCTTATGCCGCGACGGACGAACGGTGTTCACGCCGACGGCCAGCACATCGCCGTTCTCGAACGCCGGTTCGAGGTTGTCGCCGAAGGCACGGCGAAACGCTCCGAACGGGTCGACGATGCGCGCGAAGAGATTGAACAAGGGCACGTCGTGGTTGCCGGGGATCGCCAGCGTGGGACGGGCGTAGCCATCGACGAAGCGCTTCGCCGCCGCGAACTGTGCGCGACGCGCCCGTTGGGTCACGTCGCCCGAGAGGATCACCAGGTCCGGCCGCAATGCGACGATGGCCTCATGGAGTGCCGCTACCGCCTCCGGCCGCTCCGTGCCGAAGTGCGGGTCGGATATCTGGACGATCACGCTCATCCCGGGTCCTCGCCGGGGTTGCGCACGCGGTCGGTGAGCAGGGACAGCGGTCGTGGCGCGGCGCGGAAGACCAGTGGCGGCATGAGCCTGACGATCTCGCCGTCGACGGCCACCTTGATCGCATGGCGATGATGTTTCGGCGTCACGGTGATTTCGCGGAAGCCGAAACTCACCGCGTTCTCCGCTTCACCGAGCTTGCCCAGCGCGCCATGCAGGATCAGGCCGAGCATGGTGAGCCTGCCGATCGGTTTCAATACGAGGCCCGCAAGCGTGCCATCGTTGCGCAGCACGTCCACCGCTTCGGGCAGACCGATTTTTTCGAGTTGCAGCGCGTTATTGCCCACGAACAGCGTGGGCGTGCGCAGATGGCGCGTGCGCTCACCATCACTGACCTCGATGCGCAGCGGGCGGTAGCCGCGCATCATCGTCGCCAGTCCCGACCACAACGCCACGATGCGATGTCTCCCGAAGCGCTGCTTCCACGTCTCCCGGTCTTCCAGCACCTGCGGATAGAGGCCGAGGCTGGCATTCACCAGGAACATGCGGTCGTTGACCATTCCGATCTGCGTATCGGCTGGCGTCGCCCTGAGCAGTGCTTCCGTGGCACCGCGGGTATCGGTGGGAATGCCGTGCGTACGGCCGACGAAGTTGAACGTGCCCTGTGGCAGGACACCCATGGGCAGCGATTCGGCCCAGGCCGTTCCCGCCACGCAGTTGATCGTTCCGTCGCCGCCAGCGGCCACGATGGCTCCGCCTTCCCGCTTCGCGTGAGCGGCGGCATCACGGACGATGTCCTTGATGTCGCGCGTCCCATCGATGAGGAAGAAGCGATGCGGGCGCCCGGCGGCGTCGAGTATCGAGGCGATCTCGGCGCGCGCGGCCTCGGCGTCCTGCTTGCCCGATCCGGCGTTCATGACGATGGCGAAGTAGGGGCAAGGGTTCATGCGTCAAAACAACCATTCGCGCCGTCACGACCGCATGAAATCACGCCAGGCTCTTGCGCCCGTCGCGCAGCCGGAAATATTCCGCGCTGCCGGCGCACAGCGTCACCCACGCCAGGCCGGTCGCGTACCCCGCCATCACGTCGCTGAAGTAGTGCACCTGCAGGAGGATGCGGCTGATCCCCACGATGGTGATCATGCTCACCGCGGCCACCACGATGGTCCGGTGCCAGCGTGGCGGGCAGAGTACGAGCGCCACGTAGGCGAGCATGCCGTAGAACACCATCGACCCCGAGGCATGGCCGCTCGGGAAGCTATAGCTGTGTTCGACGATGAAGCCGTGGTCGTGCAGCGGCCGTTCGCGCTGGAACCAGGCCTTCAGCGCGCTGTTGATCACGGCGGTTCCCACCAGCGTGGTGATCCAGCTGGCCGCGAGGCGGAAATGACGGCGCCACAGCAGCGCGAGGAAGACGACGAGGGTGGCGATACCCACCACGATGGGATCGCCGGCGTGCGTGACGAGGGCTACTGCGCGCAGCACGGCCAGGGGCATGTTATCGCGCAGGGCGGTCGCGAGTTCCGCATCGAACACGGTCAGGCCGGCGGCCTCACGCACCTCGACCGCGATCGCGGTGGCGATCACCAGCATCGCCACCACCACGGCCACGACAGTGGCGGGCCGCAGGAAGGCACGGGCGGCCGCGTCCTGGCCTTCGCGGCGGCGCATGGCGCGCCGCCACGCCATGTCCGCGCCGCCCAGCGCGAGAACGAGCAGGGCGGCCCAAAGCGACAGGGCATGCCGGCTGATCCACTCGGTATCCATTCCGTTCGCTCCTCATCTCGTGTCAGGATCGGCGATGTTGCCACGCCGCGCGCCCGCGGCTCGAGAAGGGGTCGTTCGATGAAAGTTCTATCCGCCCGCGCCATCCTCGCCCTGGCGCTCGCCACGGCGGGTTTCGCCGCCCATGCCGATGACGCGCCGTTGGCGCACCGCATCGTCCGCGTCACGCTCGACGGTGCCAGCGACAAGGGCACCTCGGGACGCCTGATCCTGTTTGCAGCGCCCGCCTCGGCGGCGAAAGACGGCAAGCTCGAGGCCGTCGATACCAATCCGTTCCAACCCAAGGCCGTGTCCGTCGCCGCACGGGAGGTGACCTGGATCGCGCCGGGCCAGTCGGTCGACCTGGACACCGATGGCGAAGCGTTCCCGGCGGGATTCTCGACGCTGCCGCCGGGGGATTATTTCTTCCAGGCGGTGCTCGACGTGGATAACGACTACAACTACGGTGGCCGCCATGCCGGCGACCTGATCAGCGATGTGACGCCGGTGAAGCTCACGCCGGGGGGCAGCCTGCCGGTGCTGAAGTTGAGCAAGACCGTGCCGCCGCGCGATCCCTGGGTCCTGCCGCCGATGGCGCCACAGGAGGTTCGCGATGCCTTGCCGGAAGCACGCCAGCATGCCCACGCGGAGATATTGCAAAGCCCGCTGTTGACGGCCTTCGCGGGCCACCCCGTGTCGGTCCGCGCCTGGGTGGTCACGCCGCCGGGCTACGATCCCAAGGGCACGACGCGCTATCCGACCGTCTTCCTCACCCACGGCTTCACGGGCGGCTTCGACCGTTACGCGGGGACGATCGCCTACCTGTGGCTGGCGATGTCCAAGAAAGAGATGCCGCCGATGATCTGGGTGCTGCTCGACGAATCGGGCCCCACCGGCACGCATGAGTTCGCCGACTCGGTGAACAACGGGCCGTGGGGCCAGGCACTCACCACCGAATACATTCCGTGGCTCGAAGGCCGCTACCGCATGGACGGCAAGCCCGGCGGACGCTTCCTCACCGGCCACTCGTCCGGCGGCTGGGCGACGTTGTGGTTGCAGACGCGTTACCCCAAGGAGTTCGGCGGCACGTGGTCGACCTCGCCCGATGCCAGCGACTTCCGTGATTTCACCGGCATCGACATCTATGCCGTGAATGGCAACGCCTACAAGAAGCCGGATGGCACGCCCATTCCGTTGGTGCGCGACAAGGGCCAGGTGATCGCCACCCTCGAGACCTTCGTCAAGCTGGAAGACGTGCTTGGAGCCTACGGCGGCCAGTTCGCCTCGTTCGAATGGGTGTTCTCGCCACGCGGCAAGGACGGCCGGCCCCAGCAGCTGTTCAACCGCGTCACCGGTGCCGTGGACCCTGGTGTCGCCGCGTACTGGCGTGACCACTACGACATCGCCCAGCGCCTGCGCACGCAGTGGCCCGCGTTGAAGCCCGACCTCGACGGCAAGATCCACGTCATCGTCGGGACGGCCGATACCTTCTATCTCGACGGGGCTGCGAAATTGCTCAAGGAAACCCTCGATGGCCTGCACGCGAGGAGCGATATCCGCTTCCTTCCCGGCAAGACGCATTTCGACCTCTACACCGAGGGTGACGACCGGCAGGCGTTGTTGAAGAAGATCGCCTGGGAGATGTACGGCGTGGCGCGGCCGGGGCAGGGGAAGTAGGCGGTTCCTCGCGAGGTTGAATCGCCGACAAGGTCGGCTCCCACCGAGCATCGCCGACAGGGTCGGCTCCCACCAGAGCATGCATGGCTTTCAGCTCTGGTGTGGGAGCCGACCTTGTCGGCGATGCTCTTCGACCAAGGTCCAGAGGCGCCCCCGCACCCACTGTCCTACCCTCGGACGATCCAATCCCGGAGGTACATCCATGGGCTACGAGGCATCCTGGCGACGCTCGGTCGACGAACCGGAGGCGTTCTGGGGCGAGCAGGCGCGGTTGATCGATTGGCAGACGCCGCCGCAACGCATCCTCGACCAGTCCAACCCGCCGTTCCGTCGCTGGTTCGTCGGTGGAACCACCAACCTCTGCCATAACGCGGTCGATCGACACCTCGATGCGCGCGGCGACCAGCTCGCCATCGTCGCGGTTTCCACCGAAACCGGCATCACCCGCGAAATCAGCTATCGCGAATTGCATCGCGAAGTGAATGCCTTCGCGGCCATCCTCGTCGAACTCGGCGTGGTCAAGGGCGACCGTGTCGTCATCTATATGCCCAACATCGCCGAGGCGGTGTTCGCCATGCTCGCCTGCGCGCGCATCGGTGCGATCCATTCCGTCGTCTTCGGCGGCTTCGCCGCCCACAACCTGGCCCTGCGCATCGACGATGCGGAGCCGAAGCTGCTGGTCTGCGCCGATGCGGGCATGCGCGGCGGCAAGATCATTCCGTACAAACCCCTGGTGGACGCGGCGCTGCGCGAAGCGAAGGCGCCGCCGGCGCATGTGCTTGTGGTCCGGCGCGGCCTCGATCCCGGCATGGCATGGGTCGTGGATCGCGACCTCGACCACGCGCCGCTGCGCGAGAAGCATCTCGATACGAAGGTTCCCGTGGAGTGGCTGGAATCGAACGAGCCCAGTTACCTGCTCTACACCTCGGGCACCACGGGCCGGCCGAAGGGTGTGCAGCGCGATGTGGGCGGCTACGCGGTGGCGCTCGCGGTCTCGATGACGGCGATCTTCGACCTGCAACCGGGACAGACCATCCTGTGCACGTCGGACGTCGGCTGGGCCGTGGGGCATTCGTACAACGTGTACGGCCCGCTCATCGGTGGCTGCACCGCGATCCTGTACGAAGGGCTACCCACCGGTCCCGACCCCGGCATCTGGTGGCGTCTTTGCGAAAAGTACAAGGCACGCACCATGTTTTCCTCGCCCACCGGCATCCGCGTGCTGAAGAAGCAGGATGCGGCATGGTTGGGGAAATACGACCTCTCGTCGTTGAAATGGATCTTCCTCGCGGGCGAGCCGCTCGACCAGCCCACCTACGACTGGCTCACCACCGGCACCGGCAAAACCGTGGTGGACAATTACTGGCAGACCGAAACGGGCTGGCCGGCCTTGTCCCTGATGCCGGGACTGGATCTCAAGCCGGTGAAGCCCGGTTCGCCCGGCTTTCCGACGTTCGGATATCGCATGCGCGTGATCGACGAGGCCACCGGCGAAGAAAAGCCGGCAGGCGAAAAAGGCGTGCTGGTGATCGAACCGCCCTTGCCACCGGGTTGCCTCACGACGATATGGCGAGACGACGAGCGCTACCGGCGCAGCTACTTCGGCCATTTCAAGGAGCTGCTGTATAGCTCGCTGGATTGGGCGGTGCGTGATGCCGAGGGCTATTTCTTCATCCTCGGCCGCACGGACGACGTGATCAACGTGGCCGGACACCGCCTCGGCACGCGCGAGATCGAGGAATCGGTGGCGACCCTCGGCGCGGTGGCCGAGGTGGCGGTGGTGGGCATCGCCGACGAACTGAAAGGGCAGGTGCCCGCCGTTTTCGCCACGCTGAAGCAAGGCGTCACGGACGATCCTCGCGATGTGGCGCAGGCCATGGAGCGGCGCGTGGTCGAATTGCTGGGTGGCGTGGCGCGCCCCGCCTGTGTCTACGTCGTGGGAGCACTGCCTAAGACCCGCTCGGGCAAGCTCCTGCGCCGCGCGCTGCAGGCGCTGATGCAGGACACCGACCCCGGCGACCTCTCCACCCTGGACGACCCGGGCGCCCTGGAGGAAATCCGCCAGGCCATCGCTCGTGGCCCGCATTGCGGGCAGAAGCGGGCTTGAGGCTGCGAGCCGCATCCCCCCTACCCGTGGGCCGCTTCCCTGTGGGAGCCGCTTCAGCGGCGATCCCGCGGCAGCGGGCAGGCTGAGGCAAGCACCCATCGCCGCTGAAGCGGCTCCCACAGCGGCTAGGCTCCCGCGAAGTAGCTCCCCTCAGTGAGAGGGCATTCTCCCGCGACGCAGCAAGGCCTCGCCTCGGCGGTGCGCTAAAATGGCTCTCTTTGCTTCGGAGAGTTCCATGGCACAGCAACCCTCGGCCGGCGCCCGTTTCCGCGCCGCGCTCGCGGCCGAACAGCCGCTGCAGGTGATCGGTGCGATCAATGCCAATCATGCGCTGCTGGCCAAGCGTGCCGGGTTCCGTGCCATCTACCTGTCCGGCGGCGGTGTCGCCGCGGGTTCGCTGGGCCTGCCGGACCTGGGCATCAACACGCTCGACGACGTGCTCACCGACGTCCGCCGCATCACCGACGTCTGCGACCTGCCCTTGATGGTCGACATCGATACCGGCTTCGGCCCCAGCGCGTTCAACATCGCCCGCACGGTGAAAAGCCTGGTCAAGTTCGGCGCCGCCGCTTGCCATATCGAGGACCAGGTAGGCGCCAAGCGCTGCGGTCACCGGCCGGGCAAGGAAATCGTCACCACCGAGGAAATGGCCGATCGCGTCAAGGCCGCGGCCGACGCCAGGACCGATCCGGATTTCTTCCTGATCGCCCGCACCGACGCTATCGCCGTGCTCGGCGTGGATGCCGCCATCGAGCGCGCCATCGCCTGTGTCGAGGCCGGCGCCGATGCGATCTTCGCCGAGGCCGCCTACGATCTGCCGACGTACAAGCGTTTCGTCGAGGCGGTGAAGGTGCCCATCCTCGCCAACATCACCGAGTTCGGCCAGACGCCGCTGTTCAGTACCCAGGAGCTGGGCAGCGTCGGCGTGGGCATCGTGCTCTATCCGCTATCCGCGTTCCGCGCCATGAACAAGGCCGCCGAGAACGTCTACAACGCCATCCGCCGCGACGGTCACCAGCGCAACGTCATCGACACGATGCAGACGCGCGAAGAACTCTACGACCGCATCGGTTACCACGCTTACGAACGTCACCTCGACGAACTGTTCTCCAAGAAGGGTTAAGGAGTTACGCAATGAGCGACACCACCACCCAGCCCAAGGCGAAGAAATCGGTCGCCCTCTCCGGCGTGCCGGCCGGCAACACCGCGCTGTGCACGGTCGGCCGCAGTGGCAACGACCTGCATTACCGCGGCTACGACATCCACGACCTCGCGGCGAAGGGCTCGTTCGAGGAAGTCGCCTACCTGCTGGTGCACGGCGTGCTGCCGAACTGGATGGAGTTGAATGCCTACCGCGCCAAGCTCAAGCGGCTGCGGGGCTTGCCCGCACCGGTCAAGAGCGCGCTCGAACTCCTGCCCGCCTCGACGCACCCGATGGACGTCATGCGCACCGGTGCCTCGGTGCTCGGCACGGTGTTGCCGGAGAAGGACGACCATAACCTCACCGGCGCACGCGACATCGCCGATCGGCTGATGGCGAGCTTCGGCTCGATGCTGCTGTACTGGTACCACTTCAGCCATAACGGCAAGCGTATCGAGACCGAGACCGAGGACGAATCGATCGCGGCGCACTTCCTGCACCTGCTGCACGGACGCAAGCCGAGCGACCTGCACTCGCATGCGCTCGATCGCTCGCTGGTCCTTTACGCCGAGCATGAGTTCAACGCCAGCACGTTCGCCGCACGCGTCATCGCCGGCACCGGATCGGACATCTACTCGGCGATCACCGGTGCGATCGGTGCGCTGCGCGGTCCGAAGCATGGCGGCGCCAATGAAGTGGCGATGGAGATCATCGCGCGTTATCGCGACGCGGCCGAGGCGGAAGCGGATATCCGCGCTCGCGTCGAGCGCAAGGAGATCATCATCGGCTTCGGGCACCCGGTGTATACCGTGTCCGATCCGCGCAACGAGATCATCAAGGAAGTGGCGCGCAAGCTCTGCACCGATGGTGGCAATCCGCGCCTGTTCGAGGTATCGGAGAAGATCGAGAAGCTGATGTGGGAACTGAAGAAGATGTTCCCCAACCTCGATTGGTACTCCGCCTCGGCGTACCACATGATGGGCGTGCCGACGGCGATGTTCACGCCGCTGTTCGTCATCGCGCGCACCTCCGGTTGGAGCGCGCATGTGATCGAGCAACGGCAGGACGGCAAGATCATCCGTCCGAGCGCGAACTACACGGGTCCGGAAGACCTGGCGTATACGCCGATCGAGAAGCGATAAGCCCGAGAGCCCCGGGGTCCGGGAGCCCTGGGGTCCTAGGGTGTATCGAAGTCTAGGGGTCTAGAGACCTGGTGGGAGAGACCTGGTGGGAGCCGACTTCGTCGGCGATCCCGCGGCAGCGGGCCAGGTCGAGGCAAGCACCCATCGCCGACAAGTCGGCTCCCACAGGGTGGTTAGGCAAGCACCCATCGCCGACGAAGTCGGCTCCCACAGGGGGTTGAGGCAAGCAGCCGATCGCCGACAGGGTCGGCTCCCACCAAAGGCGGCTCTCACCAGAGCCGGCTTCCGCAAGGGTTACAGCGCCGCGGCCAGGCGGGTGGCCTTGTCGATGGCCCGCTTCGCGTCCAGTTCGGCGGCGACATCCGCGCCGCCGACCAGGCGCACGTCCACGCCGCGCGCAACCAGTTCGTCATGCAACTCGCGATTCGGTTCCTGCCCCGCGCAGACGATCACGTTGTCCACGTCCAGCACCTGCGGTTGCCCGTCGATCACGACATGCAACCCATGGTCGTCGATGCGTTCGTAGGCGACGCCACCGATCATCTGCACCCGCTTGTTCTTCAGCGTCGCGCGATGCACCCAGCCGGACGTCTTGTTGAGCCGGCCGCCCGGGCGGCCAGCGCTTCGCTGTAGCAGCCAGATCTGGCGCTCGGGCTTTTCCGGCTGTGCGGGCATCAGGCCGCCCGGTGTCGCCATGCTCATGTCGACGCCCCATGCCTTCGTCCATCGGCCGATATCGGTGGTGGGGGAGGGCGCCGCTTCGCTGAGGAATTCCGCCACGTCGAAACCGATGCCGCCGGCGCCGATGATCGCCACCTTCTTGCCGACGGGCGCATCGGCCTGCAGGACATCGAGGTAGCTCAATACTTTTTCATGGCCGGCTCCGGGAAGATCCAGCGCACGCGGCAGCACGCCCGTGGCGAGGACGACGGTATCGAACCCGCCATCGGCAAGGACCTCCACGGTCGCCGGCGTGCCCAGCCGGCGCTGCACGCCGGTGGCGTCGAGACGATGGTCGAAGTAGCGCAGCGTCTCGCTGAATTCCTCCTTGCCGGGAATGCGCTTGGCCATGTTGAACTGTCCACCGATTTCCGTGGCGCGATCGAACAGGGTCACCGCATGGCCACGTTCGGCGAGCGTCGTCGCGGCGGCGAGGCCGGCCGGGCCCGCGCCGACGACAGCCACGCGCTTCTTCGTCGTGGCGGGCAGGATCGTCAGTTCGGTCTCGTGGCATGCGCGTGGATTCACCAGGCACGACGCGCGGCGGTTCTCGAATACATGGTCGAGGCATGCCTGGTTGCAGGCGATGCAGGTGTTGATCGCTTCGGGCCGCGCCGCGCTGGCCTTGTTCACCCATTCCGGATCGGCCAGCAGCGGCCGCGCCATCGAGACCATGTCGGCATCCCCCTGGGCGAGGATGCGCTCGGCGACGTCCGGCATGTTGATCCGGTTGGTGGTCACCAGGGGGATGCCCACCTCGCCCTTCATGCGCCGCGTCACCCAGGTGAACGCGCCGCGTGGGACGCTGGTCACGATGGTGGGGACGCGCGCCTCATGCCAGCCGATACCCGTGTTGATGATGGTCGCGCCCGCCGCTTCGATGGCCTTGCCGAGCGTGACGATATCGGTCCAGGACTGCGATTCGTCGACGAGGTCGAGCATGGACAGCCGGTAGACGATGATGAAATCCCTGCCTACCGCCTCACGCATGCGGCGCACGATCTCGATGGGAAAACGCATGCGGTTTTCGGCGGAGCCACCCCAGCGGTCCGTGCGCTTGTTGGTGCGCGGCGTGAGGAACTGGTTGATCAGGTAACCTTCCGAACCCATGACCTCCACGCCGTCGTACCCGGCATCACGCGCCAGCTTCGCACTGCGCACGAAGGCATCGATGCTGCGCTCCACGCCTCGCGCGGAAAGCGCGCGTGGCGTGAAAGGGGTGATCGGCGACTTGATCCGCGACGGCGCCACGGAAAGCGGCTGATAGGCGTAGCGCCCCGCATGCAGGATCTGCATGCAGATCTTCCCGCCCTCGGCATGCACCGCACGGGTGACCTTGCGATGCCGGCCGACATGCCAGGGCATCGACATCGTCCCCGACATCGGCTTCAGCCACCCCTCGATGTTCGGCGCGATGCCACCGGTGACGATCAGGCCCACGCCGCCGCGCGCACGCTCGGCGAAGAACGCGGCGAGCTTGTCGTAATCCGCGGCCTTGTCTTCCAGTCCCGTATGCATCGAGCCCATGAGGACACGATTGCGCAAGGTGGTGAAACCCAGGTCGAGCGGGGCTAGCAGGTGCGGATAGGCCACGGGAGGCTCCGGTTCAAACGATCGTTCGAATGATCGTCGTAACCGGCGTCCACGGCAAGGGCGGGCGCAGCAGCGGACCAGGGCGCCCCAGTGGCGTTACGGCGTGTATCGCCGCGTTTACACGCGGGGGCCTTCGGGCGACCCACGAAAAACGCTAAATCCGCATGGCAGCACGTTCTTGCGAGCCAGATTGCCGAAGGCACGCAACTTGCTCCGTTCTTTCACCCGGTGCGTTGGCAGGACGTCCGGTCATCCCGAAAAAACAGGGGTTCCGCGTCGCTCACAGGAGACTCTCCCATGCGTAAGACTCTTATTGCCACGGCGATCTGCCTCGCCATCGGATTTGCCTTGCCGGCCATGGCCGACGACACCCAGACCGGATCTTCGGGTGCCAGCGCGCAGCGCAGATCGATTGCCGTGCAGTACTCCGATAGCTCCACTTATACGGACAGCTCGACCCACAGCCGGACCGACACCACGTCCGGATCGTTCAACACCACCAACGCCATCTCGTACACCGTGCTCAACGGAAGCGTCAGCAACGTGGGCGTGAGCGGCATCGGCAATATCGCCCGCAACCTCGGCAACGCCAACGGCGGACGCGGCGGTAGCGGCGGCGACGGCTACGGCGCGGTCGGTTACGGCGGATCGGGCGGATCGGGCGGTGACGGCGGCAACGCGCGTGCGCGCGGTGCGGTCGGTGGCGACGGTTCCGCTTCGAGTGGTGACGCGGGTGCATTGACCGCCTCCGCGGGCGGCGACGGCTCCGGCGATGGCGGCAACGCCAACGGCGACGGTGGCCGGGCCAACGCGCGCGGTGCGGGTGCCGATACGGCGACCGGCGGGTCCACGGCCAGCACCGGTGGCGCGAGCGCCAGCACGGGCGGCGCGGGAACCTCCGGCGACGCGACCGGAACGGCCACGGGCGGAACCGGCACGGGCGGTGCCGGTGGCACGGCGATGGCGGCCGGTGGCGAAGGCGGTGCCGGTGGCGCGGGCGCGTCGGGCACGGGTGGCGCCGGCTCGGGTGCCGATGGTGGCGCCGGTGGCGCGGGTGGCACGGCCTACGCCGATGCGGGTGCGTTCGACATGTCCAACAACATGGGCAGCGCGGGCGCGGCGGCCGCCGGTATCTCCAACTTCGCGCAGAACAGCGGCGCGGCGTCGTTGATCCAGCAGGGCGTGAATGTCCAGGCCAACCTCAGCGTGGGCTCGGCTCCGTAACGGCTGGACCGGTAGCAAAGGGAACCACGGGGCGCCCCGGCGCTCCGTGGTCATCCGAAGGGAAGCCCCAGGACCTTCAGGAGAACACCCATGCGGCAGCAACACGAACATCGGGCGCGCCGGGCACTGGCCCTGGTGGCCCTGGTTTGCGTCGGCGGCACCGCGTTCGCCACGCCCCCCGCCAACGAACCGCCACCGGCCTCGTTCGGCCAGGCCACTCCCGTCGAACAGCTGCAGGCCATGACCGGCGGCAGCGGGACCACGAACAACGTCAACCAGCAGACGCTCAACGGCACGATGAGCGACACCGAGGCGAAGAACACGATCAGTGGCGGCAACGTCGTCTCGGGCAGCGCGTTCGACAACTCGGCCGGCTTGCCGACGGTGATCCAGAACTCCGGCAACAACGTGCTGATCCAGAACTCCACCATCGTCAACGTGCGGATGAATCCATGAAGGCCGCCTGTGCCCTCGCACTCTTGTTCGTCGTCGTGGCACCTGCCGCGCCGGCGATGAAGGCGGAGGTGCAGACCAGCCCGGGTACCTCGTACCCGGTGCGGATGACGAGCCTGAAAGAGGCGCGCTTCCGCAACACGATCCGGCAGAAATACGACTTCAGTTGCGGCTCCGCCGCCGTCGCCACGCTGTTGACCTACCAATACGGCTACCCGGTCGACGAGCAGTCCGCCTTCGACGTGATGTTCACCCACGGCGATCGCGCGAAGATCGGCAAGGAAGGGTTCTCGCTGCTGGATATCAAGCGGTTCCTCGCCTCTCGTGGCTTCGAGGCCGATGGTTTCGAGGTGCCGCTGGAGAAGCTCGACAACGAAGGGGTGCCCGCGATCGTGCTCATCAACGAACGCGGTTATCACCACTTCGTCGTGGTGAAGGGTTACAAGAACGGCCGCGTGCTGGTGGGCGATCCGGCCCGAGGCACACGCGCCATGTCCAAACGGCGATTCGACGCCATGTGGAACAACGGTGTCGTCTTCGTCATCCACAACCAGCGCGACCGCGCCATCTTCAACAGTCCACGCGACTGGGCGGTCGCTCCCGCGGCACCTATCGGAGACGGCATCCAGCGCAACGGGCTAGAGCCACTGGTGATGCCCAAGCGCGGACCGGGGGACATATGAAAACCCGAACACTCATCGTCGCCGCCATCCTTGGCGGTGCCTGCACCACCGTTTGCGCCGCGGAGTTTCCAGCGAACCGAAGCGTGCCCGACGCGCGGCTGGACCGTATCCGTGGCGGGTTCGATCTTGGTGACAACCTGCGCGCTTCCTTCGCGCTGCAGCGCACCGTGCTGATCAACGGCATGGAAACGATGCGCACGACCATCACCGTTCCCGACATCGCGAACATCACCCGCGACCAGGCGGCCGCCCTGCAGGATGCCTTGCGCACCACGGTCGTCACCAACGGCGCAGGAGGCGTGGCGGGCGCGGTACCGACGGCAGCGACGCAGAATTCGGGAGCCGCCGCATCCATGGCCGCCGCGACGCCGGCCGCCACGTCCGCGACCTCGGGCGCCGCGGCGACCACCCTGGCGACCGTCTCGGCCGCGCTGCCGAATTCGGCGCTGCCGGGACTCATCGTGCAGAACTCGCTCGACAACCAGGCCATCACGGCCACCACCACCATCGACGCGTCGGTCAACAGTGCGCGGATGCTCGAAAACATCCGCATGGCGGAGTCGGTCCAAGACGCGGTGATCCAGTTCCGGGGGAATTGACGCATGTATCGCAATGGCAGGGTGATGCAGGCAAAAACGTGCGCGGGTGCCCTGGCATTCGCGGTGCTTCCGATGTGGATCGGCGCATGCCTGGCGCAAGAGGCCACCATCGATCCGGCCCTGCGCGAGAAGATCGACGCGCAAGGAAGGCGCATCGATGCGATGCGTAGCCGCATGGCGGAGCAGCTCGCCGAACTCGAGCAGATGAAGCGCGAGCTGGCCATGCAGGAAATGAACTACAACGACCTGCGCAAGGCGGTCGGCCTCAACGCGTTGGAAGAGGCGCGCGGCGGCTCCGCCGCACTCGCCGATCCGCGCGCGCAGGCCACGCCGGGGCAGGAGACACCGGGAGCGCCACCGCCTGGCGCTCCTCCGGCGGGAACGTCCGGACAGGTGGTCGCCACGCAGCCCGTGGGCCGCCGGCCGGAAACGGACGAGCGACCGCCCGAGGTCGCTCCGATCTTCGACCAGCCGGGCGTGCTCACGCCCAAGGGCAAGCTGATCGTCGAACCTTCCTACCAGTACGGCTACTCGTCGAGCGACCGTGTCGCGCTGGTCGGCTACACCGTGATTCCGGCCATTCTGATCGGTCTGGTGGACGTGCGCCAGGTGAAGACAACCACGCAGACAGGCGCGGTGGCGTTCCGCTACGGCCTCACCAATCGCATGGAAGTCGAAATACGCATTCCCTACGTCGACACGCATACGGACACGATCAGCCGCGAGATCTTCACCGGTACGGCACAGGACCGCCTGTTCACCACGAGCGGCAAAGGGCTTGGCGACATCGAGGCCACGTTGCGTTACCAGATCAACGACGGCGGTGCGGACAAGCCGTATTACGTCGGCTGGTTCCGCGCCAAGTCGCGAACGGGTCGCGATCCCTTCGAAGTCACCAGCGATTGCGTAACGCGCTGCGTGGAAAACTTCACCGGCACGGGGCTGCCACTGCGCAACCCGACGGGGTCGGGCTTCTATTCGGCGCAACTGGGCGTCACCTGGCTGTATCCCTCCGATCCGGTGGTGTTCTTCGGCAACCTCAGCTACCTGCACAACTTCGAGCGGAAGAACGTCAGCCGTAACGTACTCCTCGCCGGCAAGCAGTTCCTGGGCGACGTGAAAGCTGGCGACATCGCCGATATCAGCATCGGCATGGGCCTGTCGTTGAACGAGAAGGCGTCCATCAGCATCGGCTACGACCAGGCCTTCGTCGCGCGGACCACGCAAAACGACCATCCGTTGCCGGGTTCCGCGCGAGTGACCCTCGGCTCCCTGTTGGTCGGCGGCTCCTACCGTTTCAACGACAAGGAGACGTTGAACGTGACACTCGGCGTAGGTGTGACGGGCGACACACCGGACACGACGATTACCGTGCGTGTCCCCATCACCCTGTAGCTTCACATCCGTTTCACTCATTTCGACCTGAACGCGTTTCGAACGCGTTCGGGTTCCCGTGCACGCGCCGCACACATCATGGATCGTTAAGATTTCACGGGGGTTAGAACACACAAACATTGCAGGGAGTTCTACATGCGCACACGTCCACATCGTTACGCCAAGGCCACCGCGGGCTTGGCCATCGCTTCGCTAGCCGTCCTGGGTGCCGCCGCGCATGCGCAGGACAGCAACAAGAAGTCGCAGTCGCCGGCGCTGGACAACATCAGTGTGTGGGTGGGCGGCTACTACACCAACAACGACACGACGATCGGTGCGAACACGGGCATCTTCAACACCAGCGGCGACGTGAACCTCGAGGACGACCTCGATTTCAAGAAGCACAAGACCGTGCCTCGTGTCCGCCTGGACTTCCTGATCGGCGAGCACCAGGGCTTCTCCTTCGATTATTACGAAGTCGACCGCTCGCACTCCAAGACGCTGTCCGAGCAGATCAACTTCCTCGGCAATCCCATCGCCGCGAGCGCGCGCGTGAAGGGCGACCTCAAGTTCACCTTCGGCAGCGCCGCGTACAAGTGGTGGTTCGGTACAGGCGACGACGTCTTCGGCGTGGGCCTGGGCGCCGCGTACTACAAGGTCCAGGCGAGCATCTACGGCACGGCCACGGTAGCCGGCCAGACCTTCACGGACGGCTCGGCCAGCGACACCAATGCGTGGGCGCCCAACCTGCAGCTTGGCTGGCGGCATGCGTTCAACGACCAGTGGCGCATGTATTTCAACGCGTCCGGGGTGAAGCGGAACGGCGGTTCGCTCAATGGCCATATCTGGGACGCGGCGCTCGGCGTGGAATGGTTCCCGTGGCAGAACGTCGGCTTCGGCGCGGAGTACGCCTACACGAAGATCAAGCTGCACCAGGACAAGCGCAATTACGACCTCGATCTCGACATGAAGCTCAATGGACCTGCCGCATACGTCCGTTTCCGCTTCTGACCATCCGGATGGCGAACCGGCCCCGTGCCGGTCGCCTCGCCGGGGGGAATCCAAGGCCGCCGCGAGGCGGCCTGTTTTCTTGGTGACCGAGCGGGCCGCCACTTGCCGCACCCAGGTGGGAAGCGGGCTGGCCCGCGAGGCCATCACTCGCTCAGGCAAGCGCCTTGCGCTGTGCGCGGCGCGCCCACAGCCATCCGCCGCCGCAGATGCCCGCCACCAGGATCACGTCGAGCAGCCACGGTGCCCAGGGGCGGGCGTCGAACCACGGCGCCACCAGGTGGTCGTGGGCGATCATGCGCGCGGCTGTCCAGGCGATGGCACCCGCGCCGATGTAGACGACGACCGGGAAGCGCTCGATCAGCTTCAGGATCAACGTGGAACCCCAGACGACGAGCGGCACGCTGATGGCGAGGCCGAGCACCACCAGGCCCATGTGGCCCTTGGCCGCGCCAGCGATCGCCAGCACGTTGTCCAGGCCCATCAAGGCGTCGGCGATGACGATGGTGCGTATCGCGGCCCAGAAACTGGAGGCCGGGGTGATGTCCGGATCGTGCTCCTCGTGCTTGAGCAGCTTCCACGCGATGGGCAACAGCAGGATGCCGCCCGCCAGCATCAGGCCCGGGAGCTTCAGCAGCCAGATCACCGCGAAGGTGAGGGCGATGCGCAAGGCGATGGCGCCGAACGTGCCCCAGAACACGGCTTTCTTCTGCAGGTGGCGGGGCAGGTTGCGCGCGGCCAGCGCGATCACGATCGCGTTGTCGCCGGCCAGCACCAGGTCGAGCAGGATGATGGCGGCAAGGCCGGAAAAGAATTCGGGAGTGAGGAAATCCATGCGGTGAGACCCTTCGCGCGCTGTGTGGACCAATGCGGCAGCGACGGGTACGCGCGCCCGTCGTCACCGCAAAAGTCTCGTTCCCGGCGCGAAGCCGCCGCGATGACCGGGGCGCATGGGGCGCCCGTACTGACGATCGTCGCGCACGGGGGCGATGTCGCCCCCGCGGAACTACTCCCCTTTGGGTTGTAGTGGGGCGCATTGTGGCGGTTGGGATGCAGCGCGGCAAGACATGCATGGGGGCTCACCGGTTAAAATCGCCGGCTATCCCAAACCCTCGCGAGTGAAGTCATGAGCGCACACGATATCCGTTCCGCCACGCGTCCCGATCCGGACCAGCCGCTGGTGGACATCGCCAACTACGTGGCCGACTACAAGGTCGACTCGCAGGAGGCCTACGACACCGCGCGCTACATGCTCCTGGACTCGCTGGCCTGTTCGGCGCTGGCGATGAAGTTCCCGGACTGCGTCAAGCACCTCGGTCCGGTCGTCCCGGGCGCCGTCCTGCCCGGTGGTACCCGCGTGCCGTTCACCTCGCACGAACTCGACCCGGTCCAGGCGGCCTTCGCCATCGGTACCCAGATCCGCTACCTGGACTTCAACGACACCTGGCTGGCGGCGGAGTGGGGTCACCCGTCGGACAACCTCGGCGCGATCCTGGCTGTCGCCGACTACCTTTCGCGCAAGGCGGTGAAGGAAGGCGGCAAGCCGCTCACCGTGCGCGACGTGCTCGGCTACGCGATCAAGGCCCATGAAATCCAGGGCTGCTATGCGCTCAAGAACAGCTTCAACCGCGTCGGCCAGGACCACGTGATCCTGGTCCGCCTCGCCTCCACCGCGGTCGCCACGGCGATGCTGGGTGGCGACAAGGAACAGATCACCACGGCCGTCTCGCACAGCTGGATCGACAACGGCGCCCTGCGTACCTACCGCCACGCCCCCAACACGGGCCCGCGCAAGAGCTGGGCCGCCGGCGACGCCTGCCGCCGCGCCGTCACCCATGCCATCAACGCCGTCTATCGGAACGTGGTGGGCTATCCCTCGGCGCTCACGGCGAAGACCTGGGGCTTCTACGACGTGGCCTTCAAGGGCAATGCCTTCGAGTTCGAACGCCCCTTCGGCAGCTACGTGATGGAGAACGTGCTGTTCAAGATCAGCTTTCCGGCCGAGTTCCACGCGCAGACCGCCGTGGAGTGCGCCATGGCCCTGCACGCCCAGGTGGCCGGCCGTCTCGGTGAGGTCGAGAAGGTGGTCATCGAGACCCAGGAGGCCGGCTGCCGGATCATCGACAAGACCGGCCCGCTGGCCAACTACGCCGACCGCGACCACTGCATCCAGTACATGGTGGCCGTGCCGCTCATTTTCGGCCGTCTCACCGCCGACGATTACAACGATTCCGTGGCCGCCGATCCGCGTATCGACGCCCTGCGCGACAAAATGACCGTGGTGGAAAACCCGCAATTCACCAGGGATTACTTCGACCCCGAAAAGCGTTACATCGGCAATTCGGTCCAGGTGTTCTTCAAGGACGGCTCGCATACCGAAAAAGTCTCCATCGATTTCCCGATCGGGCACCGCAAGCGCCGGGCCGAAGGCATCCCCGTGCTGTTGAAGAAGTTCGAGGCCGCGCTGCGGGCCGAGCTCCCCGCGGAGCGCGTCGAGAAGGTCCTGGCGGTCACCCGTTCGGCCGAAACACTCGATTCCATGCCCATTCACGAATTCATGACACTCTTCACGGCTTGATAATGGCCGTGACTCAAGTATGAACGGCGGTTTTTGGCAGGTGCTCAATTGTTTGATTTTTGCTAAACTGCCGCCGCCCGTTGAAGGGGTATCAAAGCGAGGGACGGCTGAAGTCCCCGGATTCGATAAGAGTTCTACGCGCGATTTCCGTCTGGGGTGGAGCGCGGACGCGAATACCAATAATGAGGAGACACCGATGAAACGTAAGGGCTTGTTTTTGCTGATCGGCTTGGCCCTGGGCGGCGTGGGTGCCGTTCACGCGCAGGAGTCCGCCGATACGGCGGGTAACGGCTATGACGGCCGCTGGTACATCGCCCCGACGGTTGGCGGTTACTACAACGACACCGATCGCAACACCAACAGCCGCCAGGTCTACTACGGCCTGGGTTTCGGCAAGTTCATCTCGAACAACGCGTCGATCGACATCTTCGCCGATCGCACCAAGCGCGATAACGATGGCGTTGGCCATTGGTCGAACAACAGCTACGGCGTTGCCGCCCGCTTCTACGCTGGTGCGTGGGACAGCTGGCGTCCGTACCTGCTGGCCGGCGTGATGGGCTCGTACCACCACAACCCGTCGGACAACGGCTGGTCCCCGGCCGCCGAGCTCGGCGTCGGCGTGTCCAAGACCATCACCGACAGCTCCGACTTCCGCGTGGAAGCCGGCTATCGCTACGACTGGGACGACAAGACCACCGACAGCGAGAACGGCTACGGTGACTGGTTCCTCGGCTTCTCGATCGTCTCGCGCTTCGGCGAGCCGCCGGCTGCCCCGGCTCCGGCCGCTGCTCCGGCTCCGGCCGCTCCGGATTGCTCGACCCTCGACAGCGATGGCGACGGCGTGAACGATTGCGACGACAAGTGCCCGGCCACCCCGGCTGGCACGATCGTCGGTCCGGATGGTTGCCCGCAGAAGGTCGTCATCGACCTGCGCGGTGTCAACTTCAAGTTCGACCGCCCGAAGAAGGGCGAGACGAACATCGGCCCCACCCTGCAGGAGCCGACCAGCGAATCGCTGGGCGTCCTCGACCAGGCTGTCGACACCCTGCAGCGTTACCCGCAGGTCAAGGTCACGGTTGCCGGTTACACGGATAGCGTCGGTAAGGACGCGTACAACCAGGGCCTGTCCGAGCGTCGCGCGAAGATCGTGTTCGACTACCTGACCTCGCACGGCATCGGTGCGGATCGTCTGGAAGGCCCGATCGGCCACGGCGAGAACAACCCGATCGACACGAACGACACGGCCGAAGGCCGCGCTCGCAACCGTCGCACGGAACTGCAGGTTCAGCAGTAATCCTTGCAAGATCGGTAGTAGCAGTAAAAAAGGAGCCCGGCGAAAGCCGGGCTCTTTTTTTGTCCCTCCGGTGGAAACCGACCCTGGTGGGAGCCGCTTCAGCGGCGATCCCGCGGCAGCGGGCCAGTACTTCGTGATTCTGAGGGCTCGGCTTCGCCCTCGCGTTGGGGTGTGTGCGTGGCGGGGGAGCTGCCGGGCGCCACCCTCGGCGCGACAGGCGGTGCCGTCCCTTGGGAAGGGAAGCCGCTGCGC